>DAHUYL010000103.1 GCA_027315255.1 Solirubrobacterales bacterium | reverse complement strand
CCGCTGGTCCTTGCGCTCCCGCTGGTCCTTGCGCTCCCGCTGGTCCTTGCGCTCCCGCTGGTCCTTGCGCTCCCGCTGGTCCTTGCGCTCCCGCCGGCCCTTGCGCTCCCGCCGGCCCTTGCGCTCCCGCCGGCCCTTGCGCTCCCGCCGGCCCCTGCGGACCGGAGGCAGGAGGCAAGCCGGTGCCCGACAGACCGATCGGCGCCGGCGCGATGAGCGCGTTGGTCAGGAGCGTCAGCATCGCGGAGCTGACGCCCTGCTCTTGGGGTGCGAAGCGTACGCCGATCTGGCAGCTGCCCCCGGGGGCGACCGGCAGCTGGCAGCGGTCGCTGATCAGATAATCGCCGGGGTCCGTGCCGTCCGGTTGTGCGCCGGAGACAAGCAACACAGCGTCTCCGTTGTTGGTGACCGTCACAACCTGCTCTGACCCGATCGAACCCTGGGGCTCGGAGCCCATGGTCAGCGTGCTCGTGCTGAGGTTGGCCGTCGAGCTCTCGTCGGTGATCGTCACGCTCGCGGCTGCGGTCGTGGGCACCGGGCCGCTGGTGTTTGTCGCATCCGCGGCCAGGAAGCTCGAGCCTCCCCCGCCACCACCCGCGGGAGGTCCGTTGGACGTTATACCACCACCACCACCACCACCGTAGTAGCCGCCGCCCCCGCCACCACCGCCCACCTCGCCGCCGCCGCCGCCCGCGCCGCCCTGCCCGAACGTTCCCGCCGCGCCGGAGGCGCTGCCCTCGAGGTCGGCGCCGCCCGCGCCGCCGCCGGTGGCAGTGCCGGCGCCGCCGCCGTCCGCGAAAGCACCGGATGCACCGGGCGACCCGGCGTTCCCTGCTCCTACGGCACCCGCCTCCGGGACGCCGCCGCCACCACCCGCAACGATCAGCAGATTGGACACCGCGCCGCTGCTCACCTCCGAGGCGCCACCCCCGCCGCCACCGGTGCCCCCGATACCAGTTCCGCCGGCGCCGCCGCCACCGACACCCCCGGCGCCGCTGGTCACGCAGGCCGGACCCGCTCCAGCGACACCGACAGACAACTGCTGCCCCGGCAGGACCGCGAACGTTCCCGTCACCGACGCGCCCTCCCCGCCGGCTATAAAGCACGCGCCTCCGGCGCCGCCGACCGCCGTCACCGCAATGCTCGAGACCCCCGCCGGGACGGTGAACGTGGACTGCCCCGGAGTGCTGAACGTCGTGGTCGTGTCCGCCGCGGCCGTCGCGCCGAGCGGACCGGCAGCCACCGCGAGCCCGGCAAGCGTGCCCATCGCCCGCCGCGCGCCCACCGCCCATCGTGCTCCGCCAGCAGGGCCAGCGCACCGGCTCCCTCCAAGAACTCGCATCATCAATCCCCTCCTCGTCCACGTCACTGATAGTCGCCACCGCAGACGATCGCACAACCGCCGCACGACGCGACGGCGCCGAGACACCCTCCACCCGCCAAGTGCGACCCGCTGGCCCAGCATACGCGCAAACGTCTCCTCACCCGTCCGCAAGCGTCGCCTGGCAGCGCGACAACCAGCGCGGCGCCCCGAGCCGGCGGCTGAACTCGGCCGCCGTGATAGACCCCGGCGTCGTAGGCGGCGCGCGCGACCGGCAGCCCGTAGCGCACCGCGCGCCGCCAGCCGGCCACTCCGCTAGCCGCCCCGAGGTGGTACGCCACACCCACCAGTGCCTCGGGGTCGGTGCCCGTCCACGGCTCCAGCACTATCCCGATCCGGCGGTGCAGGTCGGCGCCCGCGCTCGCCGAGATCGTCTGAAGCAGCGACTCGCGGACGAGCGCATGGCGGAACGCCAGCCAGCCGGGGTGGCAGGTGCCGGGCACGAGCAGCTGCGCATCCTGCGCCGCGCGCAGGGCGCGGGCGGCGGTCAGACCGGAGAGATCGGCGGCCGATCGGGCAAGTGCGAGGATCAGGACACCCAGTCCGGCCTCGCCGGCAATCGCCTCGATCACCGCCAGCTCGAGGCGCGACGCCCACTGCACGTCGTCGAGCACGAGCAGCGCGCCATCCGGGACGGCCAGCAACCGCAGCGCGGCGATGATCGCCCGCTCGATCCGCCGGCGCTCGAGCTCCTCCAGCCCGGAGGCGCTCTCGCCGGTTCCGCCTCTGCCGGCTCACTGGTCGCCGGCGGGCCCCCGCTGCGCGCATGGCTTGCGGTCTCCGGCAACCGCCTGATCATCCGGATCGCCGACCAGCACGCCCGCTACCCACTCAGGGTCGACCCGACCGTGCAACTCGCCACGCTAGCGACCCTGACACCATCGGACTCGGCCGCGGGCAACAACTTCGGTTCGACGAGAGTTACTGCGCTGCCGGTGGGGTGACGACACCGCGATCGCCTGCTGGGTGTCGGCGATGGAAGTTGGCAAGCGGTTGCAGTTCTTCGGCGCCCGCGTGAACCTCGCCAAGATGCTGCTGTACGCGATCAACGGTGGCCGTGACGAGATCACCGGCCGGCTCGTCGTGTCCGGCCACGAACCGGTTTCGGGTGGGGTGCTCGAGCCTGGGCTGGACGCGCGAGCAGCAGCTGGATGTGATCGGCCGCACGTTCCACGAGCAGCTGTGAACGTCGCCCTGCTCGCAGCTCGCCTGCCCCGCGGACGGCGGGTGCAGGCATGCTCGGTGGCGCCGGCACGCTCGATCGGGTGGCTTCACTCGTGGGATCTCTCCGTCGGGGTGTCGACGGGTCCCGGCACGCGCCTGGTCGCGTTTCTCGCGGGCTGCCCGATGCGCTGTCCGTACTGCCGGAACCAGGACACATGGGAGCGGCGGAGGGGTGAGCCGGCGCGACTGGATGCGATCGAGCGGCTGATGTACCGCTACCGGACGTTCATGTCGGCCGCCGGCGGCGGATTCACCGTCTCCGGCGGCGAGCCGCTGCAGCAGGCCAGGTTCGCGCGCGCTGCGGGAGGAATCTTGCACGGGAGCGCCGCTGTCGCCGGGGCGACCACTGCAAGATCCGGGTTTGCGCTGCGGACGCTTTGCCCCTACACTCCTCGCGTCAGCCGATAGCCGCAGCCGCCCATTCAGCGGGCTCCGCGCCACATACGCGGAGACTCCGGGCGGGGTCCGTGAGCGCTAGACCGTCCCAAGCACGGGGCAGTGTTGCCGTGTGCTATCTTTGGTGGTCGCGCCGATGAGGCCTGAGCCAGGTCTCTTTGCGCGCGAAGTCTCTCCCTCCATCGGCCCGAGGAGTAGCCGTCTTGGCAACCGTTGCAGCCCCCCGGACGCGCCGCAGTTTCGCGCGCCTGAACAAGGTCCTTGAAGTCCCCAACCTGATCGACATCCAGCGCCGGTCGTTCGAGTGGCTGACCGACACGGTCGCCGGCGGCCTGCGCGAGACGATCGACGACGTCTCGCCGATCGAGGATTACACCGGCAACCTCGCCGTCCAGTTCGGCGAGTTCCAGTTCGACGCGCCGATCGCCTCGCTCGAGCAGTGCCGCGAGAAGGATCTCACCTACGCGCGACCGCTGACCGTCACGGTCGCCTTCATCAACCGCGAAACGGGCGAGATCCGTGAGCAGTCCGTGTTCATGGGCGACTTCCCGTGGATGACCGAGCGCGGCACCTTCATCATCAACGGCACCGAGCGCGTGGTCGTGACGCAGCTCGTGCGCAGCCCGGGCGCGTACGTGATGGAGCCCAAGGACCGCGAGAAGCAGGTCTTCATCGCGAACCTGATGCCGGCGCGGGGCTCGTGGCTCGAGCTGGAGATCGACAAGAAGGGCCGCGTCTACGTCCGCATCGACCGCAAGCGCAAGCTGCCGGTCAGCGTCCTGCTGCGCGCGATGGGCTACGCGAGCGACGAGGAGATCCTGCGGCTGTTCGACGACTCGCTGTACATCCGGCTGACGCTCGACGCCGATGCCGAGGCGACTCGCACCGAGGAAGGCGCGCTGATCGAGCTGTTCAAGAAGCAGCGTCCGGGCGAGCCGCCGTCGGTCGATGCCGCGCGCTCGCTGCTCAACCAGCTGTTCTTCGACCCCAAGCGCTACGACCTGACGCGCGTCGGGCGCTACAAGCTCAACTCGCGGCTGGGGCTCGACATCGACCTCGACACGCGCACGCTGACCCACGACGACATCATCGCCCTGGTCCGCGAGCTGGTCAGCCTGCCGAAGCTGCTCGGCATGCCGGAGGAGCCGGACGGGGACGTCAAGGACTACGCGGCCGAGGCCCTGTCGATGCCGCGCGAGCCGATCGCCGATCACCTCGACGAGTACGAGCACTTCGGCAACCGCCGGCTGCGGACGGTCGGGGAGCTGATCCAGGAGGCGTTCCGGATCGGTCTGTACCGGATGGAGCGGGTGGTCCGCGAGCGGCTGACGACCGAGGACTCCGACACGATCACGCCGCAGACGATCGTCAACATCCGGCCGGTCGTGGCTGCGCTGAAGGAGTTCTTCGGCAGCTCGCAGCTGAGCCAGTTCATGGACCAGACGAACTCGCTGAGCGGGTTGACCCACCGCCGGCGCCTGAGCGCGCTCGGCGCGGGAGGCCTGACCCGCGAGCGTGCTCCGATCGAGGTGCGCGACGTGCACCCGACCCACTACGGGCGCATGTGCCCGATCGAGACCCCCGAGGGACCGAACATCGGCCTGATCGGGTCGCTCTCGGCATACGCCGAGATCTCCGAGCACGGGTTCGTCACCTCTCCCTACCGGGTCGTCAAGGACGGGATCGTGACCGACGAGATCGTCCGGCTCGACGCCACGCAGGAGGAGGAGCGCAGGATCGCGCAGGCCAACACGCCGGTCGACGCCAAGGGGCGGCTGCAGGGCGAGGAGATCATCTGCCGCACGCAGGCGGGCCAGTACGTGACGGTGCCGCCGGAGGAGGTCGATCTGATCGACGTCTCGCCCGAGCAGATCTGGTCGGTCGCGACCGCGATGATCCCGTTCCTGGAGCACGACGACGCCAACCGCGCGTTGATGGGCTCCAACATGCAGCGCCAGGCCGTTCCGCTGCTGGTCACCGACGCGCCGCTGATCGGCACGGGCATGGAGCGCCGGGCGGCGATCGACACCGGTGACGTGGTCCTCGCCCGCGCTGCCGGCACCGTCCGCTACATCGACGCCGAGCTGATCGTCGTCGAGCGCGCGGACGGCAGCGGGCGCGACGAGTATCCGCTGCAGAAGTTCATGCGCTCCAACCAGGGCACGTTGATCCACCAGAAGCCGATCATCAGCGCCGGCACGGAGGTGCAGGAGGGCACGGTGCTCGCCGACGGGTCGGCCTCCGACCAGGGCGAGATGGCGCTCGGCAAGAACCTGCTGGTGGCCTTCATGTCGTGGGAGGGTTACAACTTCGAGGACGCGATCATCCTCTCCAACCGCCTCGTTCAGGACGACGAGCTCACCTCGATCCACATCGAGGAGTACGAGATCGACGCTCGCACGACGAAGCTGGGCGACGAGGAGATCACCCGCGACATTCCGAACCGTTCGGAGGAGTCGCTGCGCAACCTCGACGACCGCGGAATCGTCCGCATCGGGGCAGAGGTCACCTCGGGCGACCTGCTGGTCGGCAAGGTCACGCCGAAGGGCGAGACCGAGCTGACGGCCGAGGAGAAGCTGATTCGCGCGATCTTCAAGGAGAAGGCGCGCGAGGTTCGCGACACCAGCCTGAAGGTCCCGCACGGCGAGGGCGGCGTCGTGATCGACGTCAAGACGTTCAGCCGCGACGAGGGCGACGACCTGCCGCCCGGCGTGAACGACCTCGTGCGGGTGTTCGTCGCCAAGAAGCGCAAGATCTCCGAGGGCGACAAGCTCGCCGGCCGTCACGGCAACAAGGGCGTGATCTCGAAGATCGTCGACGTCCAGGACATGCCGTTCCTCGAGGACGGCACGCCCGTCGACGTGATCCTCAACCCGCTCGGCGTGCCGAGCCGGATGAACCTCGGCCAGGTGCTCGAGACCCACCTCGGGTGGGTCGCGGCCAACGGCTGGTATCAGGACGGCTCGGAGGCCAAGGCGGCGGCGAAGGTGCGGGCGGTCAATGCGACCGACGGCGCCGACCCGAAGGTGTACGTGGCGACCCCGGTGTTCGACGGCGCGACTGTGTTCGACGTCGACGAGGCCCTCGTTCGCTGGCAGGACGAGCACAAGGGCGCGATCCGGATGGACGTCGACAAGAAGCGGCGGCCGGGCGAGCAGTCCTCCGGCAAGGTGCGCCTGTTCAACGGGCGCACCGGGGAGCCGTTCAGCGAGCTGGTCACCGTCGGCTACATGTACATCCTCAAGCTCCTGCACCTGGTCGACGACAAGATCCACGCCCGTTCGACCGGCCCGTACTCGCTCGTCACCCAGCAGCCGCTGGGCGGCAAGGCGCAGTTCGGCGGCCAGCGGTTCGGCGAGATGGAGGTGTGGGCACTCGAGGCGTACGGCGCCGCCTACACGCTCCAGGAGATGCTGACGATCAAGTCCGACGACACGGTCGGGCGCGTCAAGGCGTACGAGGCGATCGTCAAGGGCGAGAACATCGCCGAACCCTCGATCCCCGAGTCCTTCAAGGTCCTCTTGAAGGAGATGCAGTCGCTCGGACTCGCCGTCAACGTCGTCTCCGAGGAGGGCGAGCGGGCCGAGATGCGCGAGGAGGACGACGATCTCCTGCGCGCGGCCGAGGAGCTCGGCATCGACCTGAGCGGCGTCCGCGCCACCGACGGCGCGGCCGACGAGGGAACCGAGCACGAGGGCGAGACGCTCGAGGCCTCGGCGGAAGAGGTCGAGGACGAGGATCCCGACCTCGAGGCGGGCGAGGACCTCGAGGCCGAGGACTTCGCCACGGACGTCGATCCGATGCTCGACGCCGACATCGGCCCCGGCGACGCTGAGGGCGTCCTCGAGGAGGACGAGGTCTAGGTTGACATTGGCGATGGCTCGGCGCCCGTGGCTTGCAACTGACCCCGGCCGCCGCGCGGACGCCGTCGCTGACCGGCCCGCCTCGCTTACGTGGCGTCTGTCCTGACTGATTCGGCACTCGCCAAGCACCCCATACGACCCACTTATCTGGCACACCCCGGCCACACCACTGAGAAGGATTCACCTTGATCGACATCAACAACTTCGACGCGATCGAAATCGGCCTCGCCTCCTCCAAGCAGATCCGGTCTTGGAGCTCGGGAGAGGTGACCAAGCCCGAGACGATCAACTACCGCACGCTCAAGCCCGAGAAGGACGGGCTGTTCTGCGAGCGCATCTTCGGTCCGACGAAGGACTGGGAGTGCTACTGCGGCAAGTACAAGCGCGTGCGCTACAAGGGCATCGTCTGCGAGCGTTGCGGCGTCGAGGTGACCCGTTCGAAGGTCCGGCGCGAGCGCATGGGCCACATCGACCTGGCCGCGCCCGTCAGCCACATCTGGTTCTTCAAGGGTGTCCCCAGCCGGATCGGCTACCTGCTCGACATGGCCCCCAAGGAGCTCGAGAAGGTCCTGTACTTCGCCGCGTCGATGGTCACGTGGGTCGACGACGAGGCACGCGCCCGTGACATCGAGACGCTCGAAGGCGAGGTCACCAAGGTGCTCGACGCGTACGCCGCCGAGAAGGAGGAGCGGATCCTCGAGCTGAAGGAGTCGCTCGAGCGCCGGGTCCAGTTCCTCGAGACCGCCAAGACCGACCGCAACTTCTCCGACGAGGACCACCTCTGGGCCGAGTCGCTCGACGTCAACGTCGCGAAGCTGTCCGACGAGGAGCGCGACAAGCTCCTCAAGGACGTCCGCAAGTCCTTCCAGGCGGACATCGACGACACCGAGGCCTACATCGAGGACGCGGCTGAGCGGATGCGCCAGGTGTGGGACCTGTTCAAGTCGATGAAGGCCAAGGACGTCATCAACGACGAGACGCTGTTCCGCGAGCTCAAGGACCGCTTCGGCTCGCCGTTCGGGTTCGGGGAGTACTTCCGCGGCGGGATGGGCGCGGAGGCCGTTCGCGACCTGCTCCAGCAGGTCGACCTCGACGCCGAGTCGGACGACCTCCAGGATCAGGTGAAGACGGCGAAGGGTCAGAAGCAGGCCCGTGCGGTCAAGCGGCTGAAGGTCGTCACCGCGTTCCTCAACTCGGGCAACAAGCCCGAGATGATGATCCTCGAGGCGGTTCCGGTGATCCCGCCGGAGCTGCGCCCGATGGTGCAGCTCGACGGCGGCCGCTTCGCGACCTCCGATCTCAACGATCTCTATCGCCGCGTGATCAACCGCAACAACCGCCTCAAGCGGCTGCTCGACCTCGGCGCCCCCGAGATCATCGTCAACAACGAGAAGCGGATGCTGCAGGAGGCCGTCGACGCGCTGTTCGACAACGGCCGCCGCGGTCGCCCGGTGACCGGCCCGGGCAACCGCCCGCTGAAGTCGCTGTCCGACATGCTCAAGGGCAAGCAGGGCCGCTTCCGCCAGAACCTGCTCGGCAAGCGCGTCGACTACAGCGGCCGCAGCGTGATCGTCGCCGGGCCGTGGCTGCGCCTGCACCAGTGCGGGCTGCCGAAGCTGATGGCGCTCGAGCTGTTCAAGCCGTTCATCATGGCCCGCCTGGTCGAGCGCAAGTCGGCGCAGAACATCAAGGCGGCCAAGAAGATGGTCGACTCGATGATCCCCGAGGTGTGGGACGTGCTCGAAGAGGTGATCCACGAGCATCCGGTGCTGCTCAACCGCGCGCCGACGCTGCACCGCCTGGGGATCCAGGCGTTCGAACCGGTGCTGGTCGAGGGCAAGGCGATCCAGGTCCACCCGCTCGTCTGTCACGCGTTCAACGCCGACTTCGACGGCGATCAGATGGCCGTGCACCTGCCTCTGTCGGCCGAGGCGCAGGCCGAGGCGCGGATCCTGATGCTGTCGGCCAACAACATCCTGTCGCCCGCGCACGGTGCACCGCTCGCGACCCCGACCCAGGACATGGTCCTGGGCGCCTACTACCTGACGTACGGCAAGACCGAGACCGAGCTGGCCGAGATCGAGGAGCAGCTGCGCGAGAGCCGCGTGCCCGGCGGCGACCGGCCGCAGGTGTACCGGACGGCGCAGGAGGCCGAGCTCGCCTACGAGAACGGGGTCGTCGGCCTGCACACGCTCGCCGAGTACCGTCCCGTCGGCCTCGAGGGCGGCCATGTGCTGACCACGGTCGGTCGGATCATCTACAACGACAAGATCGAGCGGGCGCTGGCCACCGCGCTCGGCGACCAGTTCGACCCGGGCAGCTACCGGTTCGTCAACCGCTCGATGAAGAAGAAGGACACCACCCAGCTGGTCGACGATCTCGTCCAGCGCTACGGGGCGGCGTCGATCTCGCAGGTGCTCGACGCGTTCAAGGACATCGGCTTCCACTACGCCACCCAGGCGGGGGTCACGATCTCCAAGAACGACGTGCAGACGCCGCCGGAGAAGGCGGAGATCCTGTCCCGCTACGACGGGCGCCTGGCCGAGATCGAGGCGCAGTACCTCGAAGGCGAGATGGAGCAGATCGAGCGTCACGAGGCCGTGACGAACCTGTGGGGCGAGGCGACCGACGAGGTCGCCAAGGCGATGGTCGCCAACCTCGACGAGCTCAACCCGATCTTCATGATGGCCAACTCGGGTGCTCGCGGCTCGTTCCAGCAGATCCGCCAGCTGGCGGGCATGCGCGGCCTGATGGCCAACCCGAAGGGGGAGATCATCGAGCGCCCGATCAAGTCCAACTTCATGGAGGGCTTGGACGTGCTCGAGTACTTCATCTCGACGCACGGGGCGCGCAAGGGCCTCGCCGACACGGCGCTGCGCACGGCCGACTCGGGGTACCTGACCCGCCGGCTGGTCGACGTCTCGCAGGACGTGATCATCCGCCAGGAGGACTGCGGCACGAGCGAGTACATCGGCAGCCCGGTCACGCACATCGAGTTCGACTCGGAGACGCGGCTCGAGCGCGCCGGGGCCGAGCCGAACGAGAACCTGATCGGCCGGATCGCCGCGCGTCCGATCACCGCGCCGGACGGATCGGTGATCGTCGAGCAGGGAGTCGAGGTCGACCGGCCGGAGCTGGCCGCGCTGGTCGAGGCCTACGCCGAGCAGCTCGGGCGGGGCGAGGTGGTCCGCGTCCCGGTCCGGTCGGTGCTGAAGTGCGAGGCCCCGACGGGCGTCTGCCAGGCGTGCTACGGCCGCTCGATGGCGACCGGCAAGCTCGCGCAGATCGGCGACGCGGTCGGCATCATCGCCGCCCAGTCGATCGGCGAGCCCGGCACCCAGCTGACGATGCGTACGTTCCACTACGGCGGGATCGCCGGCGCGGACATCACGCACGGCCTGCCGCGCGTCGTGGAGTTGTTCGAGGCGCGCAAGCCGAAGGGCCTCGCGAAGATCTCCGAGGTTGCCGGGTCGGTCACGCTCGAGGACGGCGACAAGTCGATCACGGTCGTGATCACCGACGCCGGCGGCGAGGAGCACCGCCACACGTTCCCGCGGCGGACGATCCTGTACGCGCGCAACGGTCAGCAGATCGAGGTCGGACAGGCCCTGAACGAGGGGTCGCTGTACCCGGCCGAGATCCTCGCCCACGGCGGCAAGGACGCCGTGGAGCGGCGGACCAACACCGAGCTGTACCTCGTCCGCGAGGTGCAGGAGGTCTACAAGTCCCAGGGCGTCGACATCAACGACAAGCACATCGAGCTGATCGTGCGCCAGATGATGAAGAAGGTGCGGGTCGACCAGAAGGGCGACACCGACCTGCTGCCGGGCCAGTTCGTCGATCGCCACGAGTACGCCCGGATCAACCGGGCGGTGATGGAGGCCGGCGGCGAGGGAGCCCAGGCGGAGGAGATCATCCTCGGGATCACGAAGGCGTCGCTGAACACCGACTCGTTCCTGTCGGCGGCGTCCTTCCAGGAGACCACGAAGGTGCTGACCGACGCCGCGCTCGAGGGCAAGGTCGATCGGCTCAACGGGCTCAAGGAGAACGTGATCATCGGCAAGCTGATCCCGGCGGCGACCGGGCTGAAGCGCTACCGCCGGATCGAGATCGAGCCGGCGGAGCCGCTGCCGCGCGGGATCGACGAGGTCAGCCTGCTGGATCACGACGACCTCGCCGCTGAGCTCGGGCTGACCGAGGGCGAGTCGCTGGTCGGCTTCGGGGGCCTCGAGGCCGACCTGTCCGATCTCGAGGACATCGGCACCGGCGCCTCGTTCGGCTTCGACGACGAGTTCTCCGAGCTCGACCTTCCCCCGGTCGACTCCAACGGCGCCGGCGACCACGCCGAGTAGCGGCGTCTGCTCCCGGGCTGGCGGGCCTCCGATCGCTGTGGCGCTGCGGGCTACTACGGGCTGGAGGGGGGTGGTCGTGGCCGATTCTGGGGGTGTGAGGTGGGATCGTGACGAGCTCTCTTTGCAGGTCGGCCGGCGGCCGTGGACCGTCGAGGCGGTCAACGCTCGGCACTGGGCGAGCCCGAAGCCTGCGCGCAGGCGCGCGCAGCTGGCGCTCCGGCCGGCCGAGCTGGGGCTGCTGCGGCGCCATCGTGAGCAGCTCCGAGGCGACGTGCTCGAGCTCGGCACGGCCGGCGGCAGCCTGACCGCGGCGCTGGCGCTGGGCGCGCGCTCGCTGACGGGCCTCGGGCCGTCGCAGGCGGCGGTCGACCGCTGCCGCGAGCGCCATCCGGCCTGCACGTTCGTGCAGCGCGATCCGCGCGACGTGCACTTCCTCGACGACGGCCGCTTCGATGCAGCCGTCGCGGGCCATCGCTGGCTCGACCTGCTGAGCGACGGCCCGCGGCGCGACCTGCTCGCCGAGTTGCATCGCCTGCTCGTCGTCGGCGGGCTGCTGATCTTCTCCGCCCACAACCTCGGCTGCGAGTCGCTCGTTCGTCCGCCGTCGCGGAATCTCGGGTGGAACCCGCTGCGGGCGGCGCCGCGGTTGGTTCGATTGCCGCGCGCGCTTCGCAACCGCGCCCAGCTCGGGCCGCTCCAGCAACGCGAGCTCGGCTACGCGGTGCTCAACGAGCCGGCGGACGACTACGCGACGCTCCAGTACTACATCTCCCGCGACGCCCAGGAGCGCCAGCTGGGCGAGCACGGCTTCGAGCTGCTCGAGTGCGTCACGCTCGACGG
>DAHUYL010000096.1 GCA_027315255.1 Solirubrobacterales bacterium | reverse complement strand
CCGCGCCTACGGATTCCACAGCGCCAAGGCCGCGCTCGCGCTCATCCTGCTCACCTGCGGCCCCATCACCCTTCACCTGCCACACGAACTACACACGCTCCGAACAGCCTGACACTGACCACATCGATGCCGAGAGAGCCCCTATTGAGCGGACTGCTTGTCTGGACGCCCATGAAGCGCGCAAGTCTAGAAACGTGCCCTAGGACGCCCCCAAGTCCTGCTGGCCCATTCGGACCTCGAAGGCCTCCGCCACCAAACGCGCGTCCTCCTCATGCGGGGCATAGTGGAGGTACTTCATTGTTGTCTGGATGTCAGCGTGGCCCATCCACTCTTGCACACGGCGGATGTCGGCCTTGGCGATCATCCGCGTTCCGAATGTGTGCCTCAGGTCATGGAACCGCAGGGAGCGAAGCCCCGCGGAGGCGAGCGCGGCCTTGTACCGGCGACGGAGGGCGGAGCCGTCGAGGTAGCCGCCGGCTTCGCCGCAGAACACGAGATCGTCGTCGCCGGTCCAGTGCCCCCGCTGACCGAGCCGCGACAGCGCGCTCGCCACGTCTGGCGCCAGCGGGACCGACCGAACCTTCCCTGACTTCGGCGTTGTCAAGTGCCCCGCCGCGTAGCTGCCGCGAACGCGTACCACAGAGCCGGGGAAGTCGATGTCACGCCAGCGCAGCGCAAGCAGCTCACCCATCCGCAGACCGGTGAACGCCGCCGTCAGGAATAGAGCCGCGTCGGTGACCGACGCGGCGGCGCGCACGAGCGCCCACACCTCCTCGGGAGCGAACACCTCAATGTCGCCGCTCGCCCGCAGCGGATGCTTCTCCACTCGCGCGAGTGGATTGACCGGCACGGCCCACACGATCTGGGCGCGGCGGAAGATCCCGTGCAGCTGGATCAGCAGCTTGTTCTTCGACCGGCTCGACAGGCTCGTCAGCGACCGGCGCCAGCGCTCGATGTCCTCGGCGGCAATCGACTCGACCGGCCGATCGCCGAACGCCGGCAGCAGATGCGCATTCAACGCCGAGCGGTAGTCCTTCAGCGTCGAGGGCTTCCGGCCCCGGTCCTCCTCGATGAAACGCAACCACTCCTGCGCCGCGTCGGCGAACGTGATGCCGGTGCGCACCAGGCCGGGCAGGACCCCGCGCCGCGCCTCGTCGAGCAACTGCCGCAGCCACGCCTCGGCGAGCCGCTTCGTGAAGTAGCCGGCCGGCGGACGGCCGCGATCGGTCCACGCCGGCCCGAGCTTCTTCTGTACCTGGCGTCCATCGGGCAGGCGGTACTTCGCGTACCAGACCGGACCTCGCACCCGCTCCACCCGAAACACGTGGCCGGTGGGGACGCCAATCGCGAACCGATCTCGGGACATATTGGGGACATAGTTGCAGATCGTCCGGATCCGCACAAGTCCAAAAGCGCCGTTTTCCAGCGACTTCCGATGCCGCCGGCAGGATTCGAACCTGCGACCGTCGGATTAAAAGTCCGCTGCTCTACCAACTGAGCTACGGCGGCTCGAGTCGCATAATGGCGTATCCGGCGCCACGCCCGGCAGGCGCAGCCCGGGCTCACGGGACCCTCGGGACTACGGAGCGCGGTAGGCGACGGCCTCGATCTCGACCAGCATGCGCGGGTCGATCAGCGCGGCGACCTCGACCATCGTCATCAGCGGAAGGACCTCCCCGAAGGCGTCGGCATGCGCCCGGCCGACCTCGTCGGCCCGCCCGATGTCGGTCACGTACACACGGGTCTGGATCACATCGCCCAGGCCGGCGCCACCGCGTGAGAGCTCGTGCGCCAGCTTGCGCATGATCTCGACCGTCTGCTCGTAGGCCGTCGAGCCGAGCACCGCCCCGCACGGATCGACCGCGGTCGTGCCGCCGACCAGCACGAACGGCCCGCAGGCAACCACCCGGCTGAACGAGTAGCGCTCCTCGTAGGGTGAGGGCGGGTCACCACCCAGCCGGACGACCCCGGTCTCAGCGTCCGAGGCCATCGTCAACCCGTCAGTGGCGGAAGTGCCGCCGGCTCGTGAACACCATCGATGCCCCGGCGTTGTCGACCGCCTCGACGACCTCGGGGTCGCGGACCGAGCCGCCCGGCTGGATGATCGCGGTGATCCCGGCCTCGAGCGCCAGCTTCGGCCCGTCGGCGAACGGGAAGAACGCGTCGGAGGCCAGCACCGCACCCGCGAGCGAGCTCTGCGCCTTCTCGATCGCGATCTGCACGGCGTCGACGCGGCTCATCTGGCCGGCCCCGATCCCGACCGTCGCGCCGCCGCGCGTGAGCACGATCGCGTTCGAGCGTACGTGCTTGCAGACCCGCCACGCGAACGCCAGCTCCTGGTACTCCGTCTCGCTCGGCCGCCGCTCGGAGACGACCTGCATGTCGGCCCGCTCCTCGACGTCGGAGTCGCGGTCCTGGACGAGCATGCCGCCGACGACCTGGCGCAGGGCCGGGTCGAGCAGGTTCGGGTTGCGCCGCTCGCGGTCGTCGAGGATCCGCATGTTCCTGCGCTTGCTCGTCAGCTGCTCGAGCGCGTCGTCATCGTACCCGCGCGCCAGCAGCACCTCGATGAACTGCTCGCCGAGCGCCGCCGCGAGCTCCGCGTCGACGCGCTTGTTGAGGCACGCGACCCCCCCGTACGCCGACATGGGATCGCACGCAAGCGCCCGCCCGTAGGCCTCGAGCGCGGTCGAGCCGAGCGCGACACCGCACGGGTTGTTGTGCTTGACGATCACGCACGCCGGCACCTTGAACTCCGCCAGCAGCAGTCGCGCGGAGTCGAGGTCGAGCAGGTTGTTGAAAGACAGCTCCTTGCCGCTCAGCTGAGCGACCATCGACAGGACGTGAGTGCGTGCCCCGACCTGGGTGTAGTACGCGGCCCGCTGGTGGGGGTTCTCGCCGTAGGGGAGCTCGAGCACTCGCTCGAACGCCCTCAGCATCAGCGGCGGGAAGTCCTCGTTGCGCTCCTGGAACCAACGGACGATCGCCGTGTCGTAACGCGCCGTGTAGGCGAACGCCTCAGCGGCGAGGCTCTCGCGCGTCTGCAGCGACAGCCGCCGATCGGAGTCGCGCAGCTCGGCCAGGACCGCGTCGTAGCTTTCGGGCGACACGACCGGGGCCGCGAACGGGAAGTTCTTGGCCGCCGCCCGGATCATCGTCGGGCCGCCGATGTCGATGTTCTCGATCACCTCTGCATCGCTCACCCCGCGCGTGGCAGCCGTGCGCTCGAACGGGTACAGGTTGACGCACACGAGGTCGACCGGCTCGACGTCGTGCTCGCGTGCCGATTCGACGTGGTCGATGTTCGAGCGAACCGCGAGCAACCCGGCATAGAGCTTCGGATGCAGCGTCTTGACGCGCCCGTCCATGATCTCGGGAAAACCGGTCAGGTCCGTGATCGAGCGGACCGGGATCCCAGCCTCGCCCAGCTCGCGAGCGGTGCCGCCGGTCGACACGATCTCGATCCCCAGCTCGTCGAGCCCGCGTGCGAACTCGATGATCCCGGTCTTGTCGGAGACGGACAGGAGCGCCCGGCCGATCTGGACTTCGCCCGCCGCGGCGGAGCCCAACATGCGATCGGCCTTCGTCCCCGACTCCATCACCCCGCGACTCTACCGCTCGGCGGGATCGACGATCACCCGCCGGCCGTGCAGCGGGTCGAGCCGGACGGCACCGCCTGCGATCAAACGCACCGCCTGCGGCAACAGCTGGTGCTCGACCGCGTGGAGGGCCGGCAGCACGTCGTCGGGCTCGCGGGCGGCGGGCAGCTCGATCGCGCGCTGCAGGATCACCGGGCCGGAGTCGACGCCCTCGTCGACGAAGTGGACGGTTACGCCGAACACCTTGACGCCATAGGCGAGCGCCTGCCCGACCGGGTCGAGTCCGGGGAACGCCGGCAGCAGCGCCGGATGGACGTTGATCACCGCACCAGGGAACAGCCCGAGGAACGCCGGGCTGACCAGCTGCATGTAACCGGCGAGCACGACCAGCTGGGAGCCCCGGTCAAGCAGCCAGCTGCCGACCGCGCGGTCGCGCGCGACCCGGTCGCCGCCATACGCGGCGGCCTCGAACACGCCGGCCGGCACCCCGGCCGCACGCGCACGCGCCAAGGCGCGTGCGGCCGGCTTGTCAGACCCCACCGCCACCAGCTCGATCCCGTCCCGACCGTGCAGCTGGTCGAGCAGCGCCTGCAGGTTGGTGCCCTCGCCCGAGGCGAGCACGGAGACCCGGAATGGCTCAGGCGACTCAGGCACCGCTGAGGAGTGGCAGCGGCGCGTGCTCGAGCGCGTCCTTGCCAGCCGCGTGCTCGCTCCCCGGCAGCGGGTAGCGCCCGCTGAAGCACGCGTCGCAATGCGAGCCCGGCTCGCCACGGATCGCCTCGTAGACACCCTCGAGCGAGAGATAGTGCAGCGAGTCCGCGCCCAGCTCATCGGCGACGTCCTGGACGGTGCGGCCGTGGGCGATCATCTCCTCGCGCGTCGACATGTCGATCCCGTAGTGGCACGGGTGCTTGATCGGCGGCGAGGAGATCCGCAGGTGCAGCTCGCGTGCACCCGATTCGCGCAGCATCCCGACGATCTGCGGCATCGTGTTGCCGCGCACGATCGAGTCGTCGACGACGATCAGCCGCTTGTCCCGGACGACCTCGGGCAGCGGGTTGAACTTCAGCCGCAGGCCGTTGCGCCGCAGCTGCTGCCCGGGCTGGATGAACGTGCGTGCGACGTAGCGGTTCTTGATGAAGCCGTCGTCCTGGGGGATCCCCGAGGCGCGCGCGACCCCGCGCGCGGCGGCGTTACCGGAGTCGGGGATCGCGATCACCAGGTCGGCGTCGACCGGCGCCTCGCGCCACAGGATCTCGCCCATCCGTCCGCGCGCCACCTGCAGGCGCTCACCGCCCATCCGCGAGTCCGGCCGCGCGAAGTAGATGTACTCGAACACGCAGAACGCGTGTCGCTGGTCCTGCGCGACGAACCGGGAGCTGACGCCGTGCTCGTCGAGCGTGACGATCTCGCCGGGCGCGACATCGCGGACGTACTCGGCGCCGATCAGATCGAGCGCGCACGACTCGCTGGCGACGCACCAGACGGGCTGCTCGCCGTCCGCGCGCATCACCCCGAGCGCCAGCGGGCGAACGCCGTGCGGATCGCGGAACGCGACGACGCGCTCATCGGTCATCACGACCGTCGAGAACGCGCCGCGCAGCCGTGGCAGCACGTCCGCGACCGCATCCTCGATCCGCTCCGCGGGATGGCTCGCGAGCATCGCGGCGATGATCTCGGAGTCGGAGGTCGAGTGGAACGGCACGTCGCGGCCGCGCAGCTCGGAGTGCAGCTCGACCGCGTTGGTCAGGTTGCCGTTGTGCGCGAGCGCCAGGCCGCGCCGGTCGTCGCGGACGATCGGCTGCGAGTTCTCCCAGGCCGAGGCGCCGGTGGTCGAGTAGCGGACGTGGCCGATCGCAATGTCGCCCACGAGCGAGCGCAGCATGTGGTCGTTGAACACCTGCGAGACGAGCCCCTGCTCGCGGATCGCGAGGATCGAGCCGCCGCGCAGGGCGGTCGCGATCCCGGCCGATTCCTGACCGCGATGCTGGAGCGCGTACAGCGCGAAATAGGTCAGGCGGGCGACGTCTTGCTCGGGGGCGTAGATGCCGAACACCCCGCACTCATCGCGCGGTCCGTCGCGATCGTCTGTGAGTGCAGTCACGTGTGGTGCCCCGTCCCCAGGCTAGCGCAGGGCCCTGTCTAGACCGGTCCGGTGGGCCTCGACGAGCGCGTCGACCGCGACGTCGAGCAGCCCCTCGATGTCGAGCCGGTCGCCGCCGACCTCGCCGATGATCTCGAGGCCGCCGAGGTCCGCAACCGCGCCGGAGACGACGAACGCGCTCCCGAGGTCCTCGCCGAACGGATCGAGCCCCTTCGGGAGCCGGACGCGCGCCCCGATCCCACCGGCGATGCAGCACTCGGCCAGCGCGACCGCGATGCCGCCCTCGGCGATGTCATGTGCATTCTGGAGCGCCCGTGACCGCACCCCCCGACGAACGCTTTCCTGCGCGTCGAGGATCGCTTTGCCGTCCTTGAACGGGAGGGCCCCGGCGGGGGAATCACCCTGGAGCTTTGCCAGCTCCGAGCCGGCGCGGGTCGGGCTGTAGCTGCCGACGAGCGCGATCGCGTCCCCCGCGCGCGCGAACGCGAGCCGCCCGGCGCTGGAGGCGTCCGGCAGCTTGCCGACCATCCCGATCACGGGGGTGGGGAGGATCGGTCCGTCCGGAGATTCGTTGTACAGCGA
>DAHUYL010000091.1 GCA_027315255.1 Solirubrobacterales bacterium | reverse complement strand
AAGACCGCAATCGCGCTCGACACGATCATCAACAACAAGGACCGCGACCTGATCTGCGTGTACGTCGCGATCGGCCAGCGCAAGGCGACGGTCGTGCAGCTCGCCAAGACGCTCGAGGACGCGGGCGCCCTCGGCAACACGATCATCGTGATGGCTGCCGCCGACGAGGCCGCGCCGATCACCTTCCTGGCGCCGTACGCGGGCTGCGCGATGGGCGAGTACTTCCTGTACAAGGGCAAGGCGGCGCTGGCGATCTACGACGACCTCACCAAGCACGCCTACGCCTACCGGCAGATGTCGCTGCTGCTGCGGCGCCCGCCGGGCCGTGAGGCGTATCCGGGTGACGTCTTCTACCTCCACTCGCGGTTGCTCGAGCGCGCCGTGAAGCTGAACGACGATCTCGGCGGCGGCTCGCTGACGGCGCTGCCGGTGATCGAGACCCAGGCCGGGGACGTCTCGGCCTACATCCCGACGAACGTGATCTCGATCACCGACGGCCAGATCTTCCTCGAGCCGAAGCTGTTCTACTCGGGTGTGCGTCCGGCGATCAACGTCGGCATCTCGGTCTCCCGGGTCGGCGGCTCGGCCCAGATCGGCCCGATGCGCAAGGTCGCCGGCCGGCTCAAGCTCGAGCTCTCGCAGTACCGCGAGCTCGAGGCGTTCGCGCAGTTCGGCTCCGAGCTCGACCCGGACACCCAGCGGCAGCTCGCGCGAGGCGAGCGGCTCGTCAAGACGCTCAACCAGGATGAGCGCCAGCCGATGGCGGCCGAGGACCAGGTGGTGCAGATCTATGCCGCCACCAACGGATACCTCGACCGGATCGTGGTCGACAAGGTCGAGCACTTCCTCGCGGGGCTGACCGAGACGGTGCGCGGGCGTGAGCCCGATCTGCTTGCGCGGATCGCCGGCGGCGACTGGTCCGACGAGAGCATCGCTGCGGTCGAGGCCGCGGTGAGGCAGTACGCGGAGGACTTCGGCTACGACCTCGACGAGGAGGGCCACCCGCTCGACGAGGGGGGCGAGGCGCTGGCCGCCTAGCGCCGGCGCCGTTCGCACAGACAGATGGCCTCGCAGCGCGACGTCCGAAACCGCATCTCCGCGGTCAAGAACATCCAGACCATCACCCGCGCGATGGAGATGGTCGCCGCCGCGCGCCTGCGGCGTGCCGAGCAGCGGATCGAGGCGCTGCGGCCGTACGCCGACGCGATCCGGCGAATGACCAGCCAGGCGGCCGAGGCTGCTGCCGCGGGGGTGCCGAAGCTGCCGATCCTGTCAGAGCACGCGCAGGTCGCCCGGGTCGGCCTCCTGCTGGTCGCGGGCGACCGCGGGCTGGCGGGCGCGTTCAATTCGCAGATCGTGCGCGCCGGCGTCGCCGCCGGGCGCCAGCACGAGGCGCAGGGGGCGGCTCCGGTGTACTTCGCATCGGGCCGGCGGCCGGCCGCCTCGCTCAGCTTCCGTGGGGTGGAGCTGGCCGCGAGCTTCACCGGATTCACGGATCGGCCGGCGTACGCCGACGCGCGGCGGATCGCCGAGCGGCTGATGGCGGCCTACGTGGACGACGAGGTCGACCGCGTCGAGATCCTCTACAACGGCTACGTCTCGCCGATCTCGCAGGTCGTCCGGCGCGAGACGCTGCTGCCGCTGCAGCAGGCGAGCCTCCTGGCGGACGCCGGCGACGGAGCAGGCGGCGAGCAGCCGGCCGGCACCGGTGGCGAGCAGGCGACGGGCGGCCGGCCGCGCACCCGACGCGCGACGCCCGACTACGAGCCGAGCCCCGAGGAGATCCTGCGCCGGCTGGTTCCCGACTACGTCGTCATCTCGGTGTTCCGGGCGCTGCTCGAGTCGACCGCGTCCGAGCACGGCGCTCGCATGACCGCGATGCGTAACGCGACCGACAACGCCGGCACGCTGATCGAGGACCTCACCCTGCAGATGAACCGCGCCCGGCAGGCGGCGATCACCCAGGAGATCATGGAAGTCGTCGCCGGAGCCGAGGGGATCGGCTGAGTTTCACCACGAACTGGAGACAGGCACACATGTCAGCGACAACCGAACAGCAGCGCAACGCCGGCGGGGTGGAGGAAGCCCGCAACGTCGGCCGGATCGAGGAGATCCAGGGAGTGGTGATCGAGGCCGTCTTCCCCGACAAGCTCCCCGAGATCAACCACGCGATCACGATCGCCCGGCCGAAGGCCGCCGCTGCCGAGGAGGACATCGACATCGGCGCTCACGAGGGCGGGGTGCTCGTCTGCGAGGTCCAGCAGCACCTCGGCGACGACCGGGTGCGCGCGGTCGCGATGGACACGACCGACGGTCTCGCGCGCGGCGCCGAGGTGCTCGACACGGGCTCCCCGATCACCGTGCCCGTCGGCCGCGTCACGCTCGGGCGGATCTTCAACGTGCTCGGTGAGCCGATCGACCTCGGCGAGCCGCTCAGCGCCGACGTCGAGCGCTGGCCGATCCACCGCGCTGCTCCGGCGGTCGAGGCGCTGACCCCGACGACCGAGATGTTCGAGACCGGGATCAAGGTCGTGGACCTGCTCGCGCCCTATGCGAAGGGCGGCAAGGTCGGCCTGTTCGGCGGCGCCGGCGTCGGCAAGACCGTGATCATCCAGGAGCTGATCCACAACCTCGCGCAGGAGCACGGCGGCCTGTCGGCCTTCTGCGGCGTCGGCGAGCGCTCGCGCGAGGGCAACGACCTGTGGCTCGAGATGAAGGAGTCGGGCGTCATCGACAAGACGATGCTCGTGTTCGGCCAGATGAACGAGCCGCCCGGGGCGCGCATGCGGGTGGCGCTCGCAGGCCTGACGATGGCCGAGTACTTCCGCGACCACGAGGGCCAGGACGTGCTGCTGTTCATCGACAACATCTTCCGGTTCGTGCAGGCCGGCTCGGAGGTCTCGGCGCTGCTCGGGCGGATGCCCTCGCAGGTCGGCTACCAGCCGACGCTGAGCTCCGAGATGGGTCAGCTGCAGGAGCGGATCACCTCGACCCGCAAGGGCTCGGTCACCTCGATCCAGGCGATCTACGTTCCCGCCGACGACCTCACCGACCCGGCGCCGGCATCAGCGTTCGCCCACCTGAACGCGACCACGACGCTGTCGCGGTCGATCGCCGAGAAGGGGATCTACCCGGCCGTCGACCCGCTCGACTCGACCTCGACGATCCTCAAGCGCGAGATCCTCGGCGAGGAGCACTTCGAGGTCGCCAACCGCGTCAAGCGGGTGCTGCAGCGCTACAAGGACCTGCAGGACATCATCGCGATCCTCGGGATCGACGAGCTGTCAGACGACGACCGGGTGACGGTCAACCGCGCGCGCAAGCTCGAGCGGTTCCTGTCGCAGCCGTTCCACGTTGCCGAGCAGTTCACCGGCACGCCCGGCGTATACGTGCCGATCGCCGATACGATCCGCGGCTTCAAGGAGATCCTCGACGGCAGGCACGACGACCTGCCCGAGCGCGCGTTCTACATGAAGGGCGGGATCGACCAGGTGGTCGAGGACGCCAAGAAGACGGACTGATGGCCCACCGGAAGTTCACGGTCGAGGTGCTGACCCCGGAGGGGGAGGCGTTCGCCGGCGAGGTCGAGATGGTCTCGACCCGCACGACGCTCGGCCAGATCGGGATCCTCGCCAACCATGCGCCGCTGCTGGCGACGCTCGAGCCGACCGAGCTGCGGCTGTACACCAGCGAGTCGCAGATCCTCCGGTTCGCCCAGGCCGAGGGGTACCTCCAGGTGGGTGGCAACCACGCGATGCTGCTGGTCGAGGAGGCGGTCGAGCCCGGATCGCTCGACGCGGCCAAGCTGCAGGCGCGGCTCGAGGAGGCCGAGCGCGAGCTCGACGCCGCCGGCGACGACACCGAGAAGCGCCGCGTGGTCGAGCGCGACAAGCGTCGCGCTCAGGCGTTCCTCCAGATCGCCGAAGCCGGCTGACGGACGGTTGCCGCCGTGGTGGCGGCCTGCCGGCTCGCCACCACGGGTGGGTCGGTTTGTATAGATTGGCCGTGAGCAATGGGACGCCTCGGAGGGGCTCGGAGCATTGATCATCGACGCGGCGGCCGTCGCTTGGCCGGGCGGGCCGCGGTTGCGGTGCCGGCGGCGCTCGCCGGCTGGCTCGCAGCGATCGCGGTGGGCGGATCGGTCGCGGCGTCCGCCTCCGGCGGGTACACGATCGGTCCCTCGACCGTGTCGTTCATCTTCGGCAACGAGGGGTATCGCGCGTTCCCTTACGACGACTGCCCGGAATACCGCATCCGTCACGGGAGGCGGGTGCGGACCAGCTGCACCTCGCGCATGAGCAACTGCACGATCGGCTACGGCCACGTGATCGTGTTCGGCAGCTGGTGCGACAACCCCGCGATCGCGAGCAAGCTCGCGCCCTACCGTGACGGGATCACCCAGGAGCAGGCGCTGGCGCTCGCAATCAGGGACCTGGCGCCCGTGATCGACGCGATCAACGCCCGGATCAAGCCCGGGCTGCTCGACCAGACCGAGGTCGACGGGCTAGCTTCGTTTCTCTACAACTACGGCGTCGGCGGCTTGAACTGCGCCGGCGTCGCGCGACTGATCAATGCCGGCAGGTTCAGCGAGGCGGCGCGCGCGTTCTGGACGAAGTGCCTGGGCAAGGCGGCCCAGAGCCCGAAGTCGCCGTTTCACAAGGGGGTGCTGGCCCGGCGTCTGCGCGAGGCGCGCAAGTTCTCCGGGGTCACCGCCGGTCTCGCCTGCCCGGTCAGGCGCCTCGAGATCGATTGCACGGTAACCGGCCGCGTGCTGGGGGGTGGCGGTTCGACGACGCCGACATCGACCGCTCCGACGGCGCCGACCACGTCGCCTACCGTTCCCTCCACGCCGACGATTCCGAGCACGCCGGCGACAACCCCGACGATGCCGACCAACCCGGACAACCCGAGTACCCCGACTCACCCGACGCCGACGCCGACGACGTACACGGTCACGCTCGGGAACTCGGCGCCGCCCCTCAGCACCCCGGACGGGCGAAACCTCGGCTACGGCCTCGGGACCGTGCAGATGCGGTACACGGCGCCGAGCGGGGCCGTGCTGACGGCGAACGTGGCCCCGCCGGACACGATCCCCGTGCAGGTCGAGGGCGGGACGACCGTGTCGCTGAACGCCACGTGGGACCCGACGAGCTACTTCGTCGGCTGGAGCAGCAGCAGCTGCGACGCCCAGAGCCCGAGCTGCAGCTTCACGGTGAGCTCGGACACCGAGGTCACCGGCAACTTCGGCGTGGCGACGTACGTGCTGACGGTCACCAACGCGAATTCCGCCGACGGATACGTGAGCACGGCGGGTGACATCGGGATCTCGTGCGGGGACGGGAGCGGTGGCCCCGCGACCCAGTGCGGCCCGGCTGAAGAGCGCTCGAACGTGCAGCAGACGCTGTACTTCCACCCGGTGTATACGGACGGAACCCAGCATCAGGTCGCCAGCGTGAGCGACTGCCAGACGGTGCAGGCGCTCCCCGCCGCCACCGCCCAGTGCTCGATCTCGCCGAGCCAGGCGACCACGATCGCAGTGTCGTGGCAGTAGCTGTCGCTGCCGGACACCGCCCTATCCTGATCTCGCAATGGTCGACGAGACGGTCCTCGCCGAGCGGTTGATTCGCTATGACACGGCCCGCCGCGAGGAGCTGCCCGCCGCCGCTGGGTTCGTCCGCGGCTGGCTCGAGTCGCGTGGCGTCGAGGTCGTCGAGCACGAGCACGGCGGACTGCCGGTGCTGATCGCCGAGGTCGGCGCGAATTCCTCCCATCCACCCACCCCCGGCCACCCGCCGTGCGTGGTCCTGCACGGCCACCTCGACGTGGTGCCTGCGGCCGCCGAGCAGTTCGAGCCGCGGCGCGACGGCGACCGGCTGTTCGGACGCGGCGCCTACGACATGAAGGGCGGACTGGCCGCGATGATGTGCGCGCTCCGGGACCTCGCCGACCAGGATCGCGTTCATGTGAGGCTGGTGGTGGTCTGCGACGAGGAGTCCGAGGAGCTGGAGGACCGCAGCACCGACTGGGTCGTCGGGCTGGGGCTCGGGGGGGACTTCGCGATCACCGGCGAGCCGACGGACATGCATGTCGGGGTCGAGGCGAAGGGGGTGCTGGTGCTGCGGATCCGGGTTCGTGGCCGCGCCGCCCACTCCTCGACGCCGTGGCTCGGCGACAACGCGGTGCTGAAGGCGGTCGACGTGTTCCGCGCGATCGAGTCGCTGCCGTTCAGCCGCGAGTCGACCGAGATCTTCGACCGGCCGTCGATCAACCTCGGCCGGATCGAGGGTGGCGACGCGCTCAACAAGGTCCCCGACGCGTGCACGATCTGGGTCGACGTCCGCTACCTGCCCGGCCAGGATCCGGAGGAGATCCTCGAGCAGGTGCGGGCGCTCCGCGACATCGACGTCGAGCGGACGTTCGTCCACCCGCCGGTGTCCGTCTCCCGGGGCGATCCCTACGTGCGCGCGCTGCGCGAGGCGGTGTCGCGCGCGAGCCGCGGCGAGGTTCACAGCGTCGGACGCGACGGCGCCTCGGAGGCGGCGGCGTTCATCCGCGCCGGGATCCCGGCGGTCGAGTTCGGGCCTGTGGGGGCGGGCCACCACGGCCCCGACGAGTGGGTGTCGGTCTCGAGCCTGGCGCGCTACCGGCGGGCGATCGGCGACTTCGTGCGACTGCTGCCCTTCGGCCTGGCGCCAGCCCGGCATCCGGCCTCGCCCGACCGGGCTGGCCCCCAGTCATCCGGCTCACTCGGCCAGCGCGTGCTGCGGCCGGTCGAGGGCGGGCGGGGTTAGGGTGCTGCCGCGGACGCGTGGCGGGGCGCTGTGGCGCTCGGCGCTGGCGGCGGTGGTCGTCGTCGCCGCGGTGGCCGCGACCACCGCGGTCGCCGGCCTGCTGAAGGTCAAGGACATCGTGCAGGAACTCAACGCGACGCCTGCGCTGGTGCACGCAAAGGTGGTGCTGCCGGCGCCGGGCGCCCCGCAGACGCTCCTCCTGATCGGCTCGGACCACCGCGCCGGCGAACCGTATTCGGCGGCCAACACCGACACGATGATGCTCGTCCGGCTCGACGACAGCTCCTCGACGATCAACGTGCTGTCGGTCCCGCGCGATCTGGCGGTCCTGCTTCCAGGCCCGGGCGGCAGCTACGAGAGCAAGCTGAACGCCGCCTACTCGGTCGGCGGCCCGAACCTGCTCGTCAAGACGCTCCAGCAGGAGGTGTTCCCGGGCCTGAGGATCAACCACATCCTCGACGTCAACTTCTCCGGGTTCTCGGACCTGATCGACGCGATCGGTTGCGTGTACTCCGATGTCGACCACCGCTACTACAACAACACCGCGCTGACGGACTACTCCAGCATCGACATCCAGCCCGGCTACCAGAAGCTGTGCGGGGACAACCAGTCCGAGAGCGGCGCGCTCGCGTTCGTCCGCTTCCGCCACACCGACTCGGACATCGTCCGCAACGCGCGTCAGCAGGACTTCCTGCGCTGGGCGAAGCAGGACTACGGCGCCGGTCAGCTGCTCGCCAACGAGAGCCGCCTGCTGCGGATCTTCGGGCAGCACGTTCAGACCGACCATTCGCTGCACACGACCGACGGCCTGATCAACCTCTTCAACCTGGCGATCAACGCCGCGGGCTACACCGTCAAGTCGATCCCGTTCCCATACGTCTTCGGGCCCTGCGGCGGCGGCAACGTGCAGACGCCGTGCTACGTGTACCCGGTGGGGATGGTCGCGGTCGGGCAGCCGACGGCGGCCGAGACGTCGGCGTACCGGCGGTTCATGAAGCCGACCGTCGCGAAGCCGCCCACCCGAACGGTGACCACGCCGAGCGCGACCACCACGCCGAGCGCGACCACCACGCCTCCGGGCCGCAAGCCGCGCGGGCGTGGCGGCGCGGGCCGCCACAAGGCAACGCCCCCGCGGCGGGCGCCCGGGGTGAACGATGCCGGCCTGATCGCCGATCCCGCCGACGGCCGCACGCAGGCGGCCCAGCTCGGCCGCGGGGCGATGCCGGTGATGTATCCGGCGATGATCGTCGGCGGCTCGCAGTACTGCTCGAGCACGACCGCCAACTGCGACGATCCTTCAGAGCCGCAGAGCGCGTACGCCGGCTCCTATCCGCGCGCGTACCTGATCCACGCCCGCGCCGGCGTTGCCTACCGGGCGTACGTGATGACGCTCGTGATCAACTCGGCGCTCGGCGAGTACTACACCGTCCAGGGCACCACCTGGCGCGATCCGCCGATCTTCAACAGTCCGAAGCAGGTCCAGATCGTGGCCGGCAAGAAGCTGTTCGAGTACCGGGACGGCTCGAAGATCGCGCTCGTCGCCTACCACACGCCGGCCGGCGTCTACTGGATCTCCAATACGCTGGCCAACGAGATCCCGAACTCGCAGATGATCGCGATGGCCGCTTCGCTGACCGCCACTCGCTGACGCGCAGCGACTCGCTACGCTCCACCACCTCATGGCTCCCACGCGCGAACCGGTCGCGGTGATCGGCACCGGCTACGTCGGCCTCGTCACGGCCGCCGGCTTCGCCGAGCTCGGCAACGAGGTCTGGTGCGTCGACATCGACGAGGACAAGATCGCGAGGCTGAAGCGTGGCGAGGTGCCGATCTACGAGCCTGGCCTGGCCGAGTCGATCGTCGCCAGCGGCGAGCGGGTGCACTTCACGACCGACCTGGCGCCGGCGCTCGAGCATGCACGGCTGCTGTTCGTGGCGGTCGGGACGCCGCCGACGTACTCGGGCGACGCGGACCTGTCGGCCGTGCACGCGGTCGTCGGGGCGATGCCCGCCTCCGACCGCCATGCGCTGGTCATGAAGTCGACGGTTCCGGTCGGCACCGGCGCCGCGATCCGGCGCGCTTTCGCCGTGCAGGGCAAGGACGGCTTCTCGTACGTGTCCTGCCCCGAGTTCCTCAAGGAGGGCTCGGCGCTGGACGACTTCCGCCATCCGGACCGCGTCGTCGTCGGCGACATGGGCGACTGGGCGGGCGATGCGGTCGTCGAGCTGTATGCGCCACTCGGCGCGCCGCTCGTGCGTACCGACATCGCCTCGGCGGAGATGATCAAGCTCGCCGCCAACGCGTTCCTCGCGACGAAGATCTCGTTCATCAACGAGATCGCCAACGTGTGCGAGCTGACCGGCGCCGACGTGCTCGAGGTCGCGGCGGGAATCGGACTCGACCAGCGGATCGGCCGGCACTTCCTGCGCCCCGGCATCGGATTCGGCGGGTCCTGCTTTCCCAAGGACGTCTCGGCGCTCAAGCAACTTGCCGGCAACTCCGGCTACCACTTCCAGCTGCTGACGGCGGTGATCGAGGTCAACGAGCTGCAGAAGCGGCGGGTGATCGCCAAGCTCCAGAAGCACCTCGGAACGCTCGTCGGCAAGACGGTGACGTTGCTCGGCCTCGCGTTCAAGGCGAACACCGACGACATGCGTGAGGCGTCCTCGCTCGTGCTCGCGGCGCGGCTACAGGCCGACGGCGCGCGCGTGCGGGCCTACGACCCGATCGCAGAGCCCGTCGCGCGCAGGCTGATGACCGGGGTGGAGTTCGCCGACTCCGCGCTCGATGCGATCGCCGGCGCCGACGCGGTCGTGGTCGTGACCGAGTGGCCCGAGTTCGCCTCGCTGGACTGGAGCGAGGTCGCGTCCCGGATGGCCGGACGCACCGTGATCGACGGGCGCAACTTCGTCGACTCCGGCGCGGTCCGGGCCGCCGGATTCGCATACGAGGGCATCGGGCGACCCTAGTGGCCCGATCGACCGGCCCGTGCAGGCGCTGATCCTCGTCGGCGGGGAGGGCACCCGCCTTCGGCCGCTCACTTCGACGATGCCGAAGCCCGTCGTGCCGCTCGTCGGTCAGCCGTTCATCACCTACATGCTCGAGTGGCTTCGCTCGCACGGCGTCGACGACGTCGTGCTCGCCTGCGGCTTCCTGCCGGACGCGCTCGTGGCAGTCCTGGGTAACGGTGAGGAGCTGGGGATCCGCCTGCGCTACGTCGTCGAGCCGGAGCCGCTCGGTACGGGCGGCGCGCTCAAGCACGCCGAGGAGCTGCTCGACGAGCGCTTCTTCATGCTCAACGGCGACGTGCTGACCGACGTCGACCTGACCGCCCAGCTGGCCCTGCACGACCGCGCCGGCGCGCGGGGCACGCTTGCGCTGGTCGCAGTCGACGACCCCTCCGCCTACGGTCTCGTGCCGCTGGCCGCTGACGGCGCCGTGCGCGAGTTCCGCGAGAAGCCCGGGCCGGAGGAGCTCATCGACACCAACCTGATCAATGCCGGCGCCTACATCCTCGAGCGCGAGCTGCTCGCGGGAATGCCCTCCAGGGGGACGAACTTCTCGATCGAGCGCGACGTCTTCCCGCGGCTCGTCGGTCACGGCCTGTACGGCTACGAGGCCGATGCCTACTGGCTCGACATCGGTACGCCGGCTCGCTACCTGCAAGCGACGTACGACATCCTCGAGGGGAACGTGCAGACCGAGGTCGGGGCGAGGCTGGCGGCCGCGGGGATGCGTCTGATCGACGGCGCCGAGATCGACGGACGCGTCGCGGCTCCGGCCGTCATCGCCGCCGGCTGCCGGATCGGGACGCATGCGACTGTCGGCGGGCGCAGCGTGCTCGGCCGGGGCGTGACCGTCGACGAGGGTGCCCACGTGGAGGGCTCGGTGCTGCTCGACGGCGCCACCGTCGGAGCGCGCTCGAGCGTGCGCGGCTCGATCCTCGGCCCGCGGTCGAGGGTCGGCGAGCGCTGCCAGCTCGACGCCGGCGTGGTGCTCGGCCAGGGGGTCGAGCTGGGCGCGCACAACACGCTCACGGCTGGTGCCCGTATCTTCCCGGGGGTGCATCTCCCCGACGGAGCGATCCAGTTTTGAGTGCGATGCTGTCCCTGTCGCGCGACAGGATCTCGGAGGTCGACGTGACCGGCCAGCTCGTCGAGATCCTCGACATGCCCGAGCACCTGCGGGACGCGCAGTGGCGGGTCGAGTCCGCCGAGCTCGAACCGCATGACTCGCCCGGCGGGCTGGTCGTGGCCGGGATGGGTGGCTCGTCGATCGGCGGCTCGCTCGCGCGCGCGGCGCTCGGCGACCGCGCGTCGAGGCCGATCGCGCTCGCCCGCGGCTACGCGCTGCCGTCGTGGGCGACGCCCGATACGACCGTGCTGTGCACCAGCTACTCGGGCAACACCGAGGAGACGCTCGCTGCCTACGACGCGGCGCGGGCCCTCGGTGCCCGCACGATCGTCGCGACCACCGGCGGGAAGCTGGCCGAGCAGGCGCGCGCCGACGGCGTACCGGTCGTGCCGATGCCCGGAGGCTTCCAGCCGCGCGCGGCCGTCGCATACTCGCTGGTGACCGCGCTCGAGGTGGCCGCCCTGTGCGGCGCCGGCGAGCGGCTGCACAGCGAAGTCGACGTCGCGGCAGAGCACGCCGAACGGCTCGCGGCTCGGTGGGGCCCCGACGGCGACGACGACAGCCTCGCCAAGACGCTCGCGCGCGGCCTGCACGGAACCGTCGCCCAGATCGCCGGCGCCGAGCTGACGGCTCCGGTGGCGTACCGGTGGAAGACGCAGATCAACGAGAACGCGAAGCTGCCCGCCTTCTGCGCCGAGCTGCCCGAGCTCGATCACAACGAGATCGCCGGCTGGGACGGCGCCCACGGACTGGGTCCGTTCAGCGCCGTGTTCCTCGACGATTCCGACCTGCACCCGCGGGTCCGCCAGCGGATCGAGTTGACACGAGGGCTGATCGCGAGCCGCGGCGCGCCCACCTTCCGGATCGAGACGATCGGCGAGACGCGGCTCGAGCGGCTCGTGTCGGCGATCCTGCTCGGCGACCTGGTGTCGCTGTACCTGGCGGTGCTGCGGGGCGTCGACCCGGCGCGGGTCGAGGCGATCGAGTCGCTGAAGGCGGCGCTTGTCGGAGGCTGAGAA
>DAHUYL010000068.1 GCA_027315255.1 Solirubrobacterales bacterium | reverse complement strand
GCCGGCTATCGCGATGTGGTGTCGGACGGCGTCGACGGGGTGCTCGTCCCGCCGGCGGACGCGCAGGCGCTGGCCGAGGCGCTGCGCGATCTCTACGACGAGCCCGACCGCCGCCGCGCGCTCGCCGGAGCGGCCGCGACGACCGTGCAACGGTTCGGGTGGGAGCGCGTCGCCGGCGAGGTGATGGAGGCATACGAGGACGCGATTGCGACCCCGGCGCCCCTAACCACCGCGCGACGTGTCGCGGTCCGCGCCGGCTTCGTCCCCGCCGACCTGCAACCGCGGGTCCGGGCCCGGCGGCTGGAGAGCCTCGAGCGGCCGCTGACGCGGGTGGCGAGGCGCCGGGGCGCGGTCGCCCAGCTGCGACGGCTGGCGATGCTGCTGGTGCTGCTCGCGACGGGGTTCCTCGGCTACCAAGCGCTGCAGCAGATCGGGATCGGCAACATCGCGACCGCGCTGGTCAACTCGAGCCCGACGTACGTGCTGCTCGGCCTGGGCACGATGTGTGCGGCGATGGCGGTCCGCGCGATCTCATGGCACGCGATCCTGGAGGCGGCGCTTCCGCGCGCGCGGGTGCGCTTCCGCGACAGCCTCCAGGGGACGATGATCGGCGTGCTGATGTCGTCGACGTTACCGGCGCGCCTGGGCGAGCCGTCGCGCGCGCTGATCGTCGCGCGGCGGACCGGCCGGCCGCGGGAGAACCTACCGGTGGTGCTCGGGACGCTGGTCTCGCAGACGGCGCTGAACATCGTCGCGCTCGTGATCCTCGGGGCGATCATGTTCTCGTCCGTCGACTTCTTCAACGGCCATCACGACGCGCTGCTGGCCGTCGCGATCGCACCGGCGGCGCTGCTCGCGTTCGTGCTGATCGCGCCGATTCTGCTCCGTTACGGGCCGGGTGGGACGCGCTCACGCCGGATGCAGCGGGCGCTCGCGCAGGTGACCGGCGCGCTGCGCCGGGTTCGTGCCGGCCTGACCGTCTTCCGCCGGCCTCGACTGGGTGCAATCGCGGCCGGCGCGCAGCTGAGCGCCTGGGGGTTGCAGGCGCTCTCCTGCTACCTGCTGCTCGACGCGCTGGGGCTGTCGGGCCGCACCGGCTTCGCCGCCGCGGCCGGCGTCCTGTTCGCGGTGAACGTCACTGCTGTGCTGCCCGCCACACCCGCCAACCTGGGCGTGTTCCAGGCAGCCTGCGCGACCGTGCTCAGCACCGGCTGGCACATCGGCTGGGCGACCGGCGTCGCGTACGGGGTGATCCTCCAGGCGGTCGAGGTCGTGACCGCGATCCTGCTCGGCGTCCCGGCGCTCCTGAACGAGGGGATGTCGTGGCGCGAGGTGCGGCTGCGGGCGATGCACGCGAGCCCGATCAAGCTGCCGCCCCGTCCGCATCCCCCGCGCCGGAGTGGTGAGACGGCGGCCGAAGCGCAGAGCTGAGCCAGCCGGTCGGTCCGGCGGGGCCGCGGTTCGATGTGGGCGACTTCGGGGCGTGCGCCATCGAACCGCCCAGGCCTGCGTCCAAGCTCACGGTCTGGGTTCCATGGGCCCGGGCGCTGCCGATTTGCGCGGGGGAGAGGCCGGCGCCCCGCGCGAGTGGCCGGACGCCCCGTGCGAGTGGCCGGACACCCCGTGCGAGTGGCCGGACACCGGCACAACCTCGACAGCACCGCGCCAGCCTGCGGGGGTGGTGCAGCTGTGCTGCGGATGGCGGCACAGCTGCACACGGCCTCAATCGGGAGTAGACGATGTCGACGTTAGGCGGTTTCCCGACGCCGCACGGCCGGTGGAACCCGCCCACGGCCCTCGTTGCGCCCGGGTTCGCTGTCCTCGCCGTGGCCGTCCTGTGCTCGCTCGCGCAGGTAGGCGAGCAGCTCCTGCTCGTTCTGCACGAGCGTCCGCTCGCCGGTGTCGACGACCTCGACCTGGCCGACGACTCGGCCGGCTGCGAGCGGCTCGCGCAGCAGTCGCAGCAAGACGGAGATGTTCATCACGCGAACCCGCTGGTGAGGAATGCGTGCTGGGCGGCGCGGGTGCCGGTGACGCTTCTGGCGGCGATTCCGATCTCTTGGACGATGCCTGCGCGGATCTTGAAGATCGCGGTCTGGGAGCCGTCGCTGGTGAGGTACCAGTTGTTGGCGCCGATCTTGTACTGGTTGCCGCCGGGGAGGGCGTGCTGGGCCGTGGTGAGCGTGGCGCCGGGCCGGATGCCGCTGATCGCGTAGTACGGGTTCGAGGTCGAGATCCAGACGACGTGGCCGAGCGCAGCTCTTGCGTGGGTGGCGTGCGCGAGCTTTGCTGAGGCGTAGCCGACGCGGATCCCGATCGGGGTCAGGCAGAAGAAGTCCTCGTACGGTTTGCCGCGCTCGGAGTTGTGCCGGTAGGCGTGGTGCGCCTGGGTGCGGGACATGCCCAGCGTGACGAGCCCGATCCGGCCGCCGGCGACCTGTCCGGTCGCGCGGGGGCAGCCCTTGACCACCGGCAGGACGATCGCGACCGCGGGGCTGGTGGCCGGTTGGCTGCTGCCGGCGGGGTTGGTGGCGGTCACGGTGCAGGTGAGCTTGGCGCCCTCGTCGAGCGTGCCGGCCGTGTAGGTCGCGCCGGTCGCGCCGGAGATCGGGGTGCCGTAGCGGTTCCATTGGTAGCTGTAGGAGGTCGGGTTCGCCGTCCACGAGCCCGTCTGGCAGGTGAGCGTCGTGCCGGCCTTCGGGGTGCCGGAGGGCTGCGGGAGGGTGAGGTCCGCAGGTCGGAGCGGCGGCGCCCCCGAGCCGCCGCTCCCGGAGCCGCTGCCGCCCCCGGAACCACCGCTGCTCCCCGAGCCCCCACTTCCACCTGTGCCGCCGCTGCCGCCTGAGCCGCCGCTGCCACCCGGGCCGCCGGACCCCGTGGCGGCGAAGGTCGCCGTGATCGACTGGGCCGAGCTCATCGTCACCACGCAGGTGCTCGCGGTGCCCGAGCAGCCGCCGCCCGACCAGCCGGCGAATGTCGAGCCGGACCCCGGCGTCGCGGTCAGCGTCACCTGCGTGCCGTCGATGAACGACGCGGAGCAGGCGCCCGGGCACGCGATCCCGGCGGGGGCGCTCGTGATCGAACCCGAGCCGGTGCCCGTCTCGGAGACGGTCAGCGCGAGTGGCGGTCCGCTGGTGCCGGCGAAGCCGTTGCCCTGGTAGTCGACCGCCACGCACTCCGATGTCGAGACACAGGTGACGTCCTCGAGCAGGTTCGCGCCGGGGATCACGCCGATCGTCGGTGTTCCGGGCGAGCCCGGGTTGAACGTCACCTCGCCGTCCTGGGAGTCGACGGCAGTGCACTGGGTCGTGGAGCTGGGCGGGCACGAGACGCCGTCGAGACCCCGGATGTCGATCGACGTCACACCGGCCGAGTTCACCGTCCCGGACGCGGGATCGAAGGTCACCTCGGCGCCGCTACCGTTCACGCCCGTGCACTGGCTCGTCGTCGGGCACGACAGTCGCTGCACGCCCGTGCCGAGGGACTGGATGCCGGCGCTGTTGACGGCGCCTGTGGCCGGGTCGAACGTGACCTCCTGGGCACCGTTGTCGACCGCCGTGCACTCGGCGGTCAACGGGCAGGAGACGTCGTGCAGGAAGACGGTCCCGTCGATCGAATTCACCCCGGCGGCGTTCACCGCCCCGGTCGTGGGGTCGAACGTGACCTCGTCCCCGTGCGAGTCGACCGCGGTGCACTGGTTGGTCGCGGGGCAGGCGACGCTCTCGAGCGGGTCGGAGCCGTCAACGGCGGCGACGCCCGCGTCGTTGACGGTCCCCGTCGTGGGATCGAACGTGACCTCGATCCCCTTGGCACCGAATGTGGCGCTCGCGCCGGCGGCGGTGCACTGGGTGGGTGACGGGCAAGCCACTCCGGTCAGGTCGTTCGTGCCGCCGACAGACTTGATCCCAGCCTGGTCGACCGTCCCGGAGAGCGGGTCGAACGTGACCTCGTTGCCGTTGACGTCGACGGTCGTGCACTGGCTGGCGGTCGGGCACGAGAGCCGGTTGAGCTGCGTGCCGTCGTCGATCGCCGTCACGCCGGCGGAGTTCACGTTGCCGGACGACGGGTCGAACGTGACCTCGTTTCCCTTGGCGTCCACCCCGGTGCACTGGCTCACCGACGGCGCGCACGACACGCCCGACAGCACCTTGCTCCCGTCGACATCCTTGATGCCGGCGCCGGTGACGGTACCCGTCACCGGATCGAACGTGAGCTCCTCGCCGCTCTGATCGACGGCCGTGCATGCGGTCGGCGTCGGGCACGTGACCGAGGCCAGCCAATTGGTGCCGTCGATGTCGACCAGCCCAGCCAGGTTGACCGCCATCGTCGTCGGATCGAAGGTGAGCTCGTGGCCGTTCCAGTCGACCGCGGTGCATTGCGTCGTGGTGGTCGTGGGGCAGGAGACGGACTGGATCGACCTGCCTGGATCGATCGTGGTCCGCGCGACCGTGACCGACCCCGTGACCGGATCGAACGTCACGGCTTCGCCCGCGTCGTCAACCGCTGTGCACTGGGTGCTCGACGAGCACGACACGAGGCCGCCTCCGCCGGACTGGCCCTGGTCGACCGGGGTAGGCCCAGCCGTGTTGACCGTTCCGGTGCTCGGATCGAAGGTGATCTCGTCGCCCTGGTTGTCGACGGCGGTGCACTGCGTGGTCGAGGGACATGTGACCCCGTTGGCCGGCCCGGTCGTCGTGTCCTTCAGGCTGGCCGAGGAGGTGATCGCCCCCGAGACCGGGTCGAAAGTGATCTCGCTCGTTCGGCTGACTTGCGTGCACTGCGTCGTCGAGGGACAGGCCACGGCCTCACCGACGCCGAGCGTGCCACCGGCCCCGAGCGAGGCTGGGCCGTCGACGATCGCTCCGGAGGTCGGGTTGAACGTCACCTCGTTCGCGGCGTTGTCGACCCCGGTGCACTGCGTCGCGGACGGGCACGACACGGACAACAGCGCGTTGCCGAGGCTCCCGCCGGTCCGATCGAGTGTGATCGGCGCCGACCACGAGAACGAGTCCGCGATCGCCGAAGCCGGCGAGGCGACGCCGATCGCGAGAACCGTGAGCGCGGCCGTCGCGACCGCAGCAGCAAGCAACGTCCGTCTCATCTCAGCCCCTTTTCGCGGATCCCCCAGCCGGCCGGGCGGGACGGGGGATGCCGGTCCGAGTCGTTCACGGCGTCGCACCGTAGACCGCAGGCGTCCCACGAGCGTCCCACGGATCGCCGCGTACCGGGACCAGTTGTAGTATCCTACGCTTGGTGCTGACGGTTCCCGAGGCGGCCCGGCGGGTTGGCCGCGACCCCGAGACGATCCGACGCTGGATCAGGTCGGGACGGCTGCGTGCTGAGAAGGTCGGCACCCAACACGTGATCGACGAGGCGGACCTGGCTGCTGTTGCGCAGGAGGCGCGAGCGCTGCCGCTTCCGGCGAAGTGGGGAAGGTTCGAGTCGGGCCGGCCGACCCCTGACTGGGTCGCGGTCCTGCACCGCTCGCGACGCGAGCATTGACGACGATGCTGGTGGTCGATGCGAGCGTCGCGCTCGAGGCGTGCGCGACCGACGGCGGGTTCACTCCACTGCCGTGGGCGCTGTGCGCGCCGCCGTTGATGTGGTCAGAGGCGACCTCGGCGCTGCACGAGCTGATGTGGCGCGGGCAGATCGAGCGGGTTGACGCGGCCTCGACGTTGGAGCGGCTCCGCGCAGCGCCGATCGAGCGCCGTGACCCGACCGAGCTGAACGCGGTCGCGTGGCAGATCGCCGAGGAACTTGGCTGGGCGAAGACCTACGACGCCGAGTACCTGGCGCTCGCGCGGCTGCTCGCCACCCAGGTCGTCACGCTCGACGCGCGGCTGCGACGGGGTGCCGGCCGCACCGGCCTCGTCGTAGGGATCGACGAGTTGGCGCTCGACTGAGCGTTCCCCGCCACAGGTCTCGATTGACGAGCAGCTCCGGGCGGCTCCAGGAACCGGGCCAATGGCTGCTGGATCGATCGAAGTGCAGAGCCCGGCGTCGGCCGCTTGCACTCGTCGACGGCTTGCTCGGGCTCGATCAGGAGGAAGAGCTTCACTCAGACGATCACGCGGACGGTCACGCCCGGCAAATCGGCAAAGTCGCCGGCGTGGGTTGTGATGACGATTCGGTCGGTCGCGCGGGCGGTCGCGGCGATTTGGAGGTCGTGGGCGCCGCGTGGCGTGCCGGTGCTGCGACAGTGCGCAACCAGCGCGGCGTGGTGTCGCGCGATCTGGAGATCGAACGGGATGACCTCGAGGCGCTCAAGCGGTCCATCGACGATCGACTGCCGACGCTCGCGGCGATCGCGACCGGCGAGCGCCACGCCGACCAGCAGCTCGCTTGCGGTGATCGCGCTGATCACCACGGCGGCGTTGTCGGCAAGACCCTCGGACTCTTGGCGAGTGCCGCGGTCCAGCGCGATCAACGCGCCGCAGTCGAGGATCAGTCGCTCCACTGATCCGTCGTCGCCGTCGGACCGCTGAAGGCGCGCAGCGCCGCGAGCGCCTCGCCCTACGCATCATCCGGCGGGTTGGCGGCGAGGAACTCACGAATCTCCCGGAGCGCCGAGCGTCGGGCAGGCGTGACAGTCGCGATCGCCTTGCCACGGCGAACGACGGTGAACGTCTCGCCCCGGTGCTCGATCGCGTCGAGCATGTCGGCGAACCGTTTCGAAGCTTCGGTCGCAGAGGTCTCAGTCACAATCTGATGATCAGACGCCAGCCACCCGGCGTCAACCTCCCGGCAGAGGACCAACGGGCGCGCAGACGAATGCGATCACGCCGCGCCGGATGACACGGTGATTGGATCGCCACGATCTCGATAGCGAGCTCGCCGCCGGCCTGGGTGCCGTTCGCTGATCGAAGCGGTCACGACGTCGCTGTCAGCCGGGCGGCTCCGCGCTGGCGGAGCCGGACAGGACCGGCCCCCGCGCACGGGTTATGCGCGTGCCTTCTTCTGGCGGTTCGCAGGGAAGCGCTTCGCTGGGGGCGCGAGTCCTTCGATGCCGCAGCGCGGCCGTGCTCGATTGTGTTGCGATCGATTGGGAGCGCTTGATTGGACGATTGGAGTTGGGTGTCCCAACGTCGACTGCCTGCCGCGAGGGCGTGCCCGAGTGACGTGCGGTGATCAGCGAGGAGATCATGCTGGTCGTGTTCGTGGGCTGTCTGCATCAGCGTTGGTGGTGGACGGCGAGCTCGAGCTCGTCTGGTCCGACTCTGTGCCCGGCGGCGCAGGTGAGCTGCACCTCCACTGGCTGGCCGCAATCGCTGTGTCGTAGCTCGACTGGGCCGCCGTGATCGTCCAGCCAGCGATTGCCCCATTGCATGAGGGCGACCAGGGTTGGGAACAGGTCGGCGCCTTTGTCGGTCAGCCGGTAGTGCTGGCGGGTCCGCTTCCCGGGCTCGCGGTAGTCCTCGCGCTCGAGCATTCCTTCCTGCACGAGTTCGTGTAGCCGGCTAGCGGCGACCGGTTCGCTGACCCGTGCGCGCTCGGCGAAGTCGTCAAAGCGCGTTGTCCCGAAGAAGGCCTCGCGGAGGATCAGGAAGGCGGATCGGGTGCTGACGATCTCAAGGGCCTTGGCGATCGTGCAGTTGCTTGCCTCCCAGGAGCTGCGGGGGTCAAGCGATCCGGTCATGCGTACGGTGTGTTTCATCGCCCTCATCTTAGCTGACTTGTAGATCGCTAAGCCAGCGTGCTAGGTTGCTGGCTATGCCATTACTAAGCCAGCAACCGGCGCGTGAGCGCCGAGACGCTCGTCCCGGCCTCGTACTGGTGATCGTGTTGCACGGGCGTCGTGCTCGCGAGCCTTGATCTGTTCATCGTCAACGTCGCCTTGCCCCAGATGGGTCGGGACTTCCACCTCCGCAGCGGCGGACTCGCGGACCTCTCGTGGGTTCTGAACGGCTATGCGATCGTGTATGCGGCGCTCCTGGTCCTGTTCGGGCGGATCGCCGAGCGCTACCGGCGCGAGCGGGCCTTCCTGCTCGGGGTGGCGCTGTTCGTGGCTGCCTCGGCGGCGTGCGGTGCCGCAAGCAGCATGGTGATGCTGGTGGCGTTGCGCGCGGTACAGGCCGCAGGCGCAGCGCTTCTCACTCCGACCTCGCTCGGACTGATCCTGGCCAGCTTCCCGCCGGAGCGCCGGCACAGCGCTGTGCGCGCGTGGACCGCGGTGGGCGGGTCGGCGGCGGCCCTTGGCCCTGTGGTGGGCGGGCTGCTGGTAGAGGCGAGCTGGCGCTGGGTGTTCTTCGTCAACGTCCCTGTTGCCTGCTGGCGCTCCTGGTCGGCTGGCGACGTCTCCCGCGCGTGCCGGGCCAGGCAGTCTCCCGGCCCGACGCGTTGGGCGCGCTGCTGATCACCGGCGGCGTCGGCCTGCTGTCGCTCGGCCTGGTGAAAGGCGACAGCTGGGGGTGGGGCGACGCGAGGACGATCGGCACGCTCGCCGTGTCCGTCGTGGCGATCGCGCTGTTCGCGGCGCACACCGCGTGGCACCAAAACCCGCTGATCGACAGAGCCCTGCTCAAGCTCCGCGCGTTCACCGGCGCCTCGGCCGTAGCGATCCTGTTCTCGGCCTCGTTCGGCGGGATGCTGATCTCGCGCGTGTTGTGGGTGAAGGAGGTCTGGCACTGGACCCCGATCATCACCGGCCTGTCGATCGCCCCCGGGCCGCTGATGGTCCCATTCTTCTCCTTCCTGATCGCCGGGCGCCTGAGCGCCCGCCTGGGACCAGGGCGTGCGATCGCGATCGGCTCCACGATCTTCGCCGCCGGCATCGCCTGGTGGGCGCTTGCCATGGGAGTGCGCCCCGATTACGCCGGCGAGCTTCTCGGCGGCTCGGCGGGATGCTTCTGACGGGGATCGGCGTCGGACTCACGCTGCCGACACTCATGGCGACCGGCGCATCGTCACTTCCCCCACACGCGTTCGCGACAGGCTCGGCAGTCGTCAACATGCTGCGTCAGGTCGGACTCGCGATCGGCGTAGCCGTACTGATCGCAGTGCTCGGCACCCCCCGCTCGCCCTCAGCGACACTGATCGCCTACCAGCGGGCGTCGTGGGTGATCGCAGCGATCTCGCTGGCCGGCGGGATTGCCGGGCTCGTGCTGCTGACCGTCGCTCCCCGGCCCGTCGCCGCCGCACTCGGGACCCCACCCGCCATCGCAACCGCAGAGGGATCGTGATGTCGGTCGCGATCGAGCTCGGTGGCCGTCGGTTGCTCGAGGCGGCCATCGATCGTGCGCTGCCACCGCCACCGATCGCGACGCTGATGGGCGCCAAGCTCGTGTCGGTCGGCGAGGCCGAGGCGTGGTTTCGGCGCACGCAGGACGGGTCGTCCCACAACGCGGTCGGGGACGGTGAACGGGAGCTTGCCGTGCACCCCGCCGGAGTCGACTCACGGCCGGGCGCTCCAGATCGGTGGCTGGGCCGCGTTCGCCGAGACCCACGCCCACGGCCAGAACGGCGCGCTCGCTGGCCACGCCACCACCTCGCTTGCGCTGAACCGGCGATCGACATGACCATCAGAAGAAAGGAAGCACCGATGTTGGACACCGACTCCCACGGCGCGCCGATCGAAGGCGCGGTCGCGCTGGTCACCGGCGGCAACCGAGGGTTTGGCCGCGCGATGGTGCAGGAACTCCTCAACCGCGGCGCCGCCAAGGTGTACGCCACCTCGCGCTCGTCACACTCCCCGCACGACGCCCGAATCATCCCGCTCGAGCTCGATGTCACCGACGACCGCTCAGTCGCAACGGCGGCGAAGACCGCCGCCGACGTGTCGATCATCGTCAACAACGCCGGTGTCACACTCGGAACACCAGTGCTGCACGCGCCGCTCGCCGACATCCGCATCGAGCTCGAAACCAACCTGTTCGGGATCATCCGCGTCACGCGAGCGTTCGCGCCCGCCCTCGGCCGCCACCCACGGAGCGCCGTCGTCAACGTGCTGTCGGTCCTCTCCTGGGTCGCCTTCGGCAGCGGCTACGAAATCTCAAAGTCCGCCGCCCAGTCCGCGACGAACTCCATGCGAATGACACTGCGCGAGCAGGGCACAACCGTAACTGCGCTGCACGTCGCCTATATGGACACCGACATGGCCGCCGACGTCAAGGCTCCCAAGGCCGACCCGCGCGATGTCGCTCGCCAGACCGCCGAAGCGATCGTCACGGGCGCGTACGAAATCCTCGCCGACGACACCACCCGTGCCGTGAAATCCCAGCTCTCAGGAAGCCTCACCGCCCTTTACACACAACTCGCGGCATAGAGCGACTTCCTTTCCCTGCAGCCATAGATCTCCGAGCCGGCTCCGCCCCGGGTCCTGCCTCGCGCGGGTAGCGTCGCGCGGCATTTCAGGCGCGAGCGCCGGCCGTCGCACATGACTGGGTTGTCTCGCTGCCGGGCGGATTGCTTGCTCGGGCGATAGCCTCGCGATCGATGTTGATCTGGATCAACGGGGCGTTCGGGTCCGGCAAGACGCTGGTTGCGCACGAGCTTCAGCGGCGACTGCGCGACGCGCACGTAGCCGACCCTGAGATCCTTGGCTTCGCAATGCGAAAGATGCTGCCGGCCGGCGCGCGTCAGGACTTTCAAGATCTCCCACAGTGGCGGAGCGGAGTGTTGGCGACTCTCGCTCAAGCGGAGGCCGCCTGCGACTGTCCGGTAATCGTGGCGATGAGCATCGTACGCGACGACTACTTCGATGAGATCATCGGCGGCCTCCGAGCCACCGGGACCGACGTCCGGCATTACACGCTGACCGCGACACCAGGCACGCTCCGTAGACGCCTGCGGCGGCGCAGCGGCTACGTCATCGGCAGGCTGCTCGGTCGAGAAGAGACCTGGGCGATGCAGCAGATCGAGCGGTGCGTCGCTGCCCTGTCTGACGCGCGCTATGCCACCCAAGTCACGACCGACAGCTCGACTCCCGATGAGGTGGTCGAGGTCATCGCCCAGGATGCCGGATTGAAACTGATCGGTCCTCGCTTGTCGCCCGCCCGGGAGCGTCTTCGACGGCTTGAAATCGGCGTGCGCCATATCCGCTTCTGAAACTCTCGAGCCGTTCGAGCGCCACGACCGACTGACGACCGCGCTGCCAATAGATCGCGCAACCGAAGCTTGCCTTCCGTCCGCGACCTGTGTCCCGCCTTCCGCCAGGGATCGTTCTGCTTCGCTTCGCGCGGGCCGGGAGGGCGCTGAGCGCTGACTTCGCGGGGCGGACGCGGGGAACGCGCGGCTACGATCGTCTGATGCCCGGTGAGCGGTTTGAATGGGAGTGGGACGAGACACTGTTTGCCGGCGCTGCCGCCTACTACGATCGTGGACGCCTCCCGAACTCACCGGGGCTCGCCAACGCGTTCGAGGACACGTTTGAGCTCGACGGTCAAGGCCGTCTCCTGGACGTCGGCTGCGGGCCTGGCACCGTGACGCTGCCGCTTGCCGGCCTTTTCAGGGAGGCCGTCGGCGTCGATGCCGACGCGGAAATGATCCGGGAGGCGCGACGACTGGCGGCGGAGCGTGGCCTGATGAACGGCAGGTGGTTTCAACGCCGGGCCGAAGAGCTGCCCGCTGATCTCGGGAGGTTCAACGTGGTCACGTTCGCAGCGTCGTTTCACTGGATGGACCGAGCGCTCGTCGCCGGGATCATCCGAGCGATGCTCGAACGTCCGCACGGCGCCGTTGTGCACGTCGATAACCGCCACCAAGACAGCCTGGCCCCAGACGACGATCACCCGGCTCCGCCTATTGAGCGCATCGCTGAACTCCGCCGTGCGTATCTCGGTCAGAACCGACGAGCTGGCCAGGGCATCCGGAACTCCTCGCCCGGGGACGAGGCCGCAGTCTTTCGTGCCGCCGGGTTCGCCGGCCCGGAACTCGTCGTCGTTCCCGACGGTCGCACCATCATCAGATCCGCCGATGACCTCGTAGCCGAGACCTTCTCACTGTCGTCCACCGCTCCGCACCTCTTCGGCGACCGACTATCGCAATTTGAGTGCGACCTTCGTCGCCTCCTCGCCGCGGCGTCACCCGACGGCGTGTTCGCGGTTCGTCTGCCCGACAACGAACTCAAGATCTGGCGAGTCGCGACACCGTAGCCGCCCTTTCAGGGGCGCGGTGTCATCCACCCAGTCCCCGCCTTGCCCTCGGGACGCGCCTACCGGCGGACAGGTTTGTCGCCCGCGCTCTGCGCGGAAACCGCGCACGCCGTCGCTGCCGCAGCTACCGCGACAGGAGCAGAGGAGCAACCGCCGCGGACGCGTGAGCCGCTGCGGTCGCTGCCGCAATCGGACAGCTGGGGATCACGACACCGCCCAGGCGTCGCGTGAGCGCCTTTCTCAGCGAGCGGTAGCCGGATGTCCGCGACGACGAACAGGCAGCTCAGCCACGCAGGCAGCGGTTCGTCCAGCACCGCGTCAGCCGCGAAAGCACCAGTCGCGCCTACGACCGCGAAGCTGAGCCTGGTCGCCGACGCGCTGCCACTTGCTCCAACTCACCGCAGATGAATGCGACGGCCAACCGCGTCGGTGGCTCCGCGGAGCTAGGGCGGTGCTCGGTCGCCAAAGCGCGTCTTCAGGCGCCGACCACCGCGAGAGGAAAGCGCATGTTCGGGACGCTGCTTGCGACCGTGCGCTCGGGTGGTCTGTCGTCGCCCTTTTGTATGTTCGCGAGATCCGCTGGCCCTGGTAGAAGCAAGGCGCAGGCCAAGCCGTGGCGACGGCTGGTGGCCGTTGCACCTGGTCGCCGGCGGGCGACCGTGGGCAATGCGAACGCCAGCGCGCCCGAACAGGACCTCGCCAAGGTCGACCACCAGCCGGATCCCAGAAGCGTTTGCCAGGCGAGTGCGTCGGCATAGCTTCTAGTTGGCGTTGTACCCGTGGTCTCGAGTGCCGAACACGTCCTTCCAGTAAGACTCCCGGACCATGACATGTTCATCGTCAACCCGCGTTGGCCAGTATTCGAGAAGCGC
>DAHUYL010000054.1 GCA_027315255.1 Solirubrobacterales bacterium | reverse complement strand
GGCGGCTGCCTGTGCGGCGGCGTCCGCTTCGAGCTGACGGCGCCGCCTCTGACCGCCGGTTACTGCCACTGCACCCGCTGCCAGAGGCGAACCGGCACCGGCGCGTCGGCCCAGGCGCGGATCGACGGTCGCAGCTTCCGGCTGCTCGCCGGCGAGCCGCTGATCGGCGGCTGGCTCCCGCCCGACGGAGGCTTCGAGAAGTGCTTCTGCCGCGAGTGCGGCGCCCACCTGTTCTCACGCAACCCGGACGATCCGACACAGATCAGCATCCGCATGGCCGCGTTCGACGCCGACCCGGGGTTGCGGCCGAGCTTCCGCCAGTTCACCGCGTATGCGGCGGCTTGGGAGCCGATTCCCGACGACGGGCTCGAGCGCTTCCCCGAATCGCGGCCGCGGCCGGCGGTCGAGTAGCCGTCACGCGCGTCGGTCGAGCCGACGCGCGCCCGGCGGTCGGTGCAGACGACGCCGGCTGAACCTTGACACGAGCGTGATAAGGTTCGGCCTCGAATGGACGGCCTGACGATCCAAGAGGCTGCGGACACAACCGGCTGGTCGGCGCGGATGCTGCGATACGTGGAGCGTGCGGGCCTGGTCTCGCCGGAGCGGACGCCGGCCGGCTACCGGATCTATGGCGCCGCCGAGCTTCAGCGGCTGCGCACGCTCAAGGAGTTGCTGGCGCACTTCGACGTCGCGCTCTCCGATGTGGCGTTCGCCGCCCGGCTGGAGACGGACATGGATCTGCGGGCGGCCGTGCAGACGTGGCTGCGCGCGCAGGCGGTCCGGCCCGAGCATGTCGGGCCCGACGACTGGCTGCGATTCGAGCAGCTCAAGCACCAGCGGCTGCTCGAGGTCGTATGACCAGGCGGCTTGACCCGATCACCCGACTCGAACCGAGGACTGGAGAGAGAGCATGAGCACCACCACCACGCCGACGATCGACTTCAAGGTCGCCGACCTGTCGCTGGCCGAGTTCGGCCGTAAGGAGATCCGGCTGGCCGAGCACGAGATGCCCGGGCTGATGGCCACCCGGCGCGAGTATGCGGCGGCGCAGCCGCTCGCGGGCGCGCGGATCACCGGGTCGTTGCACATGACGGTTCAGACGGCCGTGCTGATCGAGACCCTGGTCGCGCTCGGGGCCGAGGTCCGGTGGGCCTCGTGCAACATCTTCTCGACGCAGGACCATGCGGCGGCGGCGGTCGTGGTCGGCGCCGACGGGACCCCTGAGAATCCCCGTGGGGTGCCTGTGTTCGCCTGGAAGGGCGAGACGCTCGAGGAGTATTGGTGGTGTGCCGAGCAGGCCCTCACGTGGGTTGGCTCCGATGGTCCGAACATGATCCTCGACGACGGTGGCGACGCGACGCTGCTGGTGCATCGGGGAGCCGAGTACGAGCAGGCCGGGGCGGTGCCCGATCCGGCCGACGCCGACAGCGAGGAGTTGCGGATCATCCTCGAGTTGCTGTCGCGGACCTTGGCGGAGGACCCGCAGCGGTGGACGCGGGTCGCGGCCGGTGTGCGCGGGGTGACCGAGGAGACGACGACGGGGGTCCACCGTCTCTACCAGTTCGCCGAGCGCGGGCAGTTGCTGTTCCCTGCGATCAACGTGAACGACTCGGTCACGAAGTCTAAGTTCGACAACAAGTACGGCTGCAGGCACTCGCTGATCGACGGGATCAACCGGGCGACAGATGTCTTGATCGGGGGCAAGGTGGCGGTCGTGTGCGGCTACGGCGACGTGGGCAAGGGGTGCGCCGAGTCGCTGCGGGGGCAGGGTGCACGCGTGGTCGTGACCGAGATCGATCCGATCTGCGCGCTGCAGGCGGCGATGGACGGGTATCAGGTCGTGCGCCTCCAGGACGTCGTTTCGAGCGCGGACATCTTCGTGACCGCGACGGGCAACCGCGACGTGATCGGCGCGGCGGACATGGCCCAGATGAAGCACCAGGCGATCGTCGGCAACATCGGCCACTTCGACAACGAGATCGAAATGGCCGGCCTGGCGGCGACGCCGGGCATCGAGCGGATCAACATCAAGCCGCAGGTCGACGAGTGGGTGTTCCCCGACGGCCACTCGATCATCGTGCTGTCGGAGGGGCGGCTGCTGAACCTCGGCAACGCGACGGGGCACCCGAGCTTCGTGATGTCCAACTCGTTCACCAACCAGGTGATCGCGCAGATCGAGCTGTACGGGCACCCTGAGCGCTACGAGCTGGGGGTCCACACGCTGCCCAAGCACCTGGACGAGAAGGTTGCGCGGCTCCATCTCGATGCGCTCGGCGCGAAGCTGACCGAGCTGACTCCCGGACAGGCCGCCTACCTCGGGATTCCGGTCGACGGGCCCTACAAGGCGGACCACTACCGATACTGAGTGCCGGTGGGGCCGCCAACGAGCCGGGCGTACGAGATCGCCGATCCCGGGCTGGCCGCCGCCGGCGCCGACCGGATCGCCTGGGCCGCGGGACAGATGCCGGTACTCGCCCAGATCGGCGATCGATTCGCCGCGGAGCGGCCGCTCGAGGGGATGCGGATCGCGGCATGCCTGCACGTCACCGCCGAGACCGCAGTGCTGGTGCGGACGCTGGCCGGCGGCGGCGCCGTGGTCGCCCTGTGCTCGGCGAACCCGCTCGCGACTCAGGACGAGGTTGCGGCGGCGCTGGCGGTTGGTGACGGGGTCGAGGTTCGGGCGCGTCACGGCGAAGGGCTCGACGAGTACGCGCGGCACATCGCGGCCCTGGCCGCGTCGAAGCCGCAGATCACGCTGGATGACGGCGCGGATCTGCTGGTCGCGCTGCATCAGCCGGCGGCCGGCACCGGCGGGGCCGGGACCGGTGCGGCCGGGCCCGGGGGCGCCGGGGCCGGTGCCACCCCGGCCGGCGCCGCCGCCCTGATCGGCGCCACCGAGGAGACGGCCACCGGACTCCTGCGGTTGCGGCGGATGCACGAGCGGGGCGCGCTCGCATGCCCCGTGGTCGCGGTCAACGAGGCTCGGACCGAGCGCGCGCTGAACGACCGTCATGGAACCGGCCAGTCGGCGCTCGACGGCATCGTCCGAGCCACGAACGTGCTGCTCACCGGGCACACGCTGGTCGTGCTCGGCTACGGCTGGGCGGGACAGGGTGTCGCCGAGCGCGCCCGCGGAGCAGGGGCGGCGGTGATCGTCTGCGAGATCGATCCCCTGCGTGCGCTCGAGGCCAGGATGGCCGGCTACGAAGTGATGCCGGCAATCGCCGCTGCGCAACGGGGCGACGTGTTCGTCACCGTCACCGGCTCCCGCGGGGTGCTGCGCGCCGAGCACTTCGCTCGGATGGGGGACGGGGCGGTGCTCGCCAACGCCGGTCACTTCGACGTCGAGATCGACATCCAGGGCCTCGTCGCGCTGGCCACCGGGCCCCCACGCCGAGTCCGCCCGCTGGTCGACCAGTACACGCTCCCGGACGGGCGGCGGCTGAACCTGCTCGCGTCCGGGCGGGTGGTCAACCTGGCCGCTGCGGAAGGCCATCCGGCCGCGGTCATGGACGTGTCGTTCGCGCTCCAGGCGCTCGCGGTCGAGGCACTCGTGATCCGGCCGGAGCGGTTGGCACCGGGGGTCCATCCGGTGCCCGAGGAAATCGACCGCGAGGTAGGGCGCCTGAAGCTCGCGGCGCTCGGGGTCGAGATCGACGCACCGACCGCCGACCAGCTCGACTACCGGCGCAGCTGGGGTGCCGAGACCTAGTGTTCTGCACCGCAGATTCGTCACATATCTGAGCGCGTCTGGACCCGCCTGAGGGGAGGCGGCGACACCGCCGTAGCACCAGTACGACTTGTGTCACCGCCTCCCCTCATCCACGCCCAGCCATCGCTCATCTATGCAACGAATCTCCGGTGCTGGCCACTAGCAGTGCTCGTCGGAGTCACCGGCGGCGGCGAGAGGAGGAGCACGCGGTTGAGCTCTGCCGGGCCTGCGTGCGCCATCAGGTCGACAGCACCGAGGCTTGCGGCCGGGGTGGTGCAGATCCGCTGCGTTTGGGGCCATGACTGCACTCGGTGATCGGCGGCCTGGGTGCGGGTCACGGTCGGGTGTGGGTGCCCGGAGGACCGTGTGGGTCTGCAGGATGCCGGTGTTCGGTGATGGTGGGGGCGAGTCGCCCGGTGTCGCTGGGTCCGGGTGGGTCCCGAGGCTCCCGTCGAAGAGGGCATAAGCACGACAGCATCGAGGTTCGCGGTTGGGGTGGTGCGGGTCGGCTGCGTATGGGGGCGTGGGTGCGCGCGGTGTGGTCGCGGGGCCGGTGCTGGCGCGGTTGTGCCGCTCGGTGGTCCGGGGGCGAGCTCGTCGACGCCCGTCTCAGGCGCGCCGAGCAGCCGCTGGGGAGTGCCTACCCGGCGTCGGCGTCGGCGTGCTCGATGCGACGAGAGGTATGCGCGCAGCAGTTGCCGCCGTCAACCCGGACAGCGGCGTGCCCCGTCCACCGGCGAAGGGACAGCCCCTCCGATCGGAGCCAACCCGAGCTGAGCCGAGCCTCCCGGCTCGCCTGGAACCTGCGACGACGTGCGGCGTGCGTGGTGGGTCGGCAGACCCGTCTCGCGCGGGCCCGCGCACTGCCCCGTCGTGCGCCCACGGCCGCGGGCGTCCAGGCAGAGCGTCGCCAGATAGCATCCGCCCGTGCCTCGCGTGCGCAGCATCGCCGTCATGTGTGCTGTGCTGGTTGCGTCCGCCGGGTTCGCCGGGTTCGCCGCGGTCGCTCGAGGGTCGCTGTGGCGCAACCTGCGGTCGGCGACCGTCACCGTCCAGAACGGCTCGCTGCCGCCGCCGTCGGGGCGGCCCCACGTGTATCGGTACAGAACGCGGGCGGCCCTCTCAAAGCTGACCGGCGCGCTGAATGCCAATCACATCGCGCCGCGCCGACGGACCACGAGCCCCGCGTGCGCGGGCGGGTTCAACCTCACCCTGAAGCTGGTCGGTCAGGCAACGCAGACGCTCACCGCGTACGAGTGCGGCGGTCACAACTACGGCGGGATCGGCGGGGACGTCAGCGGCTTGCTGTCCGCGCTCGGCATCTCCGCCCCATAGCGACAGGCGTGCACGACGACCGTTAGCCGATGCCGAGCTTCGACGACGTGCGGCGAATCGCGTTGGCGCTGCCGGCAACGGACGAGCACGTGTCTCGTGGCCACGCTCATTGGCGGGTCAAGGAGAAGCTGTTCGTGTGGGAGCGCCCGCTCGGCAAGAAGGACATCGACTGGATGGGCGAGCGGATGCGCGACGCGCCGATCCTCGGTGCGCGCGTCGAGCACCTGATAGCCAAGGAGGCACTCCTCGCGGACGACCCTGCGGTGTTCTTCACCACGCCGCACTTCGACGGATACCCGGCGATCCTCGTCTGGCTCGACCGGATCGACGCGCCGACGCTTCGGGAGACGATCATCGAGGCCTGGCTCGTCCGCGCGCCGAAGAGAATGGCCGACGCGTACATCGCCGAGCACGGGGAGTGACGCTGCGGACAGCCAACGGCAGCGCGGCGCGCTGACCCGGGAGTAGAACGCGCGCCGGCACCGACCGCTCGGGATGCAGCCGGCCGTTGCTCGCATCGCCGAGCGCCGGCGGGACAGTCGAGGCCGACGACGCGCCGGCGGTTGCGTCAGGGCGACGGCCGCGCCGGGGTCCCGGCGCCGACGAAAATGCGCTTTCGTCAGCTGGGTCTGATTGGATCTGCACATGGCCCGTGACCGCAACCTGCCGTTTCGTGGCGGGATCGATCTCGGTGGCACCAAGATCGAGGCGATCGTGGTGGACGCGCGCTACCGGGTCATCGGCGCGGTTCGCCACCCGACCCCGACGTCGGGCACCCCCGCCGACGTCGCGCAGGCGATGGCAGCGGCGCTCCAGGAGGCGGCCGGCGCCGCCGGCAGCGACGCACGCTCGCTGGTCGCGATCGGCGTAGGCTCGCCCGGGGCCGTCGACACCGCCCCCGGGACGGTCGCGAGCGCCCGTAACCTGCCCGGGTGGGATGGGCGCTTCCCGCTCGGAGAGACGCTTGCCGCCGAGCTGGGCACGATCGTGCAGGTCGCCAACGACGTCGCGGTGGCTACTGCCGCCGAGTACGAATTCGGCGCAGGTCGGCGATACCGGTCGCTGCTCGGCGTGTTCTGGGGGACCGGCGTCGGCGGCGGGCTGATCCTCGACGGCCAGCCGTTCCACGGTCGCGGCGGTGCCGGTGAGATCGGTCACATGGTCGTCAGGCGCGGGGGGCGGCGGTGCCCGTGCGGAAACCGCGGCTGCGTCGAGGCGTATGCCGGACGGTTCGCGCTGGAGACGCGCGCGCGGCGCAGGATCGCGGATGGGACCCGGTCGAAGCTGCCCAAGATCATGAAGCGCAAGAAGCACGACCGCTTCACGAGCGCTGTCTGGGGCGAGGCGCTGGAGCAGGGCGACAAGCTCGCGACGGAGCTGATCGACGGCGCGGTCGCCGCGCTCGGCGCCGGGATCGCATCGGCGGTCAACCTGCTAGACGTGGACGCCGTGATCATCGGCGGGGGGCTCGGGGTGCGGCTCGGCGAGCCTTACGTGCAGAAGATCGAGCACGCGATGGCGGGGCACCTGTTCCCCGGACACCAGCCGCCGGCGGTCCACCTCGCCGGGCTCGGCGATCTCGGCGGTGCGATCGGGGCGGCGCTGCTGGTGCGCCGGGTGCGTGCGAGGCCGCAACGCGCGCCGGGGGCTGACGCCGGTGGTGTCGAACCTGACCACGGCGGTGTCGGACGTGACCCCGGAGCCGTCGAACCTGACCAGGGAGCCCAGGAACCCGACACGGGCGCCACCTCAGCTGCGTCGGCCGGCAGCGCCTAGCAGGGCGTTGTCAGGTGGTCCGCTCGACGCACATGCCCTGGGTGCACGGCGGGACGGGGTGGCGTGAGGGGACAACTCGGCCAACCCGCCGACTGTGGCGGGGGGTTGGCAGGGTTCGCGAGCAGGGTGCGACCCGCCATGGGCACCCCCCAACTGTCGGAGCCGCAGTCCGCGTTGCTTGACAACAAGCCGCGCATCTGATGCGCGAACCTGCGACACTGTAGCTACGGCTCGGGAGGTCGACCTTGGTGGACGAGGAGAGCAGGTGATCGGCAGGCAAGCTCCGGTTGCATCCGGTTCTGGCCAGGCGCGGCTCAGCCGCACCGGGCGCGCGGCGACCGGCGCGGCACTCTTGCTGGCGGCCGTGCTCGTCGCACTGATCCTGCTGACGGGCGGGCCAGGCTACCGCGTGCGGTTGCTGTTCACGGACGCGAGCGGGCTGGTCACGGGCAATCAGGTGCTGATCGGGCCGACGGCGGTCGGGACGGTCGAGTCGATCGGTCTGACGCCCAGCGGCCAGGCCGCGGTCGAGATCGGCCTCGACGCCGGCGTCGCACCGCTGCACCAGGGCACCGTCGCGCGGATCGAGGAGAACGGGCTCGCCGGGATCGCCGACCACTACATCACGCTTGAGCCGGCAGCAAGCACGAGCCGGGCGCTCCCGTCGGGGGCCACGATCCCGTCGACGGACACGTACGCAGAGGTCAGCCTCGACCAGCTGTTCGACACGCTGAACCCGCTGACGCGCGTCGGGTTGCGCAACCTGATTCGCGGGGAGGCGGCGAGCATCCGCGGCCGGTCGCGAGCGGCCAGCCGCGCGCTCGAGTACCTCGCCCCGGCGCTCTACTCGACCAGTCAGGTGACCGCGGAGCTGACCCGCAGCGAGCCCGCGTTCGACGCGCTGCTGGTCAGGGGCGCGGAGACGATGCAGGCGCTCGCCGCCCGGGCCTCGGACCTCAGCCAGCTTGTCTCCAACGGCGAGCAGGCGACCGGAGCGATCGCGTCCCAGAGCGCCTCGCTGGACACGGCGCTGCAACTGCTGCCGGGATCGCTGCAGCATTCGACCGCGACCTTCGCAGGGCTGCGCACCACGCTCGGCAGCCTGACCACGCTGGTCGACGCCACCAAGCCGCAGGTCGGTCGACTCGAGCCGTTCAGCGTCGCGCTGAGGCAGCTGGCCGAGTCCTCGGTTCCGACGCTCGCTGCGCTCGCTGCGCTCATTCACGGCCCGCACGGCGCCGGCGCACTCGTCCAGCTGCTGCAGAAGGCACCGCAGCTCGCGAACCTGGCCGGGAGCACCTTCCCCGCGATCACGGCCTCGCTGAACGACTCCCAGCCGCAGCTCGACTACCTGCGCGCCTATGCCCCCGACGTCGTGGCGGCGCTCGCGAACGTCGGCCAGGCGAGCGCGACCTACGACGCCGACGGCCATTACGCCCGGGTGCAGCCGTGGTTCGGTGCGTTCGCGCTGACGCCCACCAGCGCGCTCACGCCGCAGAGCCCGGCCCAGCGCGACAGTGGCCTGCAGGTCGTCCACGGACGCTGTCCGGGCGGCGCTGCCCAGCGTGCTCCCGACGGCTCGGCGCCCGTGAAGGTGGCCGGCTGCAACCCGTCCTCGAGTCCGTCGGGATCGTGAAGCGGCTCGCGGTCCTGATCGCCGTCGTTCTTGCCGGCAGCGCCGCGGTGCTCGTCGGAGCCGCCCGCTCCAGCAACTCGGGCGGCGCCGATGGCAGCGCGGGCGCCGCGGGCAGCGGTGGCACGTACCTCGTCCGCGCGCTGTTCGACAACGCGTCGTTCGCCGTACCGGGCGAGCAGGTGCGGATCGCGGGCGCGCCGGTCGGGAGCATCACCGCGGTCACGGTCACCCACCAGGAGCTCGCGGCGGTCACGTTCTCGATCGCCAACCGCGACTTCGTCCCGTTCCACGCCGACGCCACCTGTGAGATCCGGCCGCAGTCGCTGATCGCCGAGCGCTACGTCGACTGCAATCCGGGCACCTCGCGGACGCCGCCGCTTTCGCTGATCCAGCATGGCGACGGCGCCGGCAGCCACCTGCTCCCGGTCACCCAGACGAGCTCGTCGATCGACCCGGACATCGTCCAGAACATCTCGCAGCAGCCGATCCGTCAGCGCCTGGCGATCATCCTCGACGAGCTCGGAACCGGGCTGGCCGCCCGCGGCCGCGACCTGAACGCCGTGATCCGGCGTGCCGACCCGGCGCTCGGCTACACCGACCGGGTGTTCCGGATCCTGGCCCAGCAGGACCACGTCCTGGCAGCCCTGGAACACGATTCGAACGCCGTGCTCGCGCCGCTCGCCGCCGCGCGGCGACAGCTGGCCGATTTCGTCGTGCAGGCGAACACGACCGCGACCGCCGGCGCCGCCCGCGCCGCCGCGATCGCCGACGGGATCCACCTGCTGCCGTCGTTCCTGTCGGAGCTGCGGCCGCTGATGGCCGACCTCGGCCAGCTGGCCGACCAGGGCACGCCGCTGATGCAGTCGCTCGGTCAGACCGCCACCAGTGTCAACACGGAGTTCCAGAACGTCGTTCCGTTCGCAAAGGCGGCCCGCACCGCGCTTGTCGAGCTCGGGGCCGCGGCGCAGCGATCCGAGGGCTCGCTGGTCGCGGCGGTGCCGCTCGCCCGCCGGCTCGAAGCGCTCGGTAACGCGAGCCGGCCGACCGGCGCGAAGCTCGAGCAGCTGACGCAGAGCCTGCAGCGGACGGGCGCGATCACCGACCTGATGGACGTCCTGTTCTACGGCACGAGCGCCGCCAACGGATTCGACTCGAGCGGCCACTACGTGCGCACCGATGCGCTCGTCGGCAGCTGCACGGCATACGCCCGCACGACCGTGCCCGGCTGCTCGGCGAACTTCGCCGCGGCTGCGGCAAGCGCGTCCGCCGCGGCAGCACCCGCGGCGACCGCCCGCGCCAGCGCGGAGGTGACGGCGATCGCGCGCGAGGCTGTGAGCCGCGTTCCCGCCGCCGGCACCGCAACGCTTTCGGGCCTGCTCCACTACCTGGTGGGGGGCGGAGGATGACGCCGACCGGGGTCGTCCGGTGAAGCGGCGCCGCAACCCCAGCCCGCTCGCGAGCCCGGTGCTGATCGGCGCCCTGACGGTGCTCGTCACGGTGGTCGCGGTCGTGCTCGCATTCCAGGCGAACAACGGCCTTCCGTTCGTGCCCCGCTACGTGCTGCACGTGGAGGTGCCCAACGCGGAGCAGCTCACTCATGGCGGCGAGGTCCACATGGGCGGCTCGCTCGTCGGTACGGTGACCGACGTCCGGGCCGCGCGCGACCGCCACGGTCGCCCGATCGCGGTGCTCGATCTGGCGCTGACCAAGTCGATCGAGCCGCTCCCGGTGGACTCGCGCTTCACGATCCGCCTGAAGGGGTCGATCGGCGAGAAGTACCTCGACGTCACGCTCGGCCATGCGGGCAGCGGGTGGCCGCAGGGCGCCACCGTGCCCGCCTCGCGGACCGGCGCGGCGGTCGACCTCGATCAGGTGCTGTCGATGTTCACGCCGCCGACGCGAGCCGGGGTTGCCGCCTCGACGGTCGGGTTGAGCGACGCGCTCGCCGGCCGCGGCAACGACCTCAACAACGCGATCGGCGCGTTCGTCCCGCTTGTCACGCAGCTGACGCCGGTGGCCCGCAACCTGTCCTCGCGGGAGACCGACCTGAAGGGCTTCATCGCCGGCCTGGAGCGCATCAGCAGCGCGCTGGCCCCGGTCGCGCAGACGCAGGCGCAGCTGTACACGGACCTCGATACGACGTTCGGCGCGCTCGCGTCGGTTGCGAGCCCCTACCTGCAGGCGTCGATCTCGGACACGCCGCCCGCGTTCGCAACGCTGATCGCCGACAGTCCCTCCGAGCAGGCGTTCGCGATCGACACGGCGGCGCTGTTCGCCGATCTGCGCCCGGGGGTCGCGTCGCTGTCGCAGAGTGCCCCGGTGCTGGCTGACGCATTCTCGACCGGCGCGCGCACGCTGCCGGGGACCGCGACGCTCGACCGCAACCTGGTCGCGCTCAGCCGCACGCTCGGCGCCTACAGCAGCGCCGTCCCGGTCCAGACGGGGCTCGACCGGTTGACGCTGACCGCCCGGAGCCTGTTTGCGCCGCTCGCGTTCCTCACGCCGGCGCAGTCGACGTGCAACTACGTGACCCTGTTCCTGCGCAACATCGGCAGTTCCCTGTCCGACCCGGTCGGTACGGGTACGGTCCTGCGATTCGTGCTGATCGCGAGCACGGACGTGCCGGGCGGCGAGGCACAGCCGTCGAGCGGCCCGTATCTGACGAACAATCCGGCGGCCGGCGCCGACCAGGCGCCGCTGCACGCCGATCCCTACCCGAACACCGCCGCGCCGGGCCAGCCGCGCGAGTGCTCGGCGGGCAACGAGCCGTTCAAAGCCACCGCGGCGGCGCTCGCCAACCCGACGAAGAACGTCGGCACCAGGACCGAGTCGACCGTCCCCGCGCCGAGGCGCAAGCCCCGGAAGGGCAAGGGCGGCCACGGGGGCCACGGATGAGCCCCGCGCGGGCGACCAGGGTCCGGCGCCACACCCCGCGCGTCTCGAACGTACAGGCGGCGCTGCTGGCGATCGTCGCGATCGGGCTGGCGTGCTGGTTCGTGTTCGGCGGGTCGCTGCCGTGGGCCGGCTCGCCGTTCGTACTGAGGGCGGCGTTCACCGCCAACACCGATCTGCACATCCCCTCGCCGGTGCGGATCTCCGGGGTGGACGTCGGCGAGGTCGTCAGCGTGCGGCGGATCCGCGGCAGCACCAGCGCCGGGCTCGTGACGATGCACATCGATCGCAGCGGGCTGCCGATCCACGCCGACGCGACCGCGACGATCCGCTCACGGCTGTTCCTCGAGGGCAACTTCTACGTCCAGCTCGACCCCGGTACCCCGACTGCGGCGGTGCTGCGTTCGGGCTCGACGCTGCCGGCCGCGAACACCTCGGGACCGGTCCAGCTCGACCGGGTCCTGTCCGCGCTCGACCAGAATGCGCGCGCCAACCTCCAGGAGCTGGTGCGCGGGCTCGGAGGGGCGCTGAACGCGCCGCCCACGGCCGTCGACGAGGCGGGCCAGGACCGCAGCGTTCGGCGGCTCACGGGAGCGCAGGCGCTCAACCTGAACCTTCGCTACGCCCCCGGCGCGTTCGAGGCGAGCGCGATCGTCAACCAGGCGCTGCTCGGCGAGCAGCCGCACGACCTGTCGGGCGTCGTCAGCGGCAGCTCGCGGGTGTTCGGCGGCCTGTCGGCGAACGCAGGCGCACTCGAGCAGCTGATCTCCGGGTTCGATCGTACGCTCGGGGCGCTCGCCGCCGAGCAGCAGGCGCTGTCGGCGACGATCGGCGATCTGCCGCCGCTGCTGCGGGCCGCCGATGCCGCCGACACCGAGCTCGATGCCTCGTTCGCCCCGACGCAGGCGTTCGCGACCGACATCCTCCCGGGCGTCCGCCGGCTCGGGCCCGCGATCGCCGCGCTCGAGCCATGGATCAGGCAGCTGACCGCGCTGAACTCGCGCCCGGAGCTGGGCACGCTGCTGTCAGACCTCGGGCCCGCGGTGAGGCACACGACCGCGGAGATCTCCCCGCTCGAGTCGCTGCTCAGCCAGGCAGGCACGCTCGCCCGCTGCTTCACCCGGGTCGTGCTGCCCGACTCGAGCGAGGTGATCCAGGATCCTCCCGCGACGACCGGGCTGAAGGTCTACCAGGAGATGCTGCAGAGCGCCGTCGGGATCGCCGGAGCCGCGCAGAACTTCGACGGCAACGGACGCTTCCTGCGCGCCTCGGCCGGCGGCGGCGCGCAGCTGGTCCAGACCCCGGCGCTGCCGGTCGGACCGCTGTACGGCAACGCCGTGCTGGCGCCGCTCGGCACCCGTCCGGCGTTCGCCGGCGGCCCGCCGCCGATCGACTCGAGCCGGGCCTGCTACCGCAATCCGGTCCCGGCGCTCAGCTCAGCGGCCACGGGGGCGGCGCCGTGAAACGCGCGCTGAAGGCCCACTGGCTCGATTTCACCGCGATCGCAGTGCTGGTGGCGCTCGCGATCGGGACCGTCGGCTACATCCTCTCCAAGCAGCCGGCGTTCACGCTGCTGCGCAGCTACTACGTGGTGAAGGCGCCGTTCACGACGGCGGCGGCGGTGACCGCGGGCCAAGGGCAGGCGGTCACGATCGCCGGGGTCGAGGTCGGGCTCGTCGGCGGCGTCTCGCTCAGCGACGGGCACGCGATCGTGACGATGGACATCTTCAAGCGCTACGCGCCGGTCTACCGCAATGCGACCGTGCTGCTGCGGCCGCGGACGCCGCTCAAGGACATGTACCTGGCGCTCGACCCGGGTACGCCGAGCGCCGGCAGGGTACCCAACGGAGGGACGCTGAGCCTCGCCAACACCCAGCCCGACATCGACGTCGACCAGATCCTGTCCTCGCTCGACGCCGACACCCGCACGTACCTGCTGCTGCTGCTGTCCGGCGGCGCGCAGGCGTTCGGTGGCCCCGGGGCCGGTGCCGGCGCTCCGAGCCCCCGGACCACGGCCCAGCTGGCGGCGCTGTTCAAGCGGTTCGCGCCGCTGGACCGCGACGCGCGCGCCTTCGCGTCCCTGCTGGCGACCCGCAACGCCGAGCTGAGCAGCTCGATTCACAATCTCGACCTCGTTACCACCGCACTCGGTGGCGTCGACACGCAGCTCGCTTCGCTCGTGCAGTCGTCGAACACCGACTTCGGCGCGATCGCGTCGCAGGATCAGGCGCTCGTGTCCGGCCTGAGCCAGCTGCCGCCGACGTTCCAGCTGACGCGCGCGACGCTCGGCAAGGTCCAGGCGTTCGCCGCCGCGAGCGCACCGGCGCTGCAGGCGCTCGAGCCGTTCGCCCGGGAGCTGGCGCCGGCACTTCAGGCGCTGACCCCGCTCGCCCGCGACACGACCGGGTCGATCGAGCATCAGCTGCGGCCGTTCAGCGTGAACGTCCAGCCGCTCGTGCGCGCACTCAAACCTGCGGCTGCCGCGCTTCAGAGCTCGACCCCGTCGCTCGTGAAATCGCTCCAGGTCGTCAACGTCCTGTTCAACACGCTCGCGTTCCACCCCGGCTCCGGCAAGCAGTCGTACCTGTTCTGGGGATCGTGGCTGGCTCATATCGCAAACAGCCTGACCGACTCCCAGGACGCGAACGGGCCGATCGTCCGCGGCCTGTTGATGGCCAGCTGCCCGCAGCTGAACCTGCTCGAGGAGACCCTGCCGACGAGCGATCCGGCGCTCGGGTCGATCCTCGCGCTGCTCGGGGCGCCCGACTGGAAGTCGATCAACTCCCACTTCTGCCCGGCGGGTGGCCTGTGAACACGCAGGCGCCGCCCCGCGGCCGGGTGCTCGTGATGACGCTGTTCGCGGGGTCATGCGTCGGCCTGCTGCTGTTCCTGTGGCTGTCGTTCGGAGGGTCGCTGCCGCTCGCCCCGCAGGGCTACCGGTTCACGGTCGAGTTTCCGCAGGCGATCGAGCTCGGCACCCAGGCCGACGTGGAGATCGCCGGCGTGACGATCGGCAAGGTCGTCGACGTCGGGCTGGACGGCCGCACCGGCCTGACCCGCGCGGTGATCGAGATCGACAACCGCTACGCGCCGCGACCGGCCGACACGCGCGCGATCCTGCGCCAGAAGACGCTGCTCGGCGAGACCTTCGTGCAGCTGAGCCCCGGCAACCCGCACGGGCCGATGCTGGCCGATGGAGGCCACCTGCCGCAGGGCCAGGTGGCGCCGACCGTCCAGCTCGACCAGATCCTGTCCACCTTCGACCCCGCCACCCGGCGAGCGTTCGAGACCTGGATGCAGGACGACGGGGTCGCGCTGACGGGTCGCGGGGCCGCGTTCAACGCCGCACTCGCCGAGCTCTACCCGTTCGCGACGGGCGTCGACAACGTGCTTGCGGTGCTCAACCGCGACAGCGCCGCGACGCGGGCGCTGCTGGCCGACGGCGGCCAGGTGTTCTCGGCGATCGCGAGCTCGCCGGCGCAGCTGCAGGGGTTCGTCCGCAACGCCGATGCCGTGTTCGCCACGACCGCCGCCCGCGACGCCGAGCTGGCCGCCACGATCCGCGCGCTGCCCGGGTTCCTGACCGCAACCCGGCAGACGGTCGCGCAGCTGCACTCGTTCGCCGCCGATGCGACGCCGCTCGTGAACGAGCTGCGGCCGGCGGCGGTGCAGCTGAGCCCAGCGCTCGAGGCGACCGCCAAGTTCGCGCCGAGCCTGCGCACGGTGCTCCGCGAGATCGCGCCGCTGACGGCCGCGGCGCGGACCGGCGTGCCGGCGCTCACGCGCCTGCTGTGCTCGAGCGAGCCGGCCGTGGCGCGGCTCGGGTCCTACCTCGCGAGCGTCGTGCCGATCGTCGACTACGTCAACGCGTACCGGCGCGAGATCGCGGCCTTCTTCGCCAACAGCGCGGCCACCAGCGAGGCGACGCAGCAGAGCCTGTCGACCTCGAAGCTCCTGCACTACGTGCGGCTCTCGAACCCGCTCGGCCCCGACTCGCTCGCCGCCTACAGCACGCGCCCGGCGTCGAGCCGCTCGAACGCGTACATGGCGCCGGGCGGCTACCGTCTGAAGCGCGGGCTCGACGTGTTCGGCAGCTACCTGTGCGGCTCCGGCCCGGTGCCGACGGTTGGCCCGCAGGTGCCCGCCAACCTCGCCCCGCTCGTGCGCTCCGTGTATCTCGGCGGCGGCAGCGCGCCGGCCCCGCCGTGTCGGGCGCAGGCGCCGCTCAGCCGGGCTCTGAAGGGAGTCAGCGGTCTCAGCTCGTTGTCGTCCCAGTTCCCCACGCTCAAGCCACTGCGATGAGAGCGGCAGGCCTCATCGCAGCCAACCCAAACCAGTCGAGACGAAGGGAGGCCTCGACCCATGAGAAGGATCTGCATCATCGCAGCCGCGGTGGCCACACTGGCCGCTGGCGCGGTCGCCTACGCGGGGACCACGCAGAACACGTACACGGCCGGGTTCGCGTTCCACGAGAACGGGACCGGTTCGGCGACGAAGCCGGTCGCGGTCGGCTTCACGCAGACCTACGGCGCCGCCAACGCGGCCGCCGGAATGCGAGCGGCGCCGCTGACCGACATCAAGCTCACGATCGAGGGCCTGAAGGTCGACCCGGGGCCGTTCCCGACGTGCAGCATCGCGAAGATCCTCGCCGCCAAGAGCGACGCCGGCTGCCCGAAGACGTCGATCGTCGCGACCGGCAGCATCGTCGCGGCACTCGGCGACAACACGCTGCAGGGGCCGGGGACCCCTTGCACGCCGCTGCTCCACGTGTGGAACGGCGGCCACGGGAACCTGATCTTCTTCTTCGTCGTGGAGGGCACGCACCAGTGCGGCGGCCTGCAGACGGGCGCCGCGGCACCGTGGATCGCGACCGTCAGGAACGCCGACGGAGGCATGGTCGAGAACACGCCGCTGCCGCCGGACGTCTCGACCGACGCCGGCAACATCGGCGCGTACGGGTCGTTGACCTCGGAGACGCTGCAGTGGCTCAAGCTCACAAGGAAGGTCCACGGCAAGGCGATCCCGTTCATGGAGTCGACCGGCTGCAGGGGAGGCTCCCGGCCGTACTCGGTCTCCTTCACCGCGACCGACGCGGCCGGCGAGACGTTGACCGGATCGGCCTCCGGCAAGTCGAAGTGCTGATTTCTGTCCAAACACCCCAAGGAAGGAAGTGACGTGCGTCGCATCATCATCGCGGTCACCGCGATCACGGCCCTGGCGGCCGCAACCGTTGCCTATGCTCAGGCGACCAGCAACACCTACACCGTGTCGTTCAGCTTCAACCAGAAGGGCGCAGGCACGGCCAAGAAGCCGGTGACAATGGGCTTCACGCAGATCTACAACGTGGCGAACGCGACGTCGGGCATGCGCGCAGCGCCGCTGGTCGACATCAAGACGACCATGCCCGACGTCAGGGCCAACTGGAAGCCGTTCCCGACGTGCAGTGCGGCCAAGATCATTCAGGCCAAGAGCGACACCGGCTGCCCGAAGGGTGCGCTGGTCGCGACCGGCACGCTCACGGCCGCGCTCGGCGATCCCACGCTGGCAGGCGCGGGCACGCCGTGCAGCCCGATCCTCGACGTGTGGAACGCGGGCGGCGGCAAGCTCGTCTACTTCTTCGTGGTCACCGGCACGCACCAGTGCGGTGGCCTCCAGACGGGCGCCGCAGCTCCGTACATCGCGACGCTCAGGCAGGCGGGCAACGCGCTCGTCCAGGACGTGCCGCTGCCGCCCGACGTCTCAACGGACGCCGGCGGAATCGGCGCGTTCGGATCGCTCACGTACGAGAACCTGAAGTGGGCGAAGCTGACCACGAAGGTGGGCGGCAAGGTCGTGCCGTTCCTGGAGTCGACCGGCTGCCCCGGCGGCTCTAAGCAGGTGAGCGTCAGCTTCACAGCGACCGACGCGGCGAAGGAGACGCTGACCGGCAGCGCCACAGCGACCGGCAAGTGCTAGCGGCGGAGTGACGTTTGCTTCCGGCGTCGTGGCTCACAATGCCACGACGCCGGGACCGCCGCTTGTCGTTCGCGTCAGGCGAGCCCGTAGCGCTCGGCCCGCTGCGCCTCCCGCTCGGACTCGCTCAGCATCCGCACGACCAGGTAGGTGAGCGCGATCCCCATCACGATCGATTGCTCGAGCGCCATCACGAGGCCGGCGATGTTCTCGTCGACTCGCGCCGACAGCCCCCAGTAGTGCGGGTGGTGCTGGTACCACGAGTAGAAGGAGGCGGGAGCGAACGCCAGGATCACGCCGAGCATCCCGACCAGCAGCTTCGTGCTGACCATGTACACGACCGGGCCCATCCCGGCGACGCGCATGCGGCCGCGCAGCGGCGACAGCACCTGCCACCAGTAGAGCGTGCCGGCCGCGGCGAAGCAGAGGTGCTCGAGCACGTGCACGCCCGAGTGCTCGAGCGCCAGGTCGTACATCGCCGGCACGTGCCAGAGGTACATGATCGCGACGTACAGGAGCAGCGCGAACGCCGGGTGGGCGAGCACGCCGGCGCGACGTTCGAGCACGTTCAACGAGCGCGCGACCGGCCGCAGGATCCCCTTCGTGAGGCTGAGGATCATCAGGATCGGCACCAGGTCGAGCAGCAGCAGGTGCTGGACCATGTGGATCGCGAGCACGTCGTCGGACAGATCGTCGATCGGCGAGACGAGCGCCGCGAGCACGCTCGCCATCGACGCGGCGAACAGCGCCAGCCGGCCGTAGCCGGGCGGGTGGGGTTCGCCCGGGCGCCGTGCGCGCCGCCAGCCGGCGACGTACACGAGCGACAGCGCGATCACGCCGGCGAGCACGGTCGGGTCCGGCGACCACACGATCGGGGGCGGCACGTGGCCGATTGTCGCAATCAGATCTTCAATGCGTGTAGGTCGCGCGCTAGGCTGGCGATATGTCGCACATCCGTTCTGCTCTCAATGGAGGTGGACCGATGCGGATCGAGGTCAAAGGCAGGAACATGACCGTCTCCGACGACCTGAAGGAGCATGTCGCGAAGCGCTTCCGGGTGATTTCGCGCCAGGTCTCCGAACTGGCGGATCTGGAGGTCGAGGTATTCGAGGAGCGCAACCCCGCGATCGCGGACGGGCAGGTCGCCGAGGCGACCCTGCACCTGAAGGGGGTGACGTTGCGGGCTCGCAGCGCCTCTCGCGACATCCTGCACTCGATCAACCTCGTCAGCGAGGAGCTGGAGGTGCAGGTCAAGCGCCACCGCGACAAGCGGCGCAAGCGACGGGAATCGCGCGCGGCCGCGGCGATCCCGCCGCCGGAGCCGAATCCCGCCCAAGAGCTGTCCCCAGCCGCATGATCTGAAGCCCTCCCGTCCCTTCGGGAGGGCCGGATCCCACTGCTACGCTCTGGCGCATGTCGCTTCTCGACCGCGCGCTTCGCATGGGCGAGGCGAAGAAGTTCAGGTCATACGAGCAGCGGGTGGGCCGGATCAGCGCGTTCGAGTCGGAGATGGAGAGCTCGACCGACGCGGAGCTCCGCCAGGCCGCGGACGACCTGCGCTCGCGCGCGCGCGCGGGCGAGGCGCTCGACGAGCTGCTGCCCGAGTGCTTCGCGCTCGTCCGCGAGGCCGGACGGCGCACGATGGGGATGCGGCATTTCGACGTCCAGCTGATCGGCGGGATGGTGCTGCACGACGGCGCGATCGCCGAGATGAGGACGGGCGAGGGCAAGACGCTGACGGCGACGCTCGCGGTCGTGCTGAACTCGCTTGGCGGGCGGGGCGTGCACGTGGTCACCGTCAACGACTACCTCGCCCGCCGCGACGCGATGTGGATGAAGCCGATCTACGACCTGCTCGGCGTCAGCATCGGCGTGCTGCAGAACATGCAGCCCTACGAGGAGAAGCGGGCCGCCTACGCGGCCGACGTCACGTACGGAACCAACTCCGAGTTCGGGTTCGACTACCTGCGCGACAACATGGCGACCTCGCTCGAGGAGAAGGTCCAGAACGGTGGCCGGCCGAAGCCCGACAGCGGCTCCGCGTATCACTCCTATGCGATCGTCGACGAGGTCGACAACATCCTGATCGACGAGGCGCGCACGCCGCTGATCATCTCCGGCGCCCCCGAGCAGGCGGCCGACCTGTACCGCACGTTCGCCCGGCTGGCGCCGATGATGATCCTCGGCAAGACGCCGGACGGGCTGCTGCCGCAGGAGAAGAAGGCATTCCTCGCCGACTTCGACTACGAGGTCGAGGAGAAGTACAAGACCGTGTCGGTGACCGAGCAGGGGGTCGCGAAGGCCGAGCGCTTCCTGAAGATCGACCATCTCTACCGGGCCGAGAACGGCCACCTCGTCAACCACCTGCACCAGGCGCTGAAGGCGCAGGCGCTGTACAAGCGCGACGTCGACTACGCCGTGATCGACGACGAGGTGAAGATCATCGACGAGTTCACCGGGCGGATCCTCGAGGGCCGGCGCTGGTCGGAGGGGCTGCACCAGGCCGTCGAGGCGAAGGAGGGCGTGCGCGTCCAGGAGGAGAACCAGACGCTCGCGACGGTCACCCTGCAGAACTACTTCCGGATGTACGACAAGCTCGCGGGGATGACGGGCACGGCGCTGACCGAGGCGACCGAGTTCATGAAGATCTACGACCTGCAGGTCGTGCAGGTCCCGACCAACCGCCCGATGGTCCGCGCCGACCGCAACGATCAGGTGTACAAGACCAAGGACGGCAAGTGGTCGGCGGTGGCGCGCGAGATCGAGGAGCGCCATGCCCATAAGCAGCCGGTGCTGGTGGGCACGATCTCGGTCGAGGTCTCCGAGCTCCTGTCCGAGCGGCTGAAGCGCAAGGGGATCCCGCACACGGTGCTGAACGCCAAGCCCGAGCACGCCGAGCGCGAGGGCGAGACGGTCGCCGAGGCGGGCGCCCCCGGGGCGGTCACGATCGCGACCAACATGGCCGGGCGCGGCGTCGACATCAAGCTCGGCGGCAATCCCGAGCACCTGACCGAGCTCGAGCTGCGCAAGCTGGGACTCGAGCCGGACATGCCCGACTACGACGAGCACCACCGGCGAGTGCTGGCGCTGGTCGAGCGCCGGGTCGCCGAGGCACGCGAGCAGGTGCTCGAAGCCGGCGGGCTGTTCATCCTCGGCACCGAGCGCCACGAGTCGCGGCGGATCGACAACCAGCTGCGCGGCCGCTCCGGCCGCCAGGGCGATCCCGGCGAGTCGCGCTTCTTCCTGTCGGCCGAGGACGACCTCGTGCGGCTGTTCGCCGGCGATCGGATCTACCGGATCCTCGACCGGCTGGGCACGACCGACGAGCAGGGCAACGAGGAGCCGATCGAGGCCGGCCTGTTGACCAAGCAGATCGAGAAGGCCCAGCGCAAGGTCGAGGAGCAGCACTTCCTCGCTCGCAAGCACACGCTCGAGTACGACGACGTGCTCAACCAGCAGCGCGAGGTGATCTACACCTACCGCGACGAGGTGCTCGAGGGACGCGACATGAGCGGACCGGCGCGCGAGGAGATCGCCAACCTGATCCAGCGGACCGTCGAGGAGTGCACCCAGGGCGACTTCGTCGACGACTGGGACATCCCCGGGCTGCTCGCCCGGATGCAGGAGATCTTCCCACCCAGCGACGAGGTGCTCGAGGCCGATCCGCAGACCGTCGACCGGATCGAGCTGACCGACCGCCTGCAGGACGAGGCGATGGCGCAGTACGACCTCCGCGAGCAGGAGTTCGGCGAGGAGCTGATGCGCGAGATCGAGCGGTTCCTGCTGCTGCAGATCATCGACCAGCGCTGGCGCGAGCACCTGCACGACATGGACTACCTGCGCGAGGGCATCCACCTGCGGGGGATCGGCGGCATGACCGACCCGCTCGTGATCTACAAGAACGAGGCGTTCACGCTGTTCGGCGACCTGATGAACATCATCTGGGGCGACTTCGCGCGGCTGATCTATCACGTCCAGGTCAGCTTCGGTCCCGCACCGGGGATGGCGCCCGAACCGCCGATCCCGGCCAGGCGCCCGAGCGCCGCGGCCAGCTCCCCGACCGGCGGCGGGCGCGTCAGCTATTCGGGCGGAGCCGGGGTCGCCACGGGTTCGCAGGCGATCGCGGCGGCTGCCGCCGCGGAGATGGGGGCGGGTGGCGGTCCGGGTGGCGCCGTCGCCGACAACGGCTCGGCCGGCAACGGGGCAGCGGGCGCGGCGTTCGGCGTCGAGCAGCATTTCGCCGGCGACGAGCCGGGGCGCAACGACCCGTGCTGGTGCGGGTCGGGCAAGAAGTACAAGAAGTGCCACGGCGCCTAGCTAGCGGGGCGCCGCAGTGGATATGAGCGGACAAGCGGACCTGCGAGCGTCTGACCGCGACCGGGAGGAGGCCGCGGAGGCGATCCGCGTCCACTACGCCGAGGGCCGGCTCGACGACGAGGAGCTGAACGAGCGGCTCGCCGCGGTGTACGCGGCCAGGACGGCGGGAGAGCTGGCCGCACTCGGCGCCGACCTGCCGCCGCTGCCGGTCTCGGTCAAAGAGCAGCGAGCGGAGCTGGCCGCGCGCCGGCGCGAGCTGCAGCGGCGGCTCCTGCAGCAGTCCGGCGGCGGCCTCGCGCTATTCGCCATCTGCACGGCGATCTGGGCGGGCGACGGGGGGAGCGGCCAGTTCTGGCCCGTCTGGGTCCTGATCCTCGTGGTGGTCCCGCTGCTGCGCAACGGCTGGCGGCTGTACGGGCCGGCGCCGCAGCTCGATCGGGTCGAGGCTGAGCTCGAACGCCGAGAACGCCAGCGCGACCGCCACGCCCGCCGCTCCGACCGCCGGGCGCGTCGGCACGGCGGTGGCTGAAGCGCTCCTCGGGGCCGCCCTACATCTGCACGTGCCGGACGTGGTCGGGCTCGATCAGGAACTTGATCCGCTGCTCGCCGGGCTGGCGATACGGGTACTCGTCCTGCCCGATGTACTTCTTCGCGAGCGCGTCGATGTGCGCGTCCGCGCCCTCGAGGGTCCCGCGCGCCCGCCCGCGGACCTCCAGGAAGTTGTAGGGGTTGCCCGCTTCGTAGACGAGCACGGTGATGCGCGGGTCGCGTCCGAGGTTCGTCGGCCAGCGGCGGCCGACGGCGCTGTTGACGGCGAGCGCGCCGTTCTCGGCCGAGACCCACACGATCGTCGAGCGGATCGAGCCGTCCGGGTCGAACGTCGAGATGACTGCGTAGTTCGGCTGCTCGAGCAGCGCTCGAGCGCCTGGATCGGAGAGCGTTGCCATGAGGTCACATTACCGCCTGCTACCTTCAAGCTCGATGGCCACCGCCCCCACAGAGCCGCTGCCGCAGCGACTCGCGGCGATCCGCGCGCAGTTGAAGCTGCTCGCGGACTATCTTTGACCCGGCTTCGCTGAGCGAGCGCACGGCCGCGCTCGAGGCCGAGATGGGGGAGCCTGGCTTCTGGGACCGCCAGGATCGCGCGGCGCAGGTGAGCGCCGAGCACGCACGGGCGTCGCGTCGTCTCGAGGTGTTCCGCGCACTCGAGCGCGACGTGGAGGACCTCGAGCCGCTGGCCGAGCTGGTCGAGGACGACCCCGAGCTGGCCGGCGAGCTCGACGAGCAGGTGAGCTCGGTCGAGCGGCGGCTCGAGGAGCTCGAGGAGCAGCGACTGTTCTCCGGGCGCTACGACGCCGGTGACGCGCTCGTCAGCGTCAATGCCGGTGCGGGTGGCACCGACGCCCAGGACTGGGCCGAGATGGTTCTGCGGATGGAGATGCGCTGGGCGGAGCGGCGGGGCTTCCAGGTCGAGCTGCTCGAGGTATCGGCGGGCGAGGAGGCAGGCATCAAGTCGGCCACCTTCCGCGTGCACGGGGACAACGCGTACGGCCTCTACGGCAGCGAGAAGGGCGTCCACCGGCTCGTGCGGCTGTCGCCGTTCGACTCCGCCCACCGCCGCCAGACGAGCTTCGCCGGGGTCGAGGTGTCGCCGATGGTCGACGACGTCTCCGAGGTCGAGATCGACGAGGACGACCTGCAGATCGACACCTACCGCTCGAGCGGCGCCGGCGGCCAGCATGTCAACAAGACCGACTCGGCGGTGCGGATCACGCACCGGCCGACGGGGATCGTCGTCCAGTGCCAGAACGAGCGCTCGCAGACGCAGAACAAGGCCGAGGCGATGGCGATGCTCCGCTCGAAGCTGCTCGAGCTCGAGGAGCGCAGGCGCCGCGAGGAGATCGCCCGCGAGCGTGGCGAGGCGCAGGACGTCAACTTCGGCTCGCAGATCCGCTCCTACGTGCTGCATCCGTACACGATGGTCAAGGACCACCGGACCGACTTCGAGATCGGCGACACGAACCGCGTGCTCGACGGGGACCTCGACGGCTTCGTTCGCGCCTACCTGTTGAAGACGGCCAGTGCCCGCTGACGCGAGCGCCGAGCAGGCGCACGCAGGCCAGCCGGCGCGCACGCCGAGGCAGCCGCCCGAGCAGCCGACGGCACCGTACCTGGAGGCGGTCACCGCCTACGGGTTCCGCGGCTCGAGCCGGTTCCACGTGCCCGGCCACAAGGGCGGCGGCGGCGCCGATCCCGGGCTGCGGGCGGCGCTCGGCGAGCGCGCGCTGCTGCTCGACGTGCCACAGGACATCGAGGGGATCGACGTCGGCCCGCGCCCGACGCCGTACGACCGCGCGGAGCGGCTCGCGGCCGAGGCCTACGAGGCCGAGCAGTGCTGGTTTCTGACCAACGGCGCCACGCAGGGCAATCACGCGCTGTGCCTCGCGCTGGCACCCTCGGGTTCCCGGATCGTGCTGCAGCGCAATTCGCACGCCAGCCTGATCGACGGGCTCGTGCTGTCCGGCGGGATCCCGACGTTCGTCTCGCCCGAGTACGACCCCGAGCTGGGGATGGCGCACGGCGTCACCCCCGAGGCGGTCGCGGAGGCGCTGCGCCGCACCCCTGCCGCATGCGCCGCGTTCATCGTCTCGCCGACGTACTACGGGATGGCGGCCGATGTCGCCGGCTGCGCCGAAGCCGCTCATGCCGCGGGGGTCCCGCTGATCGTCGACTGCGCCTGGGGGGCGCACTTCGGCTTCCACGCACGGCTGCCCGAGAACCCGATCCGGCTCGGCGCCGACGCGATGCTCGCCTCGACGCACAAGCTCGTCGGCAGCCTGACGCAGTCGGCGATGCTGCTCGTCGCCCGCGAGGCGCGGCTCGACGCGGGCGCGGTCGCGCGCGCCGTCCGGCTGGTGCGCTCGACCAGCCCGAGCGCGCTGCTGATGGCCTCGCTCGACGCCTCGCGCCGCCAGCTCGCCGTTCATGGCGAGGCGCTGCTCGAGCGCACGCTGAAGGCGTCCGCGCGGGCGCGCCACGCGATCGCCCGGATCGAGGGCTGCTCGGTCGTCGGGGAGAGCTTCGTCGGGCGGCCGGGGATCGCCGACTGGGATCCGCTGCGGATCGTCGTCGACGTGCGCGGCACCGGCTGCACGGGCTATGAGGTCGCGGCGGCGCTGCGGGCCAGCTACGACACCTATGTGGAGCTCGCCACCCACGCGACGATCGTGCTGGTGCTGGGGATCGGGCAGCCGACCGAGGCGCTCGAGCGGCTCACCCAGGACCTGACCGAGACCGTCAGGCGGATCGCGCGCACCGACCATGGCCGCCCCGGGTCCGTGCTCAGGGCGCCCACGGCCGTGGAGCACGAGGCGGTCGTGTCCCCGCGCGAGGCGTTCCTCGGGACCAGCGAGGCGGTGCCGGTCGAGCAGGCGATCGGCCGGATCTCGTGCGAGTCGGTCGCCGGCTACCCGCCCGGCGTGCCGACGCTGCTGCCCGGTGAGCGCGTCACCGCCGAGGTCGTCGCCTACCTGCGGGAGCTGACCGGGGCGGGCGCGCGCCTGCACGGGGCCGCCGACCCGACGTTCACGACCCTGCGCGTGCTCGTCCAGGGCTCCGCGTAGCACCGGGCGGCGAGGCTATCCTCGCCTGGATGACGGGGTCCGCCAGCGGCGCTCTTGATCGGTCCGGGATCGATCGGCTGGTCGCCTGCGCGCTCGCCGAGGACGTCGGCGACGGTGACGTGACGACCGAGGCCACCGTCGCCGCGGACGCGCGCGCGCGCGCCGTGATCAGCCAGAAGGCGCCCGGGGTGATCTACGGGCTCGACGTCGCAGAGGCCACCTTCCGGGCGCTCGATCCGGGTGTTGCGCTGATTCGGCTGGGGCCGGAGGGCGAATGGCGCGACGGCGGCGAGGTGCTGGCGATCGAGGGGCGGGCGCGTGCGCTCCTGACCGCCGAGCGGACCGCGCTCAACTTCCTCCAGCGGCTCTCGGGCGTTGCGACGCTGACGGCGCGCTCCGTGCGCGCGGCCGCGCTCGCCGCAGCGCGGCCGCCGGTGATCCTCGACACCCGCAAGACGACCCCCGGCCTGCGCGCGCTCGAGAAGGCGGCCGTCCGGGCCGGCGGCGGCACCAACCACCGCGTCGGCCTGTACGACGCGATCCTGATCAAGGAGAACCATGCCGCGCTCGCGGGCGGGATCGGGATCGCGGTCGCGCGCGCCCGCGATCGCGCTCCCGGGCTGGCGGTCGAGGTCGAGTGCCGTGACCTGCGCGAGGTCGACGAGGCGCTCGCGGTCGGCGCGGACATCGTGCGCTTCCGGATCCTGCTCGACAACATGGCGCCCGACCGGCTGCGCGAGGCGGTGGCCCGGGTCGGTGGCCGCGTCGAGACCGAGGCCAGCGGCGGCTTCACGCTCGAAACGCTGGGGGAGGTCGCAGCCACCGGCGTAGACTTCGTCTCGGTGGGCGCGCTCACGCACAGCGCGCCCGCACTGGACCTGTCGCTCCTCCTCCACCCGCTGCCATGAACCTGCCCGTGATCGGTTCCGACGACGCACCCCTGATGCTCGAGAACATCCCCGCGCTCCAGGCGGAGGTGCAGGTGCTCGCCGCCGAGCGGGACGCCGTGATCCTCGCCCACAACTACCAGCTGCCGGAGATCCAGGACATCGCCGACTACGTCGGTGACTCGCTTGGCCTGTCACGCCAGGCGGCCGCCTCCGAGGCCGGGACGATCGTCTTCTGCGGCGTGCACTTCATGGCCGAGACCGCCTCGATCCTGTGCCCGGACAAGACCGTGCTGATCCCCGATCCCGATGCCGGCTGCTCGCTGGCCGATTCGATCGCCGCCGAGCAGCTGGTCGAATGGAAGGAGCAGCATCCTGGCGCGATCGTCGTGATGTACGTCAACACGACGGCGGCGGTCAAGGCCGAGACCGACTACTGCTGCACGTCGGCGAACGCCGTCGAGGTGGTCGCGCACATCCTTCGCGAGCATGGCCCGGACACCGAGATCCTGTTCGGCCCCGACATGTGGCTCGGAGGGTACGTCGAGCGAACGCTCGGGGTCGACCTGCACGTCTGGGACGGCGAGTGCCACGTCCACGCCGGGATTCGCCCCGGCGACATCACCGCCGTCCGCGCCGCGCACCCGGGCGCCGACTTCCTGATCCACCCCGAGTGCGGCTGCACCACCAGCGTGATGGAGTACGTCGCCGCCGGCGACGTCGCCGCCGAGGGCGTGCAGATGCTCTCCACCGGCGGGATGCTCGGCTACGCCCGTGCGCACGCGGCGGCGCACGATCGCCGGACCGCGATCGTCGCGACCGAGACGGGCATGCTCCACCCGCTGCGGGCGACCGCTCCGGACATGGAGTTCATCGCAGCCAACGAGGCCGCACACTGCCGCTTCATGAAGATGATCACGCTGTCGAAGCTGCGCGACGCGCTGCGCGACGGAGTGCACGAGGTGAAGGTGCCTCAGGAGATCGCCGACCGGGCGCGGGTCCCGATCGAGCGCATGATCGCTCTGTAGCCGGGGCAGGATGCCGGGTCCCGGTGACCTACGCATAAATGCCGATGGCCAACAACCGGCAGGATTGCCGATGGACGGGCGGGCGCCGGCGGGCTACGGTCGCAGTCGATTCGGTCCCGGACCGGGGGCTGCAGTCGGACTCAACGTGTCAAGCCCGCGCGCGCCGGCGGCTTGACCGAGGCGGGCTGCTGGCGATCGACGGCGCCGTCGTTGATCGCCAGCACCGCGAGCTCGGTGCGGTTGCTGCAGCCCGTCTTGCGCAGCGCGCTCGAGACGTGCGTGTGCACCGTCCGGGGCGACACGAACAGCTGGCGAGCGATCTCGTCGTTCGAACAGCCGGCCGCGATCAGCTGCACGACCTCCAGCTCGCGCGCGGTCAGCAGCCTCGCCAGCGCCGGCTCCAGCCCGAACGCGTGGGAGCCCCCGGCGCTCGGCGGCCGCGTCGAGTCGCGCCGCTCGACGGCGCGGACGGACAGCATCAGCGCGAGCGCACCGAAGCCGCCGCAGGTCGCCAATTCGCGGAGCAGATCGGGCGGCGCTCCGCCGGGGTGCAGCACGCCTACGGAGTCGAGCCTGCCGACCATGACCAGGGTCGCACCGACTGCCCCGACCGCGGCCGTCGACACGCGCGAGCCGATCAGCACGCCGGCGGTCACGATCAGCATCGCGCACAGGACCAGGGCGGCCGGCTCAGCCGTTCCCCTGACGACGAACAGCCACGCGATCGCGCCGAAGTCGACGGCGAGCAGCCCCCACGTCGCGCCCGCCTGCCGGCCGCGGCGCGACAGCACGAACATGGCCCCGTACCCGGTCGCTGCCATGCACGAAAGTGCGAACGTCCCGGCGTGAGCCACGGCGCCGGCGCCCCCGTCGACGACCGCCGGTAGCCGGATCGCGGCCTCGAACAGGGCCAGCAGGGTCGACATCATCAGCGTCCCGTTGAGCGCCAGCTCCCGCCGGCGATCGTCCTCGTCGAGGGCGTGCGTCGCGATCAGGCGCGAGGTCACCCGCGTCCAAGCGTCCATGCTCGCGTTCCCTGTCGCCCGGGTCACGCCGCGACCGTACACTGCACCCCGCTCGTGCGTCAAGCGGGCGACCGGCGGCTAGCCGAGCAGGTCGATCCCGTGCCAGACGGCGTCCCGGACCGCCGGCAGCGTCGCGCACTTGCGCTGGAACTCCCCGGTCGTGTAGCAGTGGACCTGCGCGGGTGCTCCCATCTCGAGCCCGTCCCACAGCGAGCCGGCAATGTACACGCGCTCGAGCCACGGCACGCCGCCGTAGGCGTCGGACACGAGCACGACCACGAACTCGGGCCCGCGCTCGCGCTGCGGCGGGGCGCCGTGCTCGTCGGCGACGCGGGCGCCCCCGACGTACGCCGCCGAGATCGGCCAACGATCGCCGACCCGGTCGAGGTAGCGTCGCAGCTCAGCCCGATTGAGGGCAGTGCCCACCTCCATCGGCCCGCATTGTCGCCGCTGTGCGCACCGGCGCGCAACAGCCGATCTCAGCTCGAGCGGGTCTGACGGACCGGAGGAGCTCGGGATCGATCCGCGGCCCGGTCAGTACGCCGCGATCGCCGCGACCATCCGCGAGATCTCCGAGAACGCGGTCCAGTTCCCCGGGCCGTCCACCAGGACCGCGAACGCGAGCGTGTGGTCGTTCTCCGCCGAGCACCAGCCTGCGAGGTTCGACACGTAATCCAGCGTGCCCGTCTTGGCCTCGCAGTGACCCTGGGCGGGGGTGCCAACGCCGATCGAGCGGACGGTTCCGGTCTCGCCGAGGACCGGCAGCGCCGCCTGGAGCTCGTCCCCGACCGATGTCCGCCACACCTGCGCCAGCAGCGACACGATCTGGGCCGGCGTCGAGCGGTCGTCCTTGTCGAGCCCGGAGCCGTCGAGGATCGTCGGTCGCAGCCCGTAGCGCGCAGCGATCTCCTGGCTGATCTCGGTCGCGCCCGCCAGCAACGTGCCGTGCCCGAGGAAGCGGAAGCCGAGCTGCTTGTCGAGCAGGTCGGCGATCAGGTCGTCGGAGGGTACGTCCATCAGCTGGAGCAGATCCGTCAGCGGAGGCGATGCGACGCTCGCCAGCAACCGGGCGCCGGGCGGCGTGGTTGCGGGCTTCCCGGACGCGAACAGGCCGATCCCCTCGCTCCGGGCCGTCCGCGCGAGCTCGTCGGCGGCGAACGTCGCAGGCGTGTAGCCCTTGGCGACGGCGCCGTGGTCGTACACGAGCGCGCTGAGCTGGCCGCCATAGTCGGGCAGGTCCGGCTGGTTCTCGGTCAACGGGCCGCCACGGTCCGAGTCGAACCGCGACTCGTCCGCGATCAGGTAGCCGGCGACTCGGTGGATCCCGTCCTTGCGCAGCTGGGCTACGAGCTGCGCAGCCGTCGGCCCGTAGCCGTCCTCGTAGAGGTGGTTGAACGTGCCGTCGCCAAACGTCGGGTCGCCATCGCCGCGGAGGTAGAGGTTCCCGTGCCAGACGCCTCCCGGTCGCAGCTCCCCGATCCCGAGCACTTCGGTGTGCAGCCGCGCGTTCGGACCCAGGATCAGCAGCGCCGCCACCGACGTGTACAGCTTCTCGACCGACGCCGGTGGCCGGGCGACTCCGGCGTTGCGCGAGAACAGGAGCTGTCCCGTGTCCAGGTCCTCGACGAGCAGCCCCACCGCGGGTCCCATCGGCGCGAGCGCGTTCACGAGCTGCGCCTGCAGGTGGCGCAGTTCGGGCGTGCGGGCCCCCGCCGTCGCCGGCCGGCCAGC
>DAHUYL010000048.1 GCA_027315255.1 Solirubrobacterales bacterium | reverse complement strand
ATACCGGTTTTCGAGACCGGCGCATTCAACCGCTCTGCCACCTCTCCGGAGGCCGGGACAACGGTAGACGAACGAGGGCGTTGGGGCCGGTCCGTCAGCGGCGCGTGGCGAAGAACTCGCGCAGCAGGCTGGCGGAGTCCTCGGCTAGCAGGCCGCCCTGGCAGTCGGGCCGGTGGTTGAGCTGCGGCACGTCGAGGACGTTGAGGACCGATCCGGCTGCGCCGGCCTTCGGATCGATCGCGCCGAACACGACTCGCGGGACGCGCGCGAGCACGAGCGCGCCGGCGCACATCGCGCACGGCTCGAGTGTCACGTACACGACCGAGTCGAGCACGCGCCAGCTCCCGAGCGTGGTCGCGGCCTGGCGCAGCGCGAGCAGCTCGGCGTGGGCGGTCGGGTCCGAGCGCAGCTCGCGTTCGTTGTGGGCGGCGCCGATCACCTCACCCTCGCGGACGATCACCGCGCCTACGGGCACGTCGTCGTGATCGAGCGCGCGCGCAGCCTCGCGTAGCGCCAGCGTCATGAAGTACTCGTCGCGCGGGAAGAAGTGGGGGCTCATCCCGATCGTTGGGTCCGTGTTGGTGGCGGGATTGTTGGTGTTGGGGTCCGACGGGGGACAATCCTCCCCGGACGCCGATGATGCCTGATGGATTCGATCTTGCGCCGGCGCGACCGGCTAGCGGGCCGCGCAGCCGGTGGGCGGTCGTCGTGTCGCTGCTCGTGGCAGTGCTCGTGCTCGTCGCAGTGCTCGTGCTCGTCGCGTTGCCGATCGCCGCACTGACAGGGCCCGGCGCGGGCGGGACGGGCGCGACCGCCCGGCTTCCGTACGTGCCGGGCGAGCTGGTGATCGGCCTGCGGCAGCCGGCCGCGACGGTCCTGGCCGGGATCCGTCGCGCGACGCGGATGCGGTTGCGCGCGGCCGCATCCGCCGGGCCTGGCTGGCAGGTCGTCTCACTCCCCGAAGGCTCCGACGTCCTCAACGCTGCGCTCACGATCAGCCGTCTGCCGGGTGTGGCATACGCGGTCCCCGACTACCTCGCGCACACGGCCGGCGTGTGGATCCCGAACGACCCCGGCCGCGCCCACGTCCCCGGCGGCTGGCAGTCGCTGCAATGGAACTTCGACGCCGTCGCCGGAATCGACGCGCCCGAGGCGTGGGCGAACCTGCGCCGGGTACGCCGTCCCGGCGCGAAGGGGATCACGGTCGCGGTGATCGACACCGGCGTCGCGTTCCGCAACTGGGGAAGCTTCACGCGCTCGCCGGACTTCAGGGGCACGCGCTTCGTCCACCCCTGCGACCTGGTATCGGGCCGTCTCGTGCACGGCCGCTGCACCGATCCGTATCCGCTCGACCGCGAGGGCCACGGGACGTTCGTCGCAGGCGTGATCGCCGAGGCGACGAACAACGGGATCGGGCTGACGGGCCTCGCGTACGGGGCGTCGGTGATGCCGATCCGGGTGCTGAACGGCCAGGGGCTCGGCAGCTCCAGCACGATCGCGGAGGGGATCCGCTACGCGGTCCGGCACGGCGCGCGCGTGATCAACCTGAGCCTCGAGTTCTACCTCGGGGTGACGGCGGCCGACATTCCGGAGATCGTGTCCGCGATCAACTACGCGCACCGCAACAAGGTCGTCGTCGTCGCCGCCGCCGGCAACGACGGCTCCAAGCAGATCGCCTATCCGGCCAGGGACCAGAACGTGGTCTCGGTCGGCGCGACGACGCTCGACCGTTGCCTCGGCTCCTACTCGGACGTCGGGCCGCAGCTGGACCTGGTCGCGCCCGGTGGCGGCGACGACACGAGCACGCTCCAGGGTCCCACCTGCCACCCGACCCGGAACCTCCCGGACGTCTACCAGATGACGTTCAACAGCCCGGCGCACCCGGACCGCTTCGGCCTTCCGAGCGGATGGTTCGGCACCTCGATGGCGTGCCCCGAGGTCGCCGCGGCGGCCGCGATGGTGATCGCGAGCGGCGTGATCGGGAGAGATCCGACCGCGGACGAGATCCTCGCGCGGCTAGAGCAGACAGCTGACCCGCTGGGGGCGACGGTGCCCAACGTCGACTACGGCTACGGACTGCTGAACGTCGGCGCTGCGACCAGCCGGACATCGCCGACCACGACCACGACGACGCCGACCACGACGCCGACCACGACCACGACGACCCCCACGACCACCACGCCCTGACGCCGGTCAGGTGGTGCGAACGATCAGCACCGAGCAGGGGGCGTGGTGCGAGACCTTGTTCGGCACCGACCCGAGCAGGAACCGCTTGGCGCCGGTCATCCCCTTGTTGCCGACGACGATCAGATCGCAGCCACGCTCCTCGGCCACGTCGAGGATCGCATCCGCGGCGTCGCCCTGTCGCGCGAACGTCTCGACCTCTCCGACCCCGCCTGACCGCGCGCTCTCGGCCGCCTCGTCGAGCACCGCCAGCACGTCCTCGCGCGGGTTGACCATCCACTCGAGGTCGTGCGGCGTGTCGATTCGCTCCCGGCGCAGTCGCACGTTCGAGACGGGCTCGTAGGCGCTGACGACCAGCAGGCGGGCGCGCAGCTCGCCGGCGAGCTCGATCGCGTGGGAGACGGCCACGGTGGCCGTCTCGGAGCCGTCGGTGCCGACCAGGATCGTGGCGAACATCATGCGAGCCTGGTGATCGCAATCACCATCCCGGCCACGATGAACACGACGATCGCAGCCTGCGTGTACACCCACAGCTTCGGCACGGGCCCGAGCTTATCGGGGACGTCGCAACTCCAGATGCACAGCCTCACGCGGCCGGACGCAACGCCGCGGCGTCGAGGTCGTCGAGCAGCCCGATCGACACAGGCTCGCGCCCGTCCTCGAGCACGACTGCTCCGCCCGGCCAGTACGGGTGCGGTGGCCTCGCGCGGTGTACGAGCAATGGCTCGTACACCCACGAGCCGGGGTTGAGGAACCGCGTACCGCTCGGCGTGCGCCACCTCGCCACGAGGTCGCCGGACAGCGGGCCGCGCCGGTGGACGTGGCCGAACACGACCCAGCCCGCATCGATCCCGAGCTGGTCGACCACCCGGGCCAGCGCCGGGAGCCCATGTCGGCGCACCTGGAGGCTGAGCAGCCGCGAGGTCACCGGTGCGATCCCGCGGTGCAGCACGCGTCGTTGCAGGCGCGGCATCGTCGCCGCCCGAGCCAGGTCGGCGAGATCCTCGACTCCGCTCGCCGCCGGCCGCGGCAGCCATCGGAGCGCCGGGCTCAGTTGGACGCGGCTGCTGCGCTCGTAGTCGGCCGGGGTGACGCCGGCGGCGAGCCTTCCCCTGCGGCCACCGCGGATCAGCCCCCAGGTGGAGACCGGGATCAGGTGGCGATCGAGGTAGTGGCCGTGAGTGGCCCAGACCGACTCGGACAGCCACACGCCGGGGTAGCGGACCTGAACCTCGCCTCCGCCGGCCGCGAGCGCCGTGACCACCTGTGACAGCACCGCGCTCGCATCGGGTGGCACCGCCTCCTCGACCTGCAGCTCGGCTCCGCGAACGCCGATCCACGTTCGCACGAGCGCGCGGTCGTGGTTTCCGGGGACCAGCACCGCGGTCCGCGGCCGACGCAGGCGCGCACCGATCTCACGCAGGATCGGCAGCGCCACCGCCAGGGCGGCCTGCGGGCGACCCTCGCCCAGCTCGACCACGTCTCCCAGCAGGACCAGCCGGTCGACCCCGTCCAGCTGCTCGAGCAGCGCGGACAGCGGCGCCGGCCGCTCCAGCACGCCGCCCGCGGCGCGCGCGCCGAGATGCAGGTCGGAGATCACGAGCGTGCGAGCCACGGCGGCGCCCACCATACGCAAGGCCGCTCGCCGGGCCACCGGAAATGGACGAGGCGCCCGTCAAGGCGCCTCGATCGCTCCCCGGCCTGCGGGGGGAAGTGTCGGACCGAAGTCAGCTCACGTAGAGCGGCGCCCGGAAGTCGAGCGCGACCCCGCGGGCCACGACCAGGACCGGGGCGGTCGCACCGTCGATCGCGTTCTCGGCGCGCGCCGAGATCATCGCGCGGCCGGTGGGCGCCTCCGGGCGGGACCCGACGATCAGCAGGTCGACGCCGTGCGTGGCGTCGGTCACCTCGGCATGGAAGTGGATCGCGAGGTGGTGGGCGGTGTCGATCGCGGCATGGTCGTCGAGTCCCGCGAGCAGCCCGATCCGATCGATCGCGCCCTCCTGGTAGCCGGCCGGCGCGATCGCGACCGCGGCCGGTCCGCCCTCGAGCAGGCTCTGCGTCGAGTGCTGCGGCGAGACGCGCCCGGCGGGCGTGCGGTACTCGGAGCCGAACACGATCAGCTCCGCACCTTCGCGGGCGGCCAGTGCCTTCAGCCCTTCGCTGGTCGAGCCGTGCACGACGACGCGGCGCTCGACCTCGAGCTCGCCGAGCGCCCGCGCGCCGCGCTCCAGCAGCGCCTCGGCCTCGTGCTCCTCGAGCTCCTCGCGGTGACGCTGAGTCTGGTGCGTGTGGCGCACGTACGTGAGGATCAGTTGTGCGCCGGCATCGGCGAGAACGCGCGCCAGCGCCAGCGCGTCTCGGTCGTTGGCCGTGTCGTCGTAGGAGACGATGGTGGTGGGGGACATGTTTCTCTCCAGAAGGTTTTGCGACGTTCCCAGGAAGTTCGTCACAAATGTCGCAGAGCCCTAGTTATCAGCGCCAATGAAGTTCGTCATCCGTATCATTAGAGTTGCTAATGCTGAACCTGGCTCGCCTCCGGGTGCTGGTCGAGGTCGTCAGCCGGGGCTCCTTCTCGAGCGCGGCGGAGGCGCTGTCGTACACCCAGTCGGCGGTCTCACAGGCGATCGCGCGGCTCGAGGCCGAGACCGGCGCGATGCTCGTCGTGCGCGACCGCCGCGGCGTGCGGCCGACCGCCGCGGGGACTGCACTGGTCGAGCACGCGGACGGGATCCTCGCCGGCGTGCGGGCGGCCGAGGAGGCGCTGGCCGCCGTCCTCGGTGTGCGCGCCGGCAGGCTCCGGGTCGCCTCGTTCCCGTCCGCCGGAGCGACGCTGATGCCCGAGGCGGTCGCGATCTTCCGCCGCCGCCACCCCGGAGTCGCGCTCAGCCTGGCGGAGGGTGAGCCTGAGGAGATCGCGCCGCGCCTGCACGCGGGCGAGTTCGACCTGGCACTGCTGTTCGAGTTCGCCGATGTCGCCGTTCCTCCGGGCGCCGATCTGGAGCTGGCACCGCTGCTCGAGGACCCGATGCACCTGGCGGTCCCGGCCGAGCACCCGCTCGCAACCCGCCGCCGGCTGACGCTCGCCGACCTGCGCCTCGAGGACTGGGTGCAGACCTCGGCGACCAGCGCCTGCGCCCGCCACGTCGTGCGCCTCTGCCTCCGTGCCGGCTTCGAGCCGCGCGTGACGTTCGAATCCGACGACTACGAGACCGTCCAGGGACTGGTCGCCGCCGGCGTCGGCGTGGCGCTGATCCCGCGCCTCGCGCTGACGCACGTGCACCCGCGGATCGTCGTCCGCCCGCTCGAGCCGGCCAGTCCGATCCGCCGGGTCGTGGCGGCGACCGCCGGCGGCCCGGCCGTCGTCCCCGCCGCCGTCGCGATGCTCGCGATCCTGCAGGAGATCGCGCCCGGCTACGCCCACGCGCACGGCTGGGACGCCGGCTGAGCCGAGCCCGGCTCCCGCCGGGCGGCGGTGGCGAGCCCACAAGCCGCCACCGCCGGAACCCCGCCGGACCGTCATGCCAGCTCCGCCAGCACGGACCCGACGTCGGCGGCGAGCTACATCTGCCGCAGCGCCGGTGCTGCTACGTGATCAGCTTGTGGACCTTGCGGAAGAACTTGCCGAGCCTGCCGCCGACGTGACCGGCGATCGCGGTCAGGCCGAGCGCGATCACGAACGCGCCGGCGAGCAGCGCGATCACCGCCAGCATCCGCGGCCAGTGGCGCTGCAGGAAGTCGCGGGCGCGCGCGAGCCGCGCCTCGGCGCCCTCGCCGAAGATCCACAGCGTCGCGGCGATCGCGGCCAGCGGCAGCACGAAGCAGACGTTGAACAGCAGGAGCAGGAAGACCTGCTTGGCGATGCCCAGGCCGGACCCGACGATCGCCGCGATCGCGGCGAAGTACGGGAACGCCGTCGGCAGCTCGACGGCGGTGATCCCCGCCCCGAGCAGCGCGCTCGAGCGGCCGTCGGCGCTCGTCGCCGGCGGATCGCGCGCAGCGAGCCGCTCGCGGTGGCGCCACAGCAGCGTTCCGGCGATGATCATCGCCGCTCCCGCGATCACCTCGAGCCACTGTCGCACGGTCCGGCTCGGCCGGGGCACGAGCGACAGGATCAGCTGCCCCGGCCCGAGCGCGATCAGCAGGCCGCCGCCGAGGTACACGAGGAACACGCCGACCGTGAACCTGGTCACCGTCTGGCGCGGGCGCTCGCCGGCGGCGAGGTAGAGGGCCGGCCCGATCGTGCTCGGATTGAGCGAGTCCGCCAGCCCGATCGAGATCGCGATGCCCATCAGGCGCAGCACGCTGGAATTGTGACCCTTCGGTTTGATCGGATGCCGGCCGGGCGACTTGAGGTTCGCCCGGCCGGGGCTTCGCCACGGCGGGCGGGGCGGGGCGGGGCGGGTGGGCGGGACAGATCTGGCGCTACACTCGCCTCCAGCGCCGGGCGGCGTGCGGAAGCGCGCCTGCGCTCGGACCAACCCTTCCACCCGAATCCTGGACAGAGCACATGGCCCGTGGAGACGTTCGGATTGCTGCGACGCTCGCATGCGAGGAGTGCAAGCGCCGCAACTACCAGACCAACAAGAGCAAGCGCAACAACCCGGAGCGGCTGCAGCTGCGCAAGTACTGCCGCTGGTGCCGGCGTCACACGGCGCATCGCGAGACGCGATAGCCGGCCGCCAAGGACCTCTGGACGGTGGCCCGCAACCGCAAACGACTGAGGGATCGGCGACTGCCGGGTGATTCGACCGCGCTGGCGATGGCGCGCGGCGTCGAGCACCCCGAGCTCGGCGACAAGCCCGTCGACCCCCAGACCGCGCTCGGCCGCCCCGAGCTGGCGAACGGCGCGGGCGACGAGGACGACGGCGTGAACGCGGCGTTCGAAGCATCCGGCGGCGAGCTCGCCCGGCCGGTCGCCCAACCTCCGGCGGTCCGCGAGAGCCTCGCGGTCCGGCTGATCGGCTTCCTGCGGGGAAGCTGGCGCGAGCTTCAGCGAGTACAGTGGCCGGATCGCCGGCAGGTGTTCCAGGCCACCGGGGTCGTGATCGGGTTTGTGATCGTCGCCGGCGTGTTCCTCGGGCTGGCTGATCTCGGCTCCTCGAGGCTCGTCAACCTCCTCCTCAAGTAACCCCCCCGGCACCGCCAACTCAAGACTCTCTTCTACTCACAATGTTTCGCTGGTACGTCGTCAACACATACTCAGGACACGAGAACAAGGTCAAGCACAACCTGGAGCACCGGGTCGTGTCGCTCGGCCAGCAGCGTGCGGTGCGCCAGATCGTCGTGCCGACCGAGACCGTGTCGGAGATGAAGGACAACCAGAAGATCACGGTCGAGAAGCGCACGATGCCGGGCTACGTGCTCGTCAACATGGACCTGAACGAGGACTCGTGGACGCTCGTGAAGGGAACGCCCGGCGTGACCGGCTTCGTCGGCGCCGCGAGCGAGCCGGTGCCGCTGACCCAGGCCGAGGTCGACCGGCTGCTGCACCAGGAGACGGCCGAGCGGCCCCGGAGCCGGGCCCAGTTCTCGATCGGTGAGTCGATCAAGGTCATCTCGGGCCCGCTGTCCGACTTCTCCGGCGAGATCTCGGAGGTCAACGAGGACGCGCAGCGGCTCAAGGTGCTCGTCTCGATCTTCGGCCGCGAGACCCCCGTGGAAGTCGGATTCGACCAGGTGAAGAAGATCTAATGGCAAAAAAGGTTCTGACACGTATCAAGCTGCAGGCGGTCGGCGGGCAGGCGAGCCCGGCGCCGCCGGTCGGCCCGGCGCTGGGTCAGCACGGCGTCAACATCATGGAGTTCGTGAAGTCGTTCAACGCGCAGACGCAGGGCGACCTCGGCACCGTGATCCCGGTCGTGATCACCGTCTACGAGGACCGCTCGTTCACGTTCGTGACGAAGAACCCGCCGGCGGCGGTGCTGATCAAGCAGGCCCTCGGGCTCGACAAGGGCTCGGCGGAGCCGCACCGCAACAAGGTCGCGAAGCTGACCACCGAGCAGCTGCGTTCGATCGCCGAGAAGAAGATGTCCGATCTGAACGCGAACGACATCGACGCGGCGACCAAGATCATCGCCGGGACCGCCCGCTCGATGGGCGTGGAGGTGGTGTCCTGATGGCGCATCACGGCAAGACCTATCTCGATGCGAAGCAGCGGTTCGACCGCACGCGCGAGTACTCGCCCGCGGAGGCGATCGCGCTCGTCAAGCAGCTCGCGCGCGTGAAGTTCGACGAGTCGGTCGAGGTGCACGTCCGGACCGGGCTGAACGTCCGCCACGCCGACGAGCAGCTGCGCGGCACCGTCGCGCTCCCGCACGGCCTCGGCAAGAACGTCAAGGTCGCCGTGTTCGCCCAGGGCGAGAAGGCGCGCGAGGCCGAGGAGGCGGGAGCCGATGTCGTCGGCGCCGAGGACCTCGCCCAGCGGATCCAGGAGGGGTTCGACGACTTCGACGTCGCGATCGCGACGCCCGACCTGATGCCCGTCGTCGGGCGCCTCGGCCGGATCCTGGGGCCGGCCGGGAAGATGCCGAACCCGAAGGTCGGAACGGTGACGATGGACGTCGGCAAGGCGGTCGAGGAGTCGAAGGCGGGCAAGGTCGAGTACCGCACCGACCGCCACGCGATCGTGCACCTCGTGATCGGCAAGCGCGAGTTCGACGAGCACCGCCTGCTCGAGAACTACGCCGCCGTTATCGACGAGCTGATCCGTGCCAAGCCCTCGGCGGCGAAGGGCCGCTACATCCGCTCCGTGACGTTCGCCTCGTCGATGGGGCCGGGGGTCAAGGTCGACCCCTCACGCGTGCGCGACATCGTCGAGCAGCCGGCCGCGGCGTAGGCTTTCTCGCGGTCCCCTGCCGGGCACGTCCACTTGGGCGGGAATTGCGTTGCTGGAGAACGGTTTCCTCGCCCAAGTCGAGCGGCGCTCCGGGCCGGAATGCGGTCGCCGGAGCGCGAAGGCAACCGCTCATCTACACTCGGCGACGGAACTCTTCAAGAGAGGACGCCCGAGACCTCCGGCCGCGTGACCGCGTAAGCCCGGAGCAGGTGGAGCCTCGGAGTCGCCGGCCGTCGGTTCGTGCCTGCGCTCGATGCCCTCCGCACCTCGCCGGCGTCGCTCGACGCGAGAACGGACAACAGGCATGAATCGAGCAGACAAGGCAGCGGTCATCGACGAGGTCGCCGGCGAGATCGGCGAGGCGCAGGCGATCTTCGCCGTCGACTACCGCGGAATCACCGTCGCCCAGGTCGCCGAGCTGCGCGCGAAGCTGCGTGACTCGAGCACCAGCCTGCGGGTGGTCAAGAACTCGCTGACCGAGCGCGCCGCCGACCAGGCAGGGGCGCCGGAGCTGAAGCAGATGCTGGTCGGGCCGACCGCGCTCGCGTTCGTCGCGGGGGACGCTGCGCTCGCGGCCAAGACGCTCAGCGACTCGGCCCGGACGTTGCGCCTGCTCGAGTTCAAGGGCGGGCTGATGGGTGCCACGGTGCTGAGCGCAGCCGACGTCCAGTCGATCGCGCGGCTCCCCTCGCGCGAGGTCCTGCACGCCCAGCTGGTCGGCACGATCGCCGCACCGCTGACCGGGCTCGCGCGGGGGCTGAACGCGCTGATCGGCGGCCTTGCGATCCAGCTCGGCGCGATCGCCGAGCAGGGGCTGTTCGGCGGGGTCGGCGCGGCAGCCGCCGAGGCCGAGCCTGAGCCGGCCGCCGAGGCGGAGGCCCAGCCCGAGCCCGAGCCGGCCGCCGAGGCGGAGGCCCAGCCCGAGCCCGAGCCGGCCGCCGAGGCCGAGCCCGCCGCGCAATCTGAACCTGAGCAACCTGAGGGCACGTCGGACGACGCGCCATCCGACGAGTCATAGGAGGAACCAGACATGGCAACCACCCAGGAGTGGATCGACGAGCTGAAGAGCATCACCGTGCTCGAGCGGTCCGAGCGGATCAAGGCACTGGAGGAGGCGTTCGGCGTGTCGGCGACCGCGGTCGCGGCCGCGGCGCCGGTCGCGGCCGGCGACGGCGCCGGCGCCGAGGAGGTCGAGGAGCAGACGGCGTTCGACGTGGTGCTGACGGGCGCCGGCGAGAAGAAGATCCAGGTGATCAAGGTCGTGCGTGCCGCGACCGGGCTTGGCCTCAAGGAGGCCAAGGCGCTCGTCGACGAGGCCCCCAAGCCGGTCAAGGAGGGCATCGACAAGGCCGAGGCCGAGAAGCTCAAGGCCGAGCTCGAGGAGGCCGGCGGAAGCGTCGAGCTGAAGTAGCTCAGGTCCATCAGGCTCGCGGGGCGCGCGGGGCTCGCCGTACCGGCGGGGCCCGCGAATGCCCGCCGGACGCGGGCCGCGGGGAGCGCGCGGTACGCGACCCGCTGGACAGGTCGATCAGGACCCGCACCTCCGCGCGCGTGAAGTAGTGCATGCCGGGCGGCAGCCCGCCACGATCGGGCGATACTCATGGTCGGTGAATCCGGCTGCCAGAACCACCACAACTTCGCAACCCGTCGCTGTTGATCGCCGACGTGTGCCGGCGGGGCGCTATATCCACCCCAATCGCACACCCCGGGGCGACACCGGGCCGCGGTTGAGGACTTCTGGTCGTGATCGCGCTATGTGAGCATGAAATCGATGCCCATCAGCGCACCGTGAACCTGTAGGCGAGGAGCACCTTGCGATGGCGCCCGCGACCGGTGGTGATCAGCAGCCTGTAGTGGCCGCGACGGAGCCTGCCGAGCAACTTGCGGATCGCCTTGCCCGCGGTCGTCGTGATCCTTCCGGCGCGGATCTGGTGGCGGCCGCGCGAGAGCACGAACCGGGCCTGGATCTTCCTCGATTTCCCGGACGAGGTCTTGAGCGCCGATCCGCCGGCGGCGAACTCGAGTGTGCACATCGTCTTGGCCAGCGGCGTGTCACGGCAGACGACCTTGCCGGACGGTCCCGCCGGTCCTTGCGCTCCCGCTGGTCCTTGCGCTCCCGCTGGTCCTTGCGCTCCCGCTGGTCCTTGCGCTCCCGCTGGTCCTTGCGCTCCCGCTGGTCCTTGCGCTCCCG
>DAHUYL010000042.1 GCA_027315255.1 Solirubrobacterales bacterium | reverse complement strand
CGCCTCGACGTGGTTGTCGTTCAGGTACTGGGCGGCCGGGCCGTCCCGCTTGATCGAGCCCGCCGGCGAGATGTGGTCGGTCGTCACGCTGTCGCCGAGCACCGCGAGCACGCGAGCATCGACGATGTCCTCGATCGGCAGCGGCTCGCGCGGCAGCTCCTCGAAGAACGGCGGGAGCCGGACGTAGGTCGAGCGGGCGTCCCAGTCGAACAGCTCGCCGGTGGGCACGTCGAGCCCGTTCCAGCGCTCGTCGCCGTCGAACACCTCGCCGTAGCTGCGGCGGAACATGTCCGATTGAACGGCAGACTCGATCGTCTCGCCGACCTCCTGCGAGCTCGGCCAGATGTCGCGCAGGTAGACCGGCTCGTCGTGCGAGTCGCGGCCGAGCGGCTCCTCGTAGAGATCGACGTCCATCGAGCCTGCGATCGCATAGGCGACGACCAGCGGCGGCGAGGCGAGGTAGTTCATCTTCACGTCGGGGTTGATCCGCCCCTCGAAGTTGCGGTTGCCCGACAGCACCGAGACGACCGCCAGATCGGCGTCGGCGACGGCCTTCGAGATCTCGGCGGGAAGCGGCCCCGAGTTGCCGATGCAGGTCGTGCACCCATAGCCGACGAGGTTGAAGCCGAGCTCGTCCAGGTACTCGGTCAGTCCGGCGCGGTCGAGGTACTCGGTCACCACCTTCGAGCCCGGCGCCAGCGAGGTCTTCACCCACGGCTTCACCTTCAGCCCGCGCTGGACCGCGTTGCGCGCCAGCAGTCCGGCGCCGAGCATCACGCTCGGGTTCGAGGTATTCGTGCACGAGGTGATCGCGGCGATCACGACGTGACCGTGGTCGAGCTCGGTGTCGGTGCCGTCGGCCAGCCTCACGGGCGTCGCCGTCCTCGTCACTGCCGCGACGTGGGTCGCGACCGGATCGCTGGCCGGGAACGACTCGTCGAGCGCCTCGTCCTCGCCGTTCTCGGGAACGTAGGCCCTGACGGCCGAGCGGAAAGCCGCACGCGAATCGCTCAGCGCGATCCGGTCCTGCGGGCGCGTGGGCCCGGCGATGCTCGGCACGACCGTCCCGAGGTCGAGCTCGAGCACGTCGCTGTAGGTGGGCTCGTCGGAGTGCTCGTCGTGCCACAGCCCCTGCTCGCGCGCATACGCCTCGACCAGCTCGATCTGGTCATGAGCGCGCCCCGAGAACTCGAGATAGCGGAGCGTCTCCGCGTCGATCGGGAAGATCGCGCAGGTCGAGCCGAACTCCGGGCTCATGTTCCCGATCGTCGCGCGGTCGGCCAGCGGCAGCTTGGCGAGCCCGGCGCCGTAGAACTCCACGAACTTCCCGACGACGCCTCGACGGCGGAGCATCTCGGTGACCGTCAGCACCAGGTCGGTCGCGGTCGCCCCCTCGGGCAGCTCGCCATGGAGCCTGAACCCGAGCACCTGCGGGATCAGCATCGACATCGGCTGGCCGAGCATCGCCGCCTCCGCCTCGATCCCGCCGACACCCCACCCGAGCACCCCGAGGCCGTTGACCATCGTCGTGTGCGAGTCGGTGCCGACGAGCGTGTCCGGGTAGGCGCGTGGGCGGGCGGGATCGGTCTCGTCGACGAACACCACGCGCGCGAGGTACTCGAGATTGACCTGATGCACGATCCCCGTGTCGGGCGGCACCACCCTGAAGTTCGCGAACGCGCCCTGTCCCCAGCGCAAGAATGCGTAGCGCTCCTTGTTGCGCTCGAACTCCATCTCGGCGTTGACCATGAAGGCGCCGGGCGAGCCGAACGCGTCGACCTGCACGGAATGGTCGATCACCAGCTCGGCCGGCACCAGCGGGTTGATCTTCGCGGGGTCGCCTCCCATCGCGCGCATCGCGTCGCGCATCGCGGCCAGGTCGACGATCGCCGGCACACCGGTGAAGTCCTGCATCAGCACGCGCGCCGGCGTGAACGAGATCTCCCGGCTGGGCTCCTCGCCTGCGTTCCACGTCGCGAGCGCTTCGATGTCCTGCGCGCGGATCGTCTCGCCGTCCTCGTTGCGCAGCAGGTTCTCGAGCAGGACCTTCAGCGAGAACGGCAGCCGAGCGACGTCATAGCGCGCCTGCAGGGCATCGATCCGGAAGATCTCGTATCGGCGCCCGGCGACGTCGAGCATCGCCTTCGCGTCGAAGCTGTTCTCAGGCATCTCTTTCTCCTAGATCAAAGGTGCTTCGTACTGTATGGGTTTGCGCTTCCTACGTTCGACTTAGGGAGAACTTCGAGCCGGCTTCGCGGGGGGTTGGAAGCTCGCCTCCGTGTCCACCGCAAGCAGCGCCGGCAGCGGCTACCTTCGCTACGGCGCACCTGCCTCCGCCGAGGTGCGTGCGCTCGGCCGCCGGATCGTCGGGTTCCCGGAGCTGCTCGGAGTCCTGGCGATCGCGGCCGTCCTGACCCTCTGGAACCTCGGGATCAACGGCTACGCGAACACCTTCTACGCGGCCGCGGTCAAGTCGATGTCGTCGTCGTGGCACGACTTCCTGTTCGCCTCGATGGACAGGGCCGGCCTGATGACGATCGACAAGCCGCCGCTGCCGTACTGGATCCAGGCGCTGGTCGTGCGCGTGTTCGGCTGGAGCTCGTGGAGCCTGCTCGTCCCGCAGGCGATCATGGGGATCGTCGCGGCCGGGCTGATGTACGACCTGACGCGGCGCCGGTTCGGTCGCGCCGCCGGGTTCGTCGCCGGGCTCGTGCTCGCGACCACCCCGACGATCGTCGCCGTCAGCCGCCACAACAACCCCGACGAGCTGCTGGTGATGCTGTCGGTCGCCGCCGTCTGGTGCGCGCTGCGGGCGCTCGAGACCGGTGCGACGAAGTGGCTCGTGTGGAGCGGCGTGTTCGCCGGGCTCGGCTTCGAGACGAAGATGGGCGTCGCGCTGATGCTGGTGCCGCCGATCGCGGCGGCCTGGGTGTGGCTGCGGTGCTCGGACCGCTCCGCCGGCGCGCGCGCCAACCTCCGCGCATTGCGCCAGCTGCTGTGGGGCGGCGTCGCGCTGGCCGTCTCGGGCCTGGCCTGGCCGGTGCTCGTGACCCTCACTCCGGCGGCCGACCGGCCGTGGATCTCCGGCACCTCCGACAACAGCATCTGGTCGCTGATCGTCAGCTACAACGGCCTCGGGCGGATCACCGGCCAGACCGGCGGGCCCGCGGGCGGTGGCGGTGGCGGTGGCGGTGGTGGTGGGGGGACCGCGCTGTTCGGCGGCAGCACCGGGCCGCTGCGGCTGATCGGCGACGCGCTCGGGTCCCAGGGAGGTTGGCTGCTCGGCTTCTCGCTGGTCGGGCTGCTCGGCCTGGTCGCGCTCACCCGCCTGCGCCGGCGCGACCCGCGCACCGGGTTTCTGATCGTCCTCGGCGGGACGCTCCTGGTCGTCGGGGTCGTGTTCAGCTACGCGAGCGGGATCTTCCACCCCTACTACGTCTCGATGGTCGCGCCGTGGGCGGCTGGGCTGATCGGCGCCGCGGTCGGCGAGATGCTGCCGCCGCCGCTCGGGGTTGCACGCTCGACCCGGACGCTGCGCCTGCTCGGCCCCGCCGCGCTCGTCGGCGGCGGGATCACCGAGCTGGCGGTCCTCGGCGAGCTGTCGGGTCAGCTCGGCTGGGCCAGGCCGCTCGTGTACGCGACGATGATCGGGGGCGCGGCCGCGCTCGCGCTACGGCTGCCGGCCCGTGTGCGGGGGGCGGTCGTCGCGGTCGCGGTGGCCGGTCTGCGGGCCGCGCCGGCCACCTGGGCGGCCGAGACGCTCGGCCACGCGACGAGTGGCACGTTCCCGACCGGCGGGCCGGCGAGCGCGAGCGTCGGCGGCCCGGGTGGGTTCGGTGGCCCGGGCAGCACGCGCGGGTTCGGGCGCCGGCTGGGCCTCCTGTTCGGAGCTTCCGGCACGGGTGCCGGCGGATCCGCACCCGGCGGCGTCGGTCCCGGCGGCGGCGTCGGTCCTGGTGGCGGGTTCGGTCCTGGTAGGGGTGGCGGGTTCGGCGGTGGCTTCGGGGGCGCCGGTGGCTTCGGGTTCGCCAGTGGCTTCGGGGGCGCCGGTACCGGCGAGCTCGATGCGGCGGCCCGGTACGCACGCCTGCACGGCGGCGGCACGGTCGCCGTCGAGAGCCAGAGCTCGGCTGCGGAGGCGATCCTGGCCGGGAACTCGAACGTCGCGGGAATCGGCGGCTTCTCCGGTCGCGAGAGCTCGGTCAGCGCCGCCTGGATCGCCCAGCAGGTGCGCAACGACCACCTGCGCTACCTGCTCGGCTCCGGCAGCGACACCGGCGGGCTCCCCGGCGACACCCGCACGGGCAGCGCCTCGGCGATCCAGATCGCCGAGACCGTCGCGACCAAGGTGACGTTCACCTACGACGGCCAGTCGGTCACCCTCTACGACCTGCGGGGGAAGGCGGCGGCGATCCTCGCCGCGGCCGCCCGCCGGGCTTAGTGGCTCCCGCCGTCGCACCGCTCGAAGGCGACAGGTCTTCCGGTGCGGCCACTTTCGCAGTGCCTTGTCAGGTGGAGCGCTCGACGCCCCGGGCCGCGGGTGCGCGGCGGGCGGCGGGCGGCGTGGGCGCGGAGACAGGTCTGTCAACCCAGGCACGCAGCACGTCGTCGCAGAGTTCAGCCGCGTCGGGAGGCTCGCTCGGCTCGCGGCGCCTGCGATGGGAGGGCTCTCCGGTCACCGGCGGCCGCGGCACGCTGCTGTCAGGTTGACGGCAACCCCTGCCCGCATGAAGTTGCCCGTGTCAAGCGCGCCGCCGCAACGGCCGCCGCCGTTGCCGCCGCCGCCGCCAGGTAGGACTTCCCGGCGGCTCGGCGGACGCGAGACGGGCGTCGACGAGCTCGCCCCGGCCGCCGAGCGGCACAACCGCGCCAGCACCGGCCCCGCGACCACACCCCGCGCACCCCCGCCCCCATCGGCAGCCGATCCGCACCACGCCAACCACAAACCTCGGTGCTGTCGCGCTTATGCCCTTCTCGACGGGAGCCTCCGGACCCGCCCGGGCTTTGCGACACGGCGCGACTCCCCCGCCCCCGCTGATCACGGGCGTCCTGCTGGCCCGTAGCGTCCTCCCGGCATCCACGCCCGACGCGCGACCTGCACGCCGCACCGGCAGAGCTCGACCGCGTGCGCCTGCCTCACCACCACTGTCAGCAGGCTTCTGTCGGGTCGCTCGCGACCGCGTCACCGCCCGCGACGCGACTCGTGACGGGCACGGCCGCGCGCGCCGGCGAGGCCGGGGTCGTGTGCCTCTGATCCTTGCGCCGAGGCCAGGCTCGAAGCGGTCCGGCAGGCGCGTTCGAATCTGCCAACCCCCCATCGCAGCGGGGGGATGGCAGCCACAGCCACCTGTGAGGTGGTCTGAGCTGCCAACCCCCGGCAAATCCGGGGGGTTGGCAGATTCAGCTCGCTCCGGTCCGCGCCGCCGGTCCGCACCGCGTCACGCTCCCGGACGCCGATCCGCGGCGCTCGCGCCCCGTGCACAGCCGTGGGCGCCGAGCGCTCGACCTGACCAAGCACCTGCAGATGGTCTGAGAGATGTCGCGACCTGCCGCCGTCGCCGCGGTCGGCCCGAGTTCGACCTCGAGGCGGCTGCCTCCACGCGAGGCGAC
>DAHUYL010000035.1 GCA_027315255.1 Solirubrobacterales bacterium | reverse complement strand
GTTGGTTCGCGCGGCTGCGGTCGCGCGTCAGGCTCGAGCACGGCCTGCTGCTCGGCGGCGCGATCGTCGCCAGCGGCTGCGTGCTGGGGGCGGTGATCGTCGCCCAGTGGGCCTCGGGTGGCTTCGGAGCGCTGGCGGAGGACAACCTGGCGGTCGTGGCGGCGACGCTGATCGTCGTCGGCATCCAGGTGTTCTTCGCCTCGTTCCTGGTCTCGATCCTCGGGCTGCGGCGCCGCCGCGGCTGACGGCCCGCCGTGCGCCAGCCGGCGACAGGCACTCGGTCAGTCGACACAGGCGCGCGCCTGCGGATCTGCGTCGTCTATGACTGCCTCTATCCCCACACGGTCGGAGGCGCCGAGCGCTGGTACCGCTCTCTCTCCGAGCGACTGGCTGCGCAGGGCCACGAGGTGACCTACCTCACGCTGCGCCAGTGGGACCGCGGGACGGACCCTGATGTGCCGGGGGTCGAGGTCCGGGCGGTCGGTCCGCGGATGCGGCTGTACTCGTCGTCCGGTCGCCGCCGGATCATGCCGCCACTGGTATTTGGGCTCGGGGTCCTATCGCATCTGCTGCGCCATCACGGACGCTACGACGCGGTCCACACGGCGTCGTTCCCATACTTCTCGCTGCTCGCCGCGGCGCTCGTGCGCCCGCTGGCGGGCTACCGGTTGGCAGTGGACTGGCATGAAGTCTGGACGCGCTCGTACTGGCGGGAGTACCTGGGGTCGATCGCCGGGATGATCGGCTGGCTGATCCAGCTGATCTGCGTCCGGGTGCCACAACGCGCGTTCTGCTTCTCGCGCCTGCATGCGAAGCGACTCGAAGCCGAGGGGCTGCGAGGCGAGACGACGACGCTATCGGGCGAGTACGCCGGCCCGTTCGACGGTCTCGCGGTCAGGGAAGCCGAACCACTTGTGGTGTTCGCCGGGCGCCACATCCCGGAGAAGCGCGTGTCCGCGCTCGTGCCCGCGGTGGCACGCGCTCGTCAGACGGTGCCGGCGCTTCGGGCGGCGATCTTCGGCGACGGCCCCGACCGTGCCGCAGTGATGCGGGCGGTGATCGAACACGGCCTCGGCGCGGTCGTCGAGGTTCCGGGCTTCGTTGCCGGCGAGCGCGTCCAGGACGCGCTCAGCCGAGCGCTCTGCTTGGTGCTGCCGTCCCGTCGCGAGGGCTACGGGCTGGTCGTAATCGAGGCGGCCGCCCACGGTACGCCGAGCATCGTGGTGGCCGATCCCGACAACGCCGCAGTCGAGTTGGTGGCTGACGGGGAGAACGGCTTCGTCGCCCCGTCAGCCTCGCCCGAGGATCTGGCGGCCGCGATCGTTCGCGTCCACGCGGGTGGATTGGCCCTCCGGGCCGCCACCGCCGCGTGGTTCGCGGACAACGCGCGGCGGCTGTCGCTCGACGATTCGGTCGAGCAAGCGATCGGGGCCTAGGGTCTCCGCCCCAATGGCGGCTGAGCTTCGATGCACGTTCGTCCGTGGCGTGGGTGTGAACGACGGTAGATGCCCACGTGAAACACACGGCGTGTTTGAGAACATCACCTGAAGCTGCCCCATCCCCTGGATCGGCGCGCGACCCGGCGACTTCGGCGACGATCTGCGGTGCCGACGCAGGCTCAGCACCCTGCAGACAACGACTCCGGCCTGTCACCGGCGCGCGCGACGCGTCTTGCCGTTAGCTCGCCGCCCGGTACGCCGACCGCATCCGCAGCGCGTGCAGCCATCCGGCGGCGCCGGCGAGCTGGACGGGACGGCGCCCGGATCTCCCGGCGGTGCGCGCCGACCGCCACTGCCTCAAACCGGCGATGCGCCCCCGCCCTGGGGCGAATGTGCGCTCCGTTAGTGCCACGAACAGAACGTACGACAGGTCGTACAGCGCCATTGCCCAGCCCCACCGCAGCAACTGGCCGGTCGTGGCGTTCTTCGCGATCAGCCGCACGCGGTTCCGGCCGACCAGCTCGTACTTGCGCGCCGATCCCTCGCCGAGCGTCGCGGAGCCGTGGTGGTAGGCAATCGCTCGGGGCTCGTAGAGGCAGCGCCAGCCCGCCATCCGCGCCCTCCAGGAGACGTCCGCGTCCTCCGCGTACGCAAAGAACTCAGGGTCGAACCCGCCGATCTTCCGGAGCATGTCGAGCCGGTAGAGCGCGACACAGGCACTCGCCCCGAAGACCTCGATCGGCCCCGCACCGCCGCCCTCCCGTACAGGGCGGCCAGCAAGTCGGTCGTAGGTTATGCCGAGCTTGTCGATCTCGAGTCCGGCCGTGTTGATCCGGTCCGGCGCAGAGGCGAAGCGTACCTGGAGGGTCACGATTCCGACGCGAGGGTCGGACTCGCCCGCGGCGAGCATCAGTGCGAGGGAGTCGGGCTCGAGCTGGGCATCATTGTTGACCAGGGCGAGCCAGTCACCCCTTGCCAGGATCGTGCCGCGAACGATCGCAGGCGCGAACCCTTGGTTCTCGGGCAGCTCGACGAGCTGGGCTCGCGGGCAACGCTCGCGGACGATCGCCGCAGAACCGTCGCTGGAGGCGTTGTCGATCACGATCACCTCGGCCGGGGTGGTCGCAAGCGCTGCGTCGATGGAGCACAGGCATTCGTCGAGCAGGTCCCGCTTGTTTCGGTTGACAACGAGTACCGAGATCATCGTGCCGATCCTTCACGCGTGACGCGGCAATTCAGCATCTGACCGGACAGCCGCCGCCGTTCCATTGCCGTCTCGATCGCCGCTGCCATCTGAATCGCCGGTGCGGGATACGTGTACGCCTCGAGTGAGCGGGGCGCGTAACTGCGCTCCAGCTCGCCGTCCCGTGCCGCCCGCAAAGCCGCGGCGATCGCGTTGACATCGTGCGGGTCCACGACGACTCCGGTCGCGGTCTCGGTGATGATCCGCGCTGCTTCGTTTCGCTTGGCGAGGGCGATGATCGGGCGTCCAGCCGCGAGGTACTCGTAGAGCTTGCCGGTCGCCTCGCCGCTCGCATCGGAGGTGAGCAGCACGAGGGCGGTCGCCGCACGCTGCAGGCCAAGTGCCTGCGCACGCGGTATGTAGCCGAGGTGCACGACCGTGTCGCCCAGCCCAGCCTGGTCTAGCAGACCTCGCTCGTCATGGTCCGACTGCCCAGCAACGAGAAGTTGCAGCCGTCGAGCGGTGCCAGGAAGTTCACCGGCTACGCGACGGATTGCCTCCAGCAGGGGACGTGGATCCCGTGCACTCGCGCCGAGCAGAGCGCCGGTGTGGACGAGCGTGCAGCGATCGGTGGCACTGAGCGACACCGGCGCCGAATCGACCGCCACCTCGGGGTCAAAGCCGTTGGCGATCGGCACGACCCGCGCGCCAAGACGCGAGCGGAGATCGTCGGCGATCGGCACCGTTACGCCGACGGCCACATCCGCCTTCGTCGCTACTCGCCGCTCGAGCTCGCGGTCGAGCGCACGCTGCCCGGCGAGCGGGAACCGCGGGCGAATCGGCTCGAAGCACCAACCGTCGCGGAAGTCCGCGATCCACGCTGGGCGGCTACGTCCGAGCGCAAGTGCCAGCAGGTGCGTCGACTCGATCGGGCTGCTCGTGATCAGACAGTCGACCGCTCGCTGAGCCAGTGCGCTGCGCAACGCCGGCCAGGCGTACGGGAGCCATGTCGCAAGCCACGGGTCCGGAACCAGCCCCTTCCATGCCCACGACGGCGCGACGCGATGCGAGCCGGCACCGGCGACCGGAGTCTTACTCGTGCGGTCCGCACGCATGAGCACTCTTCGGATCGCTGGGTTCGAGTTGAGGTTTCCGGTCCGGATGACGCCGTGCGAGGTACCAGCGGGGTGACCGGGCGGGGCCGCCGTCAGCACGGTGACGGCATACCCCATCCGACGAAGGTACTTGACCATTGCGAGCCAGCGGTTCGAGCCCGAACCGGGTTGCGGCGGGTAATAGTAGGTCGCGACGAGGACATGGCGCTGGCTCACGGGGATGCCAGCCGAGCGCGCTTCCGCCGGGGCGTTGCCAACCCCGCGCGCCACATCTCGACGTTCATCGCGCGCCAGAGTGCCGACGGGTCGCGCCAGCGGCCGGCGCGGGCATCGGCCTCGACCGCGGCGGTGTCATAGAGATCCGATCCGCCCGCGGAGCGGTCGAGCAGAACTTCGCGCGCGCGAGCTACGAATGCCGGTCCCGCGAACCAGGCTGCTTCCGGGGTTTCGAACCGGCCTTTGTCACGGCGGTCGAGGACCACATCGGGAACGATCCCCCGCAGTGCGTCCCGGAGCACGGCCTTGGTCGTTCCGTCACGGAAGAGGAACCGCGGTGGCAACGACAGTGCGAACTCGGCCACCCGCCGATCGAGGAATGGCAGCCGCAGCTCGCGCGAGTGCGCCATCGAGTCTCGGTCCGCGAAGCGCAGCAGGCCGGGCAGGCTCGTGTGAAACGTCTCGCGTAGAAGGTTGCGCGCCAGCGGCGAGCGTCCGTACACCGTCGGCGGCCGGACCGCGACTGCATCCTCGATGGCCTGGCGCGATGCGTACGGGCTCGCCAGCGAGCGCCGGTAGCGGCGCTCGAGCCAGACCGGAGCGGACTCGCTTGCGATCGACTTGACCCGCGCGAGCCGACCGGGTCCTCGCACGAGCCCAGCGCCGGCTGCGAGCGGACTGATCGAGCGCAGGGCGGCGCCGCCGCTCAGGTCGTAGCCGCCGAACAACTCATCCGCGCCTTGGCCGTCGAGCAGAACCGTCACGCCGGCGTCGCGGGCCGCGGCCATCACGCGCCACTGGGCGTAGATGCTCGTCGTGCCGAACGGCTCCTCCTGGTCGACGACCAGCCGCTCGAGGTCGTCGAGCAGCTCTCCCGCCTGGGGCGTGACGAGATGATGGGCGACGACACCTGCGGCCTGTGCCACCGCTTCGGCGTAGCCGGTCTCGTCGCGGACAAAGCCGGGAAACGATGCCGTGAAGGCGTGCCTGTGGTCATCGCCGGCGAGTTGGGCCGAAAGCGCGACGATCGCTGAGGAGTCTAGACCGCCGCTGAGTGACGTTCCGACCGGCACGTCCGCCCGAAGTCGCAACCGGATCGAGTCGAGGAGTAGGTCGCGCAAGTGCACGGCTGCCTCCCGATAGTCCGCTGGGACCGCCACTGGACGAGGCCACCACCACCGTGCTACCTCGTGTCGCCCATCACGCCATCGGAGGATGTGTGCACCGGGCAGGCGCGCGATCGCGCCGAAGAAGCTACGGTCGACCGGCGGCAGTACCCCAAGCGCGATGAACGGGGCCAGCGCACGCTCGTCGGGTGCGCCAAGTGATGGATCCGCTTGCAGCAGGCCCCGGATGTCGGAGGCGAAGATCAGCTGCGCCGAGCGGCTGCTCCAAAAGAGTGGCTTCTCGCCGAACGGGTCGGTGGCGAGCGTGAGCGACCGCTTGTCCGCGTCCCAGATTGCGAACGCAAACATCCCATTGAGTCGCTCTAGCGAGGCCTCGCCCCACTCTGCCCAGGCGTGCAACAGCACCTCGCCATCACCTTGCGTAGTGAAGACATGACCGGCGCGCATCAGCTCGGCGCGCAGTTCCAGGTAGTTGTATATCTCGCCGTTGAAAGCCAGGTGAAACGGGTCGAGGTGGAGGGGTTGATCGGAGCGGGGCTGGCGATCGATGATCGCCAGGCGCCGGAACGCCAGCCCGGCGTCGCCCGCCGGGTCGAGCCAGATTCCCTGACCGTCGGGGCCGCGATGGGCCATCGCCTGCGCCATCGCAGCCAGAGTGTTCTGGTCGGGAAAGCCTCCGACGATGCCGGCGATGCCGCACACGCGGCGCAGTGTAGATCGGCCATCTGGGCGACGGACGGCGTAGCCCGCCCTTCACGTGGCGACGCTCAGGTCGGGGCTTGATCGCCAACCCGCTCGCGGATGAACCGAGCCGCGCGCTGCAGCATCGTGCGGGGCTCCGCAATCCGTGTGAACGTCATGTGGGGTGTGTTCGGCCGCAGGACCGCGACCACATAGTCACCCTCGTTGATCCACAGCGAGTACGTCCGCAGGGACTCCAGGTAGAGTCCCTGCGGATAGGCGTTCGCCAGCAGTGCATCGGCATGGATCGACTGGTCGATCACCTGCAGCACACTCGGATTGTGCTCACGGACCCAGTCCGTGTAGTGCGGGTTCGGATAGTTGAGTAGGACGAAGCCGTCCTCCGCTAACCAGGAGGCGACCCGGCCCAACATCTCGCGATGGTGCTCGAGCGGGATGTGCTCGATCACATCGGGCATCACGATGACGTCGAAGGGCCCATCGAGCGAAACGTCGAGCACATCGGCCGCGAGCAGTTCCACCCGGTCAAACGAGGCCAGCCGACGACGAGCAACCTCGATGCTCCTGGCGCTGAAGTCGAGCCCGACCAGCGAGCCTTCCGAACCGAGCCCGCGGGCGAGCAGTTCGGTCAGCGTCCCCACCCCGGATCCGATCTCGAGGACACGGTGGCCGGGCTGCCAGCCGGCCCGACGCAGCGCGCCCACGATGGCCCGATGGCGCTTGTTGATGCCCTCGCGCACCTGCTGACCCACCCAGCGGTCGTAGAAATCCCTCGCGTCGCCCATCATCCAGTTCCTCGTGAGCAGGTGGTCACACCTTAGCCACGTCGTGCTTCGATCAAGTCGCCGTATAGCGCCTCCCATCGCGGGACGAGCCGGGTGGGGCCGTAGCGGGCGGCTGCGCGGGAGGCGATCGCTGCGCGATCCCAGCGGGTTGCCAGCGCGTCGCTGATCGCCGCGGCTAGTGCATGAGGATCGCGTGCAGCGACGAGTAGGCCGTCGCCGTGCTCGACGATCTCAGGGACGCCACCCACGCGCGTCGCGACGACCGGAAGACCGCAGCAGAGCGACTCGAGCAGGACCGTCGGGAGGTTGTCGAATTCGCTGGGGAGGACGTAGAGGCTGGCGCTTCGCATCAGCTCGGCGATCCGCTCCGGCTGCTTGATGCCGTGCCAGCGGACTCGATCGGTGACGCCGAGCGTCGCAGCGAGCTCCTCGAGCTGGACGCGACACGGTCCGTCACCGACGATGTCGACGGTCGCATCAGCCGTCAGCTCCCGGAGAGCGCGCAGGGCGTGTTGGATGCCCTTCAGCTCGACCAGCCCGGCGACGATCACGAGTCGAGCGCGCGAACCTGGGGGCGTCGTCCCGACAGCGCCCGAAGGGCTGAACATCTCCGTGTCGACCACGTTTGGGATCACGACGAACGGACCCCGGATCCCCACGGCTTCGATCGCGCGCCGGAGGTGGTCGCACACCGTCGTGACGAGATCGGCCGCGCCGAACGCCCGTGCGGCGACCCACTTGTCGAGCGCAGTGAAGGGGCCGAAGGCGAACGCCGACTCGTGTTCGGTGATGACGAGCGGGGCACGCAGGGCGCGGGCCAACGGGACTGCGTACAGGCCGGTGGCGAACACATGTGCGTGAACGATTTCCGGTCGCCGCCCAGCCGACCGGACATGACCGAGCGCGACCCGGAGCACAGCAGTACGCGCGACCGCGACGGCCGCCAGCGGCAGTCCGCGACGGATCCGGCAGCGGAAGACGAGGGCACCGTTCTCCGCGGTCGCGGTCGTCGCTCCGAGACGTCTGCGCATCGTCGGCTCATCCTCGTTGACGATGACCGTCACCTCGTGGCCGGCCCGGACCAGTGCGCGAACGTGCTCTCGCACGAACGTCCCGGAGAACGGACGGCTTGTGGACGGGTACCATGGGGAAACGACCAAGATGCTGCGACGCGGTCCCATACTCACGATTTCGCTGCAGTCCGGTGCCGGTTACGCAACCGCAGCGCGAGGGTCCGATAATCGTCGAATTCCGAGCGGGTTGGCACGATCAGCCTCAGCACCGAACTCTTGAGCATGCGCTGGGCGGCGAACAGGCTGACGACGAACCCGATCGTGTAAGCCAGGGTCGACGCTAGCGCTGCCCCCATCGCTCCAAGTGGGGGAATGAGGACGACATAGAGCACCACCGCGGCTGGGGTCATCACCAGTGAGACGATCAGTGCAAACTCGGCGCGTCCCCGCCCGGACAACATTGCTGCGAGCGCCGCGGTGACGGCGAGCAGGATGGAGCCGGGGAGCAGCACCGATCCGAGGACGATTGACTCATGGAAGCGAGCGCCGAGGAACGTGAGCACGAGCACCGCGAGCGCCACGAGCAGGCACAAGGCGGACGCAACCCCGGCGATCAACGCGTGCCGAACGCCCTTGCGCTCCACCATCTCCTGGTACTGCGAATCGGCCTTCCCCCGGCCCGTCGACAGTTGCGCGATGCGCGGCAGCACGACCGCGCCAAGCGCATTGGGCAGGAGCCATACCGCCTGCGTGACGGACACCGCAATCGCGTACTGCCCGACCTCCGCTGCGCCCACGTTCCCGTTGAGGATGAACACATCGGCACGATACGTGACGAAAGTGAGTGCGTTTGCGGCGTGCGTCTTGAGCCCGAACTTGAGGGCTGCCACGAGCCGCGAACCATGTCCCGCTGGGTCGCAATCGTCGCGTGGCACCGATCGTGCGCACAGCGGCAGGATGGCGGCGGCGCACGCTACGTGACTGAGCGTGAACCCTGCGACCGCTCCAGCGACGCCGGCGATCGCTCCGAGCGTCAGCACGAGCACCAGGCTCAGGACCGCCTGAAGCGCTGCGGCGAGTGCGTAGACCTCATAGCAGTCCACGGCAAGTGCGACGGCCGACGCGTAGCTCCAGGAGAGCCCGAACGGGACGCTGCCGGCAGCCAGGATGACGATGCCGAGGTCCAGCCCGCGGAAGGCCGGGCGGGCGACGGTGTGGAGCCCGAGTGCGACCCCGATCATGAGCAGGCCCAGAGCCCCCGCCGCAAGTTGCGACTCGAGCAGCGCCCGGCGGGGTGCCCAACGGCCCGAGCCGACGAAGTAGCCGATCGCGGTCTGGAGACTGAGCGAGCCGAGGGTCAGGAGTCCGAGCGCGAGCGCGAGCGCGACGGAGTAGGTCCCTGTCCGACCCGGGCCGAGGATGCGAGCGAGCATGAGGAGCGTGATCGCCGCCGCAGCGGCTGCGACCGATTGGCTGGACGCCGATCGAAGCGCGCCGCCCCTGAGCGACCGGTGGCCGCGGTCGGGTTCCACCATGTGCGCATTCTGAAGAACCGCCCCGGCGCTCCCCGCGGCGGATGTGGGCTGCCCGACGAGCTCCGGACCCAACGCAACGCCCGCCCCTGGATCCGACGCCGTCGTGGGCGGACGGGTGGGGTCCGAATCCGTCACGGCTGGTTTGGGCCCACTGGCCGGCTGATCACAAACAGCGGGTTCCGGTGGCGCGCGCCCATCGTGCGCACAGCATCTCCCAAGCGGCGGATGACCGCGTGGCTATACTCATCCGCCCGGTCAAGCTGGGCCCCCGAAACTCGCGCTGGTTGCGCGGGTTTTGTCTTATCAACACCCAACCCTCCCTGCAGAACATGCCCAAGGACGTCATCCTCACACCCCAGGGACTCGCCGAGCTGAAGGCTGAGCTCGAGCACATGTCGACCGTGCGCCGCCGCGAGGTCGCCGCACGGATCAAGGAGGCGCGCGAGTTCGGCGACATCTCCGAGAACGCCGAGTACGACGACGCCAAGAACGAGCAGGCGATGCTCGAGGCGCGGATCGCGCAGCTCGAGGACCGGCTGCGCTCGGCGACCGTGATCGACGCCGCCGACCTCGGCACCGACATCGTCCGCGTCGGTTCGGTCGTGCACGTGACCGACGGCGCGGGAAAGAAGCTCAAGTACACGATCGTCGGCTCAGCCGAGGCCAAGCCGGCGGTGATGAAGCTGTCGAACGTCTCGCCTGTCGGCAAGGCGCTCGTCGGTCGCAAGCGCGGCGAAGAGGTCGTGTTCGCGACTCCGCGCGGCGAGCGCAAGCTCAAGATCGAGAAGATCGACGTCGCCTGAGCGCGCCTCGGAGCGGCCTGGGATGAGCGCGGGCGACGACGAGGCGCCCGACGTCTTTCGTGCGCGCCGCGAGAAGCTCGCGGCGTTGCGCGCTGCCGGCGTCGAGCCGTTCCCGCACGCCTACCCGGGCGTCGAGCCGATCGCGGCCGTCCGCGCCGCGCACGAAGCCCTGCAGGCGGGGGAGGAGACCGAGGTCGCCCACCGAGTCGCGGGCCGGCTCGCGGCCCGCCGCGGCCAGGGCCGGATGGCCTTCCTCGACCTCGTCGACCGCTCCGGCAAGATTCAGCTGCAGGCACGGGTCGACGAGCTCGGCGAAGCCGGGCTGTCGGCGCTCACGGATCTCGACCTCGGCGACCTGGTCGGCGTCGACGGGCTCGCGTTGCGATCACGCCGCGGCGAGCTAAGCCTGCGCGTGACCGCCCACGAGCTGCTCGCCAAGTCACTGCGGCCGCCGCCGGACAAGCACCACGGACTGGCTGACGTCGAGACGCGCTTCCGCCACCGTGAGGCCGACCTGATCGCCAATGACGAGGTCCGCGAGCTGTTCCTGACCCGCGCACGGACCGTCGCGGCGATCCGTCGCTACCTCGACGGGCAGGGCTTCATCGAGGTCGAGACCCCCGTCCTGCAACCGCTCTACGGAGGGGCGACGGCGCGTCCGTTCACGACCCACCACAACGCGCTCGACCGCGAGCTCTATCTGCGGATCGCGACCGAGCTGTACCTGAAGCGGCTGATCGTCGGCGGGCTCGAGCGCGTGTACGAGCTCGGCAAGGACTTCCGCAACGAGGGGCTGTCGCCGAAGCACAACCCCGAGTTCACGATGCTCGAGTACTACGAGGCCTATGCCGACTATCTCGATGTCGCCGTCCGCTTCGAGGAGCTGATGCGGGCTGTCGCGCACGCGGTCGGCTATGCGGGTGAGTATGACTTCGAATCCCCTTGGCGGCGCGAGACACTGGCCGGCGCGATCGAGGCGCGGACCGGCATCGACGTCCGAGCTCACGCCGATCGCGACGCCCTGGCTGGCGCGATGGCCGCCGAGGGTCTCGTCGTCCCTGAGTCCGACAGCTGGCCCCAGCTGGTCGACGAGCTCGTCTCCAAGCACGTCGAGCCGACCCTCCAGCAGCCGACGCTGCTGCTCGACTTCCCGGTCGAGCTGTCCCCGCTGGCCAAGCGCCACCGCTCCGAGCCCGGGCTGGTCGAGCGCTTCGAAGCGTTCGTCGGCGGGATGGAGATCGCCAACGCCTTCACCGAGCTCAACGACCCGGATGATCAGCGCGCCCGGTTCGAGGAGCAGCGCAAGCTCGCGGCGGCCGGTGAGGAGGCGCAGCCGTACGACGAGGCGTTCATCCACGCGCTCGAGTACGGGATGCCGCCGACGGGTGGGATCGGTGTCGGGATCGACCGGCTCGTGATGCTGCTGTGTGGCCGGCGCACGATCCGCGAGGTCGTGCTGTTCCCGGCGATGCGCGACTGAGCGAGCGCTCGAGCGGCCGCCGGTACCCTCCGGACGGCCTCGAAGACCAATTCGCGTACCCGTTCCTACTGGACCGCGGCGGACCTGCCGATATACGGGGGTGCCGTGGGAAATCGGATCACGTCGCTGCGCAGACAGGAGGGACAGGCGCTCGTCGAGCTTGCGCTGGTGATCCCCCTGTTGCTGTTCGTGCTGTTCGCGATCATCGATTTCGGCGAGGCGCTGAATCAGTACAACGACACGACCAACCTCGCCAACATCGGGGTCCGTGCTGCGGTGGTTGCGTCGACGACCCCGAGCAACCCATCGTGCACGAACACGAGCGGGACGTCGACGGATCTGACCACCTATTTGCGCTGTGAGGGTGCGCTCGACTCGACGGCGCTAACGGGCGGCGCGCTGACCGTCTGCTCCTCGGACACGACGAACACGAGCAAGTACGCGCTCGGCGACACGATCCAGGTGAAGGTCTCCGACACGTTCAACTGGCTCCAGATCATGTTCGGCGGGATCGGCAAGCTCGGTGGCGCCGTCGGCAGCCTGCACACGACCATCTCCTCCGTCGCGACGATGCGCGAGGAGGCCAACAACACGACGACGCCCTCGTGGATCGGCACGGCCGACCACTCGAGTTGCTGAGGCCGCAATCCGCTTGCCGCCGTCCGCCCACAGTCAAGTCTTTCGCCACGACGCCGATAGCACCACGTAGAGACCCCGAGGAGTGAAGCCCAATGGAAGCGCCAAACATCCGGATTGGCAGGATCGGCGGCAACTGGAGCAGCCAGCTGCTGACCAGCCGGCGCGGCGCCCTGAGCGTCGCGGCAGCCGCCGCGGTCATCGCCGGAGTCCTGATCTATCTGTTCGTCCAGCACTACCGCAAGGCGCCCGTCGCCGCAGCGACGCCCAGCGCGATCGTGTTCGTCGCGACCCACTACATTCCCCCTGGCACGCCTGAGCAGGCGATCGCAGCCGGCGGGATGCTGCGCCGCGAGACGGTGCCCCTGACCCAGGCGGTCGCCGGCGCGATCTCCGACCCCGGTGTGCTGACCGGCGAGGTGTCCACCGCGGCGATCGCCGCCGGCCAGCAGGTGTCGGTGGGCTCGTTCACGAAGCCGGCGATCGCGATCGGAGCCAACCTGACCGGAGACCAGCGCGCGATCGCTCTGGCGCTCGACCCGACCCACGGACTGACCACCTACCTGATCCCGGGTGCGACCGTGGACATCATGGTCGACGACAACAACAAGACGACGATGATCGCCCAGAACGTGCAGGTGCTTGCAAATCAGGCTGGCGACATCGTGGTCCAGGTGACCGACAAGCAGGCGCTGATGCTCGCCGGAACGTCGGACAAGGCGAAGATCTGGCTGACGCTCCGCCCCGCGACCGGCGCCAAGCAATCGGTGACAGTCGGCGACGAGGTGAGCAACCTATGAGACGCGGGATCACAGCAGTCGTAGCTCACGACGACGCGGTCACGCCGGGCCTGATCACCGAGCACGTGCCGGGAGGCGCCGAGATCCAGGTGGTCGAGGTGGTCGGCACGTTGTTCCCGCCGACCGACGCGCTCAAGCGCTCGGACGCCGACCTGCTGATCGTCGGCTGCCGCGAGGGCTCGGACGAGGGGCTCGCGCTGCTCGACTGGTGGAACAGCGCGCGGCCGGGCCGCCCCAGCGTCGTGTTCTGCCCGTCGTCGAACAACGGCTTCGTCGAGGAGGCGTTCAGCGTCGGCGCGGACGACCTGATCGTGCTCGAGGCGGGTCCGGACGTGTCCGAGTACGCGCGCCGGCACGTCGAATTCTCGCTGCGCAAGGCGATCGCTCGCAACTCGACCCCGTCGGAGCAGTCCACCGACGTCGGGAAGATCGTGTGCGTGCTCGGGCCAAAGGGCGGGATCGGCAAGACGATCACGGCCTGCAACCTCGCGGTCGCGCTCGCCCAGGCCGGCAAGCAGACGGTGCTCGTCGACCTCGATCTGCAGTTCGGCGACGTCGCGCTGTCGCTCGGGCTGACGCCCGAGACGACCTCGTTCGATCTGGCGGTGTCGGGCGGCAGCCTCGACTCCGAGAAGCTCGACGCGTTCCTGCTCCAGCACGGCAGCGGCCTGCGGGTCTTGGCCGCACCGGCGCGCCCCGATCAGGCGGCGTCGGTCACGCCGGAGTTCATCGCCGACGTGTACGCGCTGCTGCGCGACGAGTACGACTTCATCATCGTAGACACGCCGCCCGCGTTCACTCCCGAGGTGATCACGACGATCGACGGCTCGAGCTACGTGTGCATGGTCGGGATGCTCGATGCCCTGTCTCTGAAGAACACGCGGCTGGGGATGGAGACGCTCGACCTGATGGGCTACGACCCCGACCGCGTGCGGGTCGTGCTGAATCGTGCGAACACGAGCGTGGGTATCACGCGCAACGACGTCGTCAGCATCCTCGGCCGTACGCCCGACGTCCTCGTGCCGAGCCACCGAGACATCGCGCGCTCAGTCAACGAGGGCGCCCCCGTCGTGATCTCCCAGCGGCGCTCCGAGGCGGCACGCTCGTTCGAGGGACTCGCCGGGCTGTTCACCCAGATGCCGGCGGTCGGCGCGAGCACCCAACGCAAGGGTCGCGTGCTCATGCGGCGGGGGAAGATCTAGGCCATGGAGCTCCGCGAGCGGCTCCAGGGAGGGCGGCCGGTGGTGACGGGCGAGGTCCGGTCGGACTCGTTCGCCGACCTCAAGGACCGCATCCATCAGGCGGTCATCTCAGACCTGGGCCCGCGCCTGTACAACGAGTCGCTGTCGGCGACCTCGCTGCACGAGGTCGTCATGGCGGACATCCGCAACCGGCTCGCGCAGGAGCGCGGGCTTGCGATCGCCGACCGCGACCGGCTCGTCCAGGAGATCGCCGACGACACCCTCGGTCATGGTCCGATCGAACCGCTGCTGCAGGACGAGGCCGTGACCGAGGTGATGGTCAACGGCCCCGCCGACGTATGGGTCGAGCGCAGCGGCATGCTGCACAAGACCCCGATCCGCTTCACCGACGAGCACCACCTGCGGCGGATCATCAACAAGATCGTCGCCCAGGTCGGACGTCGCGTGGACGAGTCCTCGCCGATGGTCGACGCACGCCTCCCCGATGGCAGCCGCGTCAACGCGGTTCTGCCGCCGCTGTCGCTCACCGGCCCGCTGCTGACGATCCGCAAGTTCTCGAAGCAGCGCTGGGACCTGGCTGGCCTCGTCGCCAACAACTCGCTGCCGAGCCAGGCCCGGGAGTTCCTCGAGGCGTGCATCAAGGCCGAGATGAACGTCCTGATCTCGGGCGGTACCGGCTCGGGCAAGACGACCCTGCTGAACGCGATGTCCGCCTCGATCCCGGAGTCCGAGCGGATCGTGACGATCGAGGACGCGGCCGAGCTGCGGCTCCATCAGGCGCACGTCCTGCGCCTCGAGGCTCGGCCGAAGAACATCGAGGGCCAGGGTGAGATACCGATCAGGGATCTCGTCCGCAACTCGCTGCGCATGCGTCCCGACCGGATCATCGTCGGCGAGGTCCGGGGCGCCGAGGCGCTCGACATGCTGCAGGCGATGAACACGGGCCACGACGGCTCCCTGTCGACCTGCCACGCGAACACACCGCGCGACGCGATCGCGCGCGTCGAGAGCATGGTGCTGATGGCCGGGATCGATCTCCCGATCTCCGCGATCCGCCAGCAGATCTCGCGCGCGCTCGATCTGCTCGTCCAGATCGAACGGTTCGGGGACGGCGCCCGCAAGATCACGAGCATCACCGAGGTGCAGCGGATGGAGGGCGACACCGTGACGCTTCAGGAGGTGTTCGAATACCAGATCGACCGCACGCACACCGAGACCGGCGGCTCGCTCGTCTACACGGGCCTGCGACCCTCCTCCGACAAGTTCGCCAAGCACGCGATTGCGCTGCCGCGTTTCATGGACCAGCACCGATTCGGGCCCGACCGATCCGGCTTCGGCTCCGACCGATCGGGCGGCGGGCTAGCCGAGCGAGTCGCCGATCGGGTCGCCGCCCAGACCGCCGCCCAGGCCGCGCAGACTGTCGCGGCCGGCGCGCGACAGTTGCGGGTCGACGGCCGCCGCTCCACCCGGTGAGCGCGATGTCGGTGCTCGCGGCAATCTCCGGCTCGGGCTCAGGCGGAACAAGCTCGATCATCCCGTTCCTGGCGGTCAGCGTCGTCTGCGGGCTGCTGATCGGCGGCGTCGTGATGATTCTGCTGAGCCGGCAGGGCGACGTGAGCCGGCGGGTGGGGGGGTTCATTTCGACCAGCCGCGCGCGCTCGCAGGCGACCCGCTCACTGGTCGAGCGGGCGCTCGGCGACAAGCAGGCTCGCGCGATCGGTCGCTCGCCTTACTGGGACAAGCTGCGAGTCGAGCTCGAGGTGGCCGACGTGAAGCTGTCGCTCGAGCGGTTGCTCGGTGTCGTGTTCATCGGGATGGTGTTCGCCGGCTGGCTGCTGGAGCGCACGACCGCGAGCTACATCGGCATGCTGCTCGGCGCAGTCGCGGTTCCGGTCGCAGCCAGAATCGGACTGAAGACCGCCGCGGACCGCCAGCGACGGCGGTTCTCCGAGCAGTTGCCCGACAACCTGCAGGTGGTCGCGTCGGCAATGCGCGCCGGGCAGACATTCGTCGGTTCGCTATCGGCGGTCGTCGACGACGCGCCCGAGCCCTCGAAGCGCGAGCTACGCCGAGCGATCACGGACGAGGCCCTTGGGGTTCCACTGAGCGAGGCGCTCGGGCAGGTGACCGAGAGGATGAACAGTACCGATTTCCAGCAGGTATCGATCGTCGCCGGGCTCCAGCGCGACACGGGCGGCAACACCGCCGAAGTCATCGATCTCGTCGCGGATGTGATCCGTGATCGGATCGAACTGCGGCGGATGGTCAGGGCGCTGACCGCCCAGGGCCGGCTCGCCGGGGTCGTGCTGTCCGGACTGCCGGTCGGTCTGCTGCTGATCATCTCGATGATCAACCCCGGCTACACGCACCCCCTGTTCCACACCACGGCAGGGTTGGTCTCCCTCTCGATCGGCGTGGTGCTGACCGTGATCGGCAGTTGGTTGATCAACAAGATCGTCGACATCGACGTCTGACTGGCAAGGACCCTCTGACATGTACCTGTATCTGGTCCTCGGCTCGGCCCTGATCGGGATCGCAGTCGCCTCGGCGCTCACCGCCGCCGGCTCGCGCCGCTACCGGACAGCCGAGCGGCTGTCGACGATCCACGACTACGGCTTCACGGCGGACTCGCAGGTCCAGGCATACCTGCCCCGCGAGCGTTCGCGTACGAGTGTCACGTCGATGATGACCTGGCTCGGCGAGATCCTGAGCCGGCGGATCGCGAGCGTCCGCGAGGACCACATCCGCGAGCAGCTGATGTCGGCCGGCATGTACACGGTCTCCCCGCGAACGCTGATCGGCTATCGCGTGGTTGCCAGCCTCATCTTCCCGGTGATCGCGTTCGTGCTGGTCGGGGTCAGCAAGCCGCTCGACATCCTGATCGTGGCACTTGCCGCATTCGCCGGTTGGGTGCTGCCGATGAGCTACGTGTCGCGCAGGGCGCGAAAGCGCCTCGACCAGATCGACCGGCGGCTGCCGGACCTGATCGACCTGCTGACGGTGATGATCGAGGCCGGCCTGTCGTTCTCGGCCGCGATGCGGATGGCTGCGGGTCAGTTCGAGCCGCCGCTGAGCGATGAGCTGCGGTTGACGCTGCAGGAGCAGACGATGGGCCTCGGGGTCGACGAGGCGCTCGGCAACCTGGCGACACGCGCCGACACCCCGGCGGTCAAGGCGTTCGTGCGGGCGATGACGCAGGGCGAGCGGATGGGCATCTCGACCGGTCAGATCATGCGCAACCTCTCGCACGAGATGCGCGCCCGCCGCCGCAGCCAGGCCGAGGAGAAGGCTCAGAAGGCCCCGGTCGTGATGCTGTTCCCGCTCGTCTTCCTGATCTTCCCGGCGATGTTCCTCGTTCTGATGACGCCGGCTGTGATCAACCTGTTGCACTCGTTCAAGAGCTTCTGACGAACGGGCGATCGGGGCGGCGACCGCCCGGCGCGATACCGGGCGACCGGCCGCTCCACCCCCGACCGCTGCGCATCGCTGCTGCCCCTGGCCACCGAGTGCCGCCAGGCGCCGATCCTGACCGTCATCGCAAATGACGATGCTGACCGGCGCGGCGGCCCTGGCGGTCGATGCGAGTGGCTGATTTGTGATCGACGGTGGTCGGGGCGGCCCGAAACCGCAGAAGCTCAACATCACCGAGGCCTGCGGCTGGGGTGGTGCAGATCCGCTGCGTATGGCCGCACGGCTGCACACGGTGCCACCGCGGAGTGGACGATGTCGACGTTTGGCGGTGGGTGGCCGCGCCGAGCCCGTCGCCGCCGCCAAGAGCCCCCGGCACCGAGGTTTGACGGTGGCGGCCGCGTCGAGCTTGTCTACGCCGCCAAGAGCCGGGACGCGGGGCGCCAAGAGCCGGCACCGCTTCGCAGCACGCCACCCAGAGGCGCGCGCCGCTGGTCTCGCACCCGCTGAGCCGCGGGGCGTGCGTACGTGGGAACCCCGTTCGTTGCCGCGTCGCCCGGTTGAGTCCGGGCTGCCGTCAAGCGCAGGTCGGTGTACGGCGGCCGGCAATAGAACGACGAAAGGGGCCGGTCCATTCCATCGAAACGGACCGGCCCCTTATTCGTCTCCAGATCTACAGAGTGGTGGCTGCGGAACTGAGCACCTTGGTGATCTGCCCGCCGAGCAGCGTCAGCGCAGCAATCGCGACGACGGCGATCAGAGCAAGGATGAGGGCGTACTCAGTGAGTCCCTGGCCCTTCTCCTCGTCCTCCTCCTGCACGCGCGCAACCAGCTGCTGCAGGTTGATGAAAAGCTTGAGCATTCCGAAATTCACCCCCCTCCATGCCTCATCGCGTGGTTGACTGGCAGCGCCGCGGGAGCCGCTGGCAGGTGCCTGTGGCTGCTCCGCTCCATGCCGCTCAGACGCTCCTTCCAGCGGACGACAACATCGTCGTGACGGTGCCACCGAACAGCGAGAGTGCCGCGATTGCGACCACCGCAATCAACGCGATGATCAGCGCGTACTCGGTCAGCCCCTGCCCGTCCTCCATCGGGAGGCGTGCGGCCAGGGTATGACTGACATGCAGCGTTCGAAGCATCCTGTCCACAATGATCGGTGCCCTTTCTGAATGCTTTAGGGCGCTCGCCGACTAAGGCAAGAACCGGGCGATCGGTGGTGGGCCGGCACGAGGACCTGGACCAAGGTCCAGTTCTGGCCAGCGAAGTTGCAGTCGAGATGTACTGCATGGCTGTGGACACTCATTCGGCCGCGCAGGCGGGCGCATCAAGCCCCGCTGCCGAGGTTCAATCAAACGTCCAGACCGTCACCAAGCATCCCGCACGAGGTGTTGCAGGCGCCGTCGACTGGCTCGAGGCACGCGCCCTGTTCGTCGTGGCCGCGGCCGCGGTCATCGCCCTCAGCCTCGCCGGGATCCCGAACCACCTCGCCCAGGACAGCTACCTGGCGCTGGTCGCTGGTCGGATCATCGCCGCACACGGCATCCCCCAGCACGACTTCCTAACCGTGATGGCCCATGGCGTGCGCTGGATCGACCAGCAATGGCTTGCGCAGCTGGCCGTCTACGAGCTGCAGCACCTCGGCGGGCTGCAGCTCCTCTGCACCGTCTACGTTCTGATCACGGGCGCCTCGTTCGCGCTCGCGATCATGGCAAGCCGCGCGCTCGGCGCGCGCGACATCCACGTGCTGGCGATGCTCCCGCTCGGCACGTTCTTCTACCTTGCGACGGCAGTCTCGATCCGTACGCAGGGATTCGCGTACCCGCTGTTCGTGGCGACCCTGTGGCTGCTGGCATCCGAGGTCCGCCGGCCATCTCGCCGCGCACTGCTCGTCTTCCCGATGCTCGTGCTGTGGGGCAACCTGCACGGCTCCGCAACGCTCGGCGCCGGCATGGCCGGTCTATACGGCCTCACGGTGCTCGCCGGTCGCTGGCGCTCCCACGGCGCCGCCGGTCTGCTCAGCCTCCGGGGTCTCGGATTCGTGTTCGGCGCGCCGGTGACGCTGCTCGTCACGCCGTACGGAACCTCGATCATCGCCTACTACCACAAGACGCTGCTCAACCCCGGCTTTGGCAAGCTGATCACCGAGTGGCAGCCGATCACCTCGTACACGGTGCTCGCGGTGCCGCTGCTGATGCTAATCTTCGGCACCGTCTGGACGCTCGGTCGCAGCGGTCGCAAGACGCCGGCATTCGACCAGCTGCTGCTGATGGTGCTGGCGCTCGGGGCGATCATCGCTGTACGGAACATCACCTGGTTCGGCCTCGGGGTGATGGTGCTGTTGCCCGCGACGATCAGCCATGTTCGCCCCAACGCGGCACCGGCCCTGCGCCGCGCGCGCGTGAACCTCGCGCTTGCGATCTCCGCGATTGCGCTCACCGCGCTCCTCACGGTCGTGACGCTCGCGCGCCCGTCGACGTGGTTCACCCGCGAGAACCCGCGCTCGGCGCTCGTCGACGTCGCCCGGATCGTGCGTGCGCACCCGGCGACCAAGATCTTCGCCGATGTCCGCTACGCCGACTGGCTCGTGTGGGAGGACCCGGCGCTCGCCGGCCACATCGCGTACGACACCAGCCTCGAGAACCTGACCGAACGCCAGCTGAGCGCGATCGCCACGCTCTCGACCCAGCCGGGCACGCTCGCTCCATATTCGGTGTTGCTGCTATTCCCCGGCAACCACGCCGCCAATCGGATCCTGCTGGCACGGCCTGGGGTACACGTGCTGATGCGCAACAAGCAGGTGATCGTCGCGACCAAGCCAGTCAGCTGACAGGCGGCGGTCGTGAGCGCGACAGTCGAAGCGACACGGGCGAGCGGTCGTGACCTGTCCGGCCGGCGCGCGCTCGATGACGCGCTGTTCGGTGTCGTCCCGGCGCTCCTGACCGCGTGGGTGTTGTACAAGGTGGCGACGGGCGGGATCGTCGCGGTCGATTTCCGCCACAGCTTCTGGGTCGCCGCGCACCGCTTCCTTCTCGGCGGCAATCCCTACGCCTGGTCGCGTTCCCAGATCTTGTCGGGGACCTCGTATCCCTACCCGGCGACGACGACGATCCTGCTCGCACCGCTGGCGTTGCTGCCGTCCCTCGTAGCCTCGGGCGTCGCGACCGGCGCGTGCCTCCTCGCGCCGCTAGCTGCCCTGCGGGTGCTGGAGATCGGTGACCGGCGTCTCTACGGGGTGGTGCTGCTGTGGATGCCGGTCGTGCTCGGCTGGCAGTCGGCGAACATGTCGCTGCCGCTGGCGTTCGGTCTGGCAGTCCTCTGGCGCAAACGCAACGCTCCGGGGTGGGCGGGAGCGTTGACGGCGCTGCTCGTCCTCGTCAAGCCGATAATGCTGCCGCTAGGGTTGTGGCTGCTGGCGACGCGGCGCTACCGCGCTGGCCTGATCGCGGTAGCGAGCGGGATCGCGGCGAGCGCGGTTTCGTGGTCGCTCGCCGGCTGGGATTCGTTGCCGCGTTGGCTCGAGCTAGTCTCTCGCCAGGGCTCACTTCTGGACCGTCGCGGGTATGGTGCGATCGCGCTGCTGTGGCACCTCGGGCTGAGCCAGGCGGCGGCGATGGGCGTGACGCTCGCGCTGGCGGCGCTGCTCGCCGGCGCGCTCGTGCGGGCCGGCCGGCAGGGCCTCGAGGCGGCGGCGTTTGCGCTGGCGGTGACGCTCACGATCGTCGCCTCACCACAGGTCGATCTTCACTACTTCGCGCTGCTTGCTATTCCGCTGGCGCTTGCGGTCCCCCGTTTGTCGGCCGTGTGGCTGCTGCCGCTGGTGCTGTGGGCGTGCCCGTCAATGATGCTCGTCGCCACCTGGCGGCAGCTTCTGTGGTGGCTCGTGGTGGCGGCTGTGGCCACCCGGACGGCGATCTCCCGATGAGCTCGCACGCCGTCACCGAGCCGCTCGCCCGCTCGCCTCAACCTCGAGCGCCCGCGCTCGCCGCGCGGATCGACCTCGACGGCGTTCGACTGGCCGCCACTGTGGCCTTGATCGCCGGCCTGGCGGGGGCGGTATCGACCGTGGGCGCCGACCTCCGCTGGCTCGCGGCGCTCGGGCGGGTGGTCGCGACGAGCGGCGGTGTCCCTCACGGCGTGCCGTTCGCGGCCGCACCGACCAGCCACTGGGCGAACACGCTGGTGGCGGCTGAGCTCGTGCTGCACGCGCTCAGCTCGTGGTTCGGCGAGCGAGGCTTCGTACTCGCTCAGGTGGTCGCAGTCGCCGCGTGCTTCACGATCCTCGCGCGCGACGCCCGCGCCCAGGGCGCGCGCACCGGCGCGACCGCAGTCGCCCTGCTGCTCGCCGCGCTCGGGTCGTTCACGAGCCTCGCGCTGGTCCGCGTGCAGCTGTTCTCGCTCGTCGCGTTCCCGGCGCTCGTGGCGCTGCTGCGGGCGGACGCGAGGCGACCGTCGCGGCGCATCTGGCTGGCGCCGGCGCTGATCGCGGCGTGGGCGAACCTGCACGGCGCGGTCTTGATGGGCGAGGTGACGGTGATCGCGTACCTGGTCCTCAGTCGGCGACGCTCCGGTCCGCTGACGGCGGCCGGTGTGGCCGCCGTCAGTCTGCTGGCTCTGTGCCTGACGCCGGCCGGGCTCGCGAGCATCGACTACTACCGCGGTCTGGTCACGAACCTGGCCGCCGAGCGCGGCGTCGGGCAGTGGGCCCCGCTCGGCGCGATGCCGTTCGATCCGGTGCTGATCGCCGTCGCCGTGATGATGCTGGTACAGGTCATCCGCCGCCGCCCGGCGCTGTGGGAGGCGGAGGTCGGGGCGGCCCTCGTCGTGATGACGGTCAAGGCCGGACGCGACGGCGTCTGGCTCCTACTGTTCCTCGCGCCGCTTGTGTCGGCCGCGCCACCGCTTGGCGTGCGGCTGAGCGGTCGCTTCGTCGCGCTCAGGGCCGCTGCCGCGAACACCCTGCCGGTCGCCGGAGCCGCGCTTGCCGCCGTCCTGCTCGTGGTCGTGGTCGCCCAGCGCCCGATCACGCCCGGTGCGAGCAGCTCGATCCTCTCTCGCACGCTCGCGCTCGCGAGAGGCGAGCCGATCCTCGCCGACGCGATCCCCGCCGAGCAGGTCGCCTTGGCCGGCGGACGGATCTGGGCGGGCAATCCCCTCGATGCCTTCGCCCGCCCCGTCCAGGCCGCCTACCTCGACTGGGTCGACGGTTCGCGCGGCGCTGCGCTGATCCTTGCAAATCCGCGGATCCGGGTCGTCCTCGCGACGGCCGGCAGCGCGGCGGCGGCCTCCGTGGCGGCGGACCCTGCGTTCCGCATGGCAAGCGCCGATGCGAGCGCTGTGATCTTCGTGCGCCGTCGATGAGACCGCTCGCGCGGGCTCTCGGCAATGTCGTGAGCGTCCTCGTGTTCGGCGTCGCCCCGGTCGCGCTCGTGAGCGCCTTCCTTGCCGTCACGTTCGGCTCATCGACGTTCGCCTACGACTTTCACGGGGGCCTGTACAACGCCGCTGTCGCGATCCTGCACGGTCGCGACCCCTATGACGCCGCGCTGCTCTCGCATCTGGCAGCGCTCCCCGCAGCCGGCACGGGCAGGACACCGCTGTTCTCGGTGCCGGTCTATCCGGCGCCGACGCTGCTGGCGGTCGTCCCGTTCGGGCTGCTTCCGTTCAAGGCCGCCGGGCTCGCATTCGCAGGGCTCAGCCTGATTGCATTCGGATGCGCGCTCCGGCTCTTCGGCGTGCGCGACTGGCGCTGCTTCGGAGCTGCGCTGCTGAGCTGGCCGCTCGTCTACTCGCTGCGCCTCGGGCAGGTGAACGAGCTGCTGCTGCTCGCGGTCGCGCTCGCCTGGCGCTTCCGGCGGCGGACGGTCCCGGCCGCGCTCGCGACCGCGGCCGCGGTGACCGCGAAACTGTTCCTCTGGCCGTTCGGCGTCTACCTGCTGCTCGCGCGGCGCGTGAAGGCCGCAGCGATCGCCGGGGCGGCGGCGGTGCTCGCCTGTGGGGTCGGCTGGGCGGTGGTCGGCTTCGGGACGCTCGGCAGCTATCCGCACATCCTCGGCGACGAGTCGACGATCAACGGCCCGGCCGGCGTCTCGATCCTCAGCCTGGGGGCCGCGCTCGGCATTGGCAGAACGGTTGCAACGGCGGCGGGCCTGGCGCTCGCCGGCACGCTCCTGATCGGCGCCGAGCGGCTTGCACGTGATCCGGATACCGACCGCCACGCATTCGCGCTCGCGGCGGTCGCGGCGCTTGCGGCCTCGCCGGTCGCCTGGCCCCACTATCTGGTCCTGCTGTACGCCCCGATCGCGCTGCTCTCGCCCCGGCTCGGCCCGTTGTGGGCCGTCCCGCTGCTGGCCTGGGCGGCGCCGGTCGGGATGACCGACCGAAGCGTCACCGAGATCCTCCCGTACATCGCGATCGAGCTGGTCGTCGCAGCGGCGGCTGCCCGCCCGCTGCTCGCGGCATCCCGGCCGCGAGCAGCGCTTTCCCGATGCGTCCCGGCGCCTGGGAGGCGACTGTTAGACTGGGTCGCGGCCTCGAAATCGACCTCGTCTCGCTCATAGATCGCGTCACAGCGGCCGAATAAAGGGCCAAGGGAGCCTTCTACACTCAGGTGGAGGGGCCCGTCCAGGAAAACCGATCGACCGACCTGACCCAGTCCCGCCACACGAGAGACCAAGATCATGTTCGAGCGATTCACAGAGCGCGCCCGCCAGGTGGTCGTCCTCGCTCAGGAAGAGGCGAGGACGCTGAAGCACAACTACATCGGCACCGAGCACATTCTGCTCGGCCTGCTACGCGAGGAGGAGGGGCTTGCGGCCCGGGTGCTCGAGTCGCTGGAGATCACCGTCGAGCGTGTGCGCGCGCAGGTCGTGCGCATCGTCGGCTCCGGTGAGGAGGTCACCTCCGGGCAGATCCCGTTCACCCCGCGCGCCAAGAAGGTGCTCGAGCTCGCCCTGCGCGAGGCGCTGAGCCTCGGCCACAACTACATCGGCACCGAGCACATCCTGCTCGGCCTGGTGCGCGAGAACGAGGGCGTCGCGGCCCGCATCCTGCTCGACTTCGACGCGGACTCCGAGAAGATCCGCAACGAGGTGATCCGGATGCTGTCCGGGCCCGGCAGCCGCCAGCGCGGCGCTGCCGGCGCGGCGGCCGGCGCGACCGCGGCGGGACCTCCCGGGGAGGGGAAGAAGTCCTCGAAGCTGCTCGACCAGTTCGGTCGCAACCTGACGAAGCTCGCCTCCGACGGCAAGCTCGACCCGGTCGTCGGTCGCGAGACCGAGATCGAGCGGATCATGCAGATCCTCTCGCGCCGGACGAAGAACAACCCCGTACTGGTCGGCGAGCCGGGCGTGGGCAAGACCGCCGTGGTCGAGGGGTTGGCGCAGCGGATCACGAACGCCGACGTCCCCGAGCTGCTGAAGGGCAAGCAGATCTACACGCTCGACCTGGCCGCCCTGGTCGCGGGCTCGAAGTACCGGGGCGAGTTCGAGGAGCGCCTCAAGAAGGTGATGAAGGAGATCACCCAGCGCGGCGACATCATCCTGTTCATCGACGAGCTGCACAACCTCGTCGGCGCGGGCGCCGCCGAGGGCGCGATCGACGCCGCCTCGATCCTGAAGCCGGCGCTCGCGCGCGGCGAGCTGCAGACGATCGGCGCGACCACGCTCGAGGAGTACCGGAAGTACCTGGAGCGCGACTCCGCGCTGGAGCGCCGCTTCCAGAAGATCACGGTCGACCAGCCGTCCAAGGAGGAGACCGTCCAGATCCTCAAGGGCCTGCGCGACCGCTACGAGCAGCACCACAAGGTGCAGATCACCGACGAGGCGCTCGAGGCCGCTGCCGACCTCGCCGACCGCTACATCTCCGACCGGTTCCTGCCCGACAAGGCGATCGACCTGATCGACGAGGCCGCGTCGCGGATGCGGATCAAGTCGATGACCTCGCCGCCCGTGTACCGCGAGCTCGAGGACGAGATCGAGGAGACGCGGCGTGCGAAGGAGGCCGCGATCGAGGCCCAGGAGTTCGAGAAGGCCGCCAACCTCCGCGACAAGGAGCGCAGGCTGACTCAGCGCAAGCGCGAGCTGGCCGACCAGTGGGAGGCGGGCGAGTCGACCGAACGTCCGTCGATCGGCGAGGAGGAGATCGCCGACATCGTCTCGATGTGGACGGGTATCCCGGTCTTCAAGCTGACCGAGGCCGAGACGGCCAAGCTGATGCGGATGGAGGACGAGCTGCACAAGCGCGTGATCGGCCAGCATCCGGCGATCGAGGTGATCTCGAAGGCGATCCGCCGCTCGCGCGCGGGCCTCAAGGATCCCAAGCGCCCGACCGGGTCGTTCATCTTCCTCGGCCCGTCCGGGGTCGGCAAGACCGAGCTCGCACGGACGCTCGCCGAGTTCCTGTTCGGCGACGAGGACACGATGATCCGGATCGACATGTCCGAGTACATGGAGAAGCACGCCGTGTCGCGGCTCGTCGGCTCGCCTCCGGGCTACATCGGCTACGACGAGGGCGGACAGCTGACGGAGGCGGTTCGCCGCAAGCCGTACAGCGTGCTGCTGCTCGACGAGATCGAGAAGGCCCACCCTGACGTGTTCAACATCCTCCTGCAGATCCTCGAGGACGGCCGGCTGACCGACGCCCAGGGGCGCACGGTCGACTTCCGCCACTGCATCGTGATCATGACCTCGAACATCGGCGCCTCGGAGATCGCGCGCAACACGCCGCTCGGCTTCGCCGTGTCCGACGACGAGACCGGAATCACCTACGAGGACATGAAGAACCGGATCATGGGTGAGCTCAAGCGCGTCTTCCGGCCCGAGTTCATCAACCGGATCGACGAGGTGATCGTCTTCCACAAGCTGGCCAAGGACGAGATCAAGGAGATCGTCGACCTGCTGCTGCGGCGGATCCGGGAGTCGATGGCCGAGCGCGAGCTGCAGCTCGAGCTGTCGGACGAGGCGAAGGACCTGCTCGTCGACAAGGGCTGGGATCCCGCGATGGGCGCCCGCCCGCTGCGCCGGGCGATCCAGCGCCTGATCGAGGATCCGCTCGCCGACTTCGTCCTGCGCTCGCAGGTGCCGCAGGGTTCGACCGTGCTGGTCGAGCCGGCGGAGTCGGAGGACCCGCAGGAGCGCGAGGTGAAGCTGTCGGTGATCGAGCCCGCGCCGAAGCCGACTCCGGTCGGAGTCGGGGCCGAGGGCGGCTCACCCGAGGACAGCGGCGACGCCGTCGGCGGCGAGTCCGCCGACGAGGCCGACGGTCCCTCGAACCACGAGTAGCTCGTTCCTCCAGCCTCTTGACGCAGATCCCGAGGGATCCGCCGGCGCGGATCCCTCGGTGTCGAGCGAACGATTGCCAACACGCTCGTAACCGGGGTTATGCTGTGCGCGCGTCACGCGGCGTCAACGGCGGGTGACGCGAGATCCGGTATCGGGCGTCAAGGGAGGAAGGACGATGAGGGCGTTAGGGCTTTTCCGCCGCTTTGGCTGGCGGGCGCTGGCCGTGCTCGTTTCTACGGGAGTGCTCGCGGGCTCCGCGGCGGCGTCAGCCCCGCCGCCGCCGGTCGGGCCGAGCATGGCCCAGATCCCGGGCAGCTACCTGCCGGCCAGCGGCACGCCCTCCGGCCAGTTGTCGGCAAGCCAGATGAGCGTCGAGGTCGTGCTGGCGCCCGGAAACGCGGCGGGCCTCAATTCTCTGCTCACCTCCCTGTACACGCCCGGCAGCGCTGGCTACGGCCAGTGGCTGGCCGCCGGGCAGTTCGAGTCCCAGTTCGCTCCGGCGCCGGCCACCGTCCAGGCGATGACCACGTACCTGCAGGGCAAGGGCCTGACAGTCCAGCCGACCGCGACGCCCTTCCTGCTCCGAGCGATCGGGACCAGCGCGCAGATCGATGCCGCGTTCGCCACGACGATCGACAACTACCAGGGAACTCAGGGCGAGAGCTTCTATTCGAACGCGACGCCCGCCTCCGTGCCGGCGAGCCTTGCGTCGAGCGTGCTCGGCGTCGTCGGGCTGACGAACACGGTGCGCCTGCAATCGAGCGCTCAGCTCACGCCGGCGAACGCCCCCGCCGATCGTGACGGCCATCGCTACGGCCACCAGCCGAGCTGCGAGATCCCGTATCCGACGACGTTGGCCCAGCTGCAGGCGATCCCGGCCAACGGACCGTTCAACGGATACGGCGGTGGTCCCGGCTGCAGCGGTCTGACCCCGTCGCAGACGAACTCGATCTACAACGCGCCCCACTTCGGACCGCGCGCCGCCGGCGCCGGCGCGAGCGTGGCCGTGTTCGAGCTGTCGGGCTACAACCACGCCGACATCACCACCTGGGCGCAGACGTTCTACGGCCCGCACTACACCCCCCGGCTCGTCGACATCAACGTCGACGGCGGACCGCTGGCCCCGGACACCTCGCAGTGCCCCACGGGCGACACGTGCATCTACGGCTACGGCGGCGACATCGAGGTCGAGGCCGACGTCGAACAGGATCTGACGGTCGCGCCCGCCACCAACTCGGTGCTCGTGTACAACGCGCCGAACGACTTCACCGGCCAGACCGAGCTGGACGAGTACGCGACGATCGCCGGCCAGGACGTCGCCGATTCGGTCAGCTCGAGCTGGGGGCTGTGCGAGCCCGATGCCGGCCTCGGCTACGCCGAGGCCGAGAACCTGATCTTCGAGCAGATGGCCGCACAGGGGCAGAGCATGTTCGCCTCCGCAGGCGACACCGGTGCCTTCGACTGCATCAGGGATGGCACCTTCGGCAACAACGCACCGCTCCAGGTCGACGACCCGGCCAGCCAGCCGTGGGTGACCAGCACCGGTGGCACCTCGTTCGAGAGCTTCGATCCGGGGAGCAACCCCTTCCCGAGCTACCCGTACGGGACCGAGGCGGTGTGGAACACGCTCGACGTCTGCAGCGGGAACAACTCGTCGACCGCGACCTCGCCCGGCATCGTCAACTGCAACAGCTACGGCGCGGGTGGAGGCGGTCACAGCATCTTCTGGCCGATGCCGAACTACCAGCGAGGGCCGGGGGTGATCAACCCCTTCACGGTCTCCGGCCCGAGCAACTGCGCGCTTGCGGCAACCGGGCAGCCGTGCCGCGAGACGCCGGACATATCGGCGAACGCGGACCCGCTCACGGGCTACGCCGAGTACTGCACCGGGTCGAGCTACGTCTCGCCGAATCCGAACCCCGTCCCGTATGGAAGCGCATGCCTCGGGCTCACGCCGACCCCGGGCGCTCCCGGGTGGTTCCACATCGGTGGCACCAGTCTGTCCGCGCCGCTGTGGGGAGCCCTGCTGAGCGATCGCGACGCCTTCCACGGACACCGATCGGGGAACGCGAACTACCTTCTGTACTCCCTGTTCGACAACCCGTTCACGTACCGCACCGACTTCCACGAGATCACCGGCTTCCATCAGGTGAGCAACAACAACGGGTTCTATCCGGTGGCCCCCGGCTACAACGAGGCCACCGGGATCGGAACCCCGAACTTCACCGGTCTGATCACCGGCTGGGGTTTCTAGCGCCGTTCGGGACGGCCAGGCATCCGGCAGGGAGGGGGACGGCTTGTGCCCGTCCCCCTCCGGCTCGAGCATTGCGGACCTGAGATGCGGTCGGTCTTGATGATCGACTTCGCTCGCGATCTGACGGGAGGGAGAAGACGTTGATGGACAAGCAGCGATTCGTGATCGTCGGCGCCGGGCTCGCGGGCGCCAAGGCCGCAGAGGAACTCCGCAACCGTGGCTTCGACGGCGAGATCGTCCTGATCGGTGCCGAGGCTGAACCACCTTACGAGCGTCCACCGCTCAGCAAGGACTACCTTCGTGGCGAGTCGGAGCGTGCGAAGGCACTCGTACACGACGCCGGCTTCTACGTCGAGCGGCAGGTCGAGCTGATCACCGATCGCACTGCGACGAAGCTCGATCTGACGAGCAGCCAGGTCATCCTCGACGACGGCCGGCTGCTCGAATACGACAAGCTGCTGCTGAGCACGGGGGCCGAACCCAGGCGTCCGGCGTTGCCGGGCGCCGAGCTCGACGGGATCCTCTACCTCCGAACCCTGGCGGACTGCGACCTGCTGCGCGCGAGGCTGCAGAGCGGTGCCCGCGTGGCCGTCGTCGGGGCGGGCTGGATCGGCTCCGAGGTGGCCGCCTCCGCCCGGCAGCTGGGACTCGAGGTCACGCTGATCGATCCGCTCGCCCTGCCCAACGAGCGGGTCTTCGGCACCGAGATCGGATCGTTCTACCGCGACGTCCACGCCCAGCACGGCGTCGAGCTAGTCCTCGGCGACGGCGTCGAGGGGTTCGAGGGCAAGCACGGCGTCAGCGGCGTGCGCACCAGCTCGGGCCGCGCGATCGAGTGCGACTTCGCCGTCGTCGGGATCGGCGTCTCACCCAACATCGAGCTCGCAGCAGGCGCAGGGATCGAGACCGACAACGGGGTCGTCGCCGACCAGGCGCTGCGGACCTCCGCCCCGAACGTCTTCGCCGCCGGCGACGTCGCCAACGCCCTGCACCCGTTCTACGCGCGCCGGATCCGGGTCGAGCACTGGTCGAACGCGCTCAACCAGGGGCCGGCCGCAGCGCGAGCGATGCTCGGCGAGCCGGTCAGCTACGACCGGATCCCGTACTTCTTCTCCGATCAATACGACGTCGGGATGGAGTACTCGGGGTATGTCACCGAGTGGGACGAGGTCGTCTTCCGAGGCGACCGCGACGCGGGCGAGTTCATCGCGTTCTGGCTGCAGGACGGCCGCGTCGCCGCCGGCATGAACGTCAACGTGTGGGACGTCAACCAGGACGTGCAGGCGTTGATCCGCTCCCGCCTTCAGATCGACCGGGCGGCGCTGGCCGATCCGGACACGCCACTCGCGTCGCTCGCAGGCGGATCCGCCGGGAGCTGAACACTCGAACGAGGGAGGAAGCAGATGCGCGAACGGGCTGTTCGAGGAGGCCGGGGCGGCGTCACCGTTCGACTCGATCGTGCAGGTGTGAGTCAGGCGATCAGCGACCAGCTGGCGAACTCGAACGCGTAGAACGCGAGCAGCCCCCCGCCGCATCCGACCGCTGCGGCGAGCAGCCACCGTCGCCGTGAGAGCCACGCGCCCGCTGCCATCCACAGCGGGAAGATGACCAGCAGGTAGCGGTCGACGCCCTCGAGTGGTTGCACGATGTTCGGAGCGGAGATCGAGATCGAAAGCGCGAGCAGCGCGTAGGCTCCGTACGGGCCGGGGAGGCGGCGGAAGGCGAGCACCAGCGCGAGCAGCGCGAGCGCGGCCACGCCGAGCAGCAGCACGCTCTGGAAGTCGAGCGAGAACGGGCCGCCGAGCGTCGGCGCCAGCACCGGCGCTCCGGCGAACAGCGCGCTCAACCCGTGCTCCGCGGCGCCGACGGCGTAGCCGAGAGCCGTGAACGGCCCGACCAGCACGCCGCCGTAGGAGGCGTCCGACTCGTTGGCGATCGGCGCGAGCCAGCCGTAACCGAGCCCGTGGAGGTAGGCGAAGTAGCTCCCGAGCGCGAGCGGTGCGCCGAGCAACCCCGCTGCCCGGAGCCACGAGCGGCGCGGGCTGCGCCACAACAGCCATGCGAGCGGCAGGACGATCAGGATCCCGGTGATGCGCGTTGCCGCTGACAGCGCCGCCAGCAGCCACGCGATCGCCCAGCGTTCACGGCGGGCCGCGTACACCGCGCCGACCGACAGCGCGAGGAACAGCGCCTCCGTGTAGACGGCCGTGAAGAAGAACGACAGCGGCGCGAATCCGAGCAGCAGCACGGTCGCGTCAGCGGCGCGGCCGCCCAGCTCGAGCTCGGTCAGGCGGTGAAGCAGCAGCAACGCCACGGCGAACGCGCCGGCGCTGATCGCGATCCCGGCCGCGACGTTCGAGCCCGTCAACCACCCGCCGACCCGTACGAGCATCGGATACAGGGGGAAGAAGCACGTGTTGGGCGCCCGCCGGTAGCCGTGGGCGGCGATCTGCAGGTAGTGGATCGAGTCCCAGCGCACCGAGGAGGCTGCGAGCACGTTTCCGACCGAGCCGAGGCTCGCGCTGATGCCGGCGGTGTCGAACGCGCGCCAGCCGGCTGCGCGCGTGCCGGTCAGGGCGGCGACGGCGCCGGCACCGAGTGAGAGCGCGCGCGAGCCGAGCAACGTCCACACGACCGCGCCCGGGATGGTCGCGGTGGCCGTCAGTCGGCCGCTGCGAGTGCGGCTGGTCCGGGAAGGCGTGATCGCGGTCGCGGACATCGTGCTCAGTAGGTCATCGGTTCCGACCGGGTTCGGCTTGAGTAGCGTCCGGCGAACCGGTGGATCAGTAGTTCTCCCGCCGTGACTTGCGGATACCTCCCCGACGCCCGAGCACGGGCATAACCCATACGGTGCAGCACCTGTGACGTCCATGCGCGGCGAGGATCCAAACCGGTCGCGGCTCGCCTCGGGCGTCGCCGCGCTGGCCGTGCTCGGCTGGGGCTTGATGACCGTCGGAGCTTATGTCCGTGCCAGTCAGTCCGGGATGGGGTGCCCCGACTGGCCGATCTGCAAGGGGCAGCTGATCGCCGGCGGGCATCACGCGCTGATCGAGGAGATCCACCGCTGGATCGTGACGCTGCTCAGCGTCGGCGTGATCGCGACCGCGGTGGTGGTGCTCCGGCGCCTGCGCGGCGAGCGCGGCGTGATTCGGCCGATGCTGTTCGTGCTGGCGATGCTGGCGCTGCAGATCGTCCTGGGCGGGATCACCGTGATCCTCGACAACGTCGCGTGGACGGTCGTGCTCCACTACGGCGGCGCCTCCCTGCTCGTCTTCTCGCTCGTCCTGCTCGCGGTGCGGCTGCGCTACCCGGGCGCCGGCGCCAGCCGTGATCGCTTCTGGCGGCTGACGCACTGGTTCGTCGTGCTCAGCTACGGGCTGCTGCTCGCCGGCTCGACGCTCGCCAACGCCGGCAGCGACACCATCTGTGGCCACAGCTACCCGCTGTGCCGCGGCGCGCTGCTGCCGTCGCTGGGTCACGACGTCGTGATCATGATGGTCCACCGGGCATGGGCCGGTGCGATGCTGCTGTTCGCGGTCGTGGTGCTGGTTCGCAGTCGTGCCGAGCGGGCCGGGCAACCGCTGATCCGGACGGTTGCGGCCGTGATCGTCGGTCTGTACGTCGTGCAGGCGTTCCTCGGGTTCGTGATCGTGGGGATCGCCGACACGGTGGCGAGCGAGGTCGTGCACTCGTCGTTCGGATCGCTCACCTGGGTCGCACTGGCGGTCCTGCTGGCGCTGACGCGGACGCTCCCGGCGAGCGTTGCGCCGGCTGACGATCGATCTGGCGAACCCCCTGCGCCGGCCACGCACTCGGAGCCGTTGCCCGCGGATCTCCGCGCACGTCGATTGCACCACGAGCCGCGGACCGCCGCGGGCGACAGCCGCTGGTCGGCACTCCCGAGAACGCCCCCGACGCGGTGACGGGGTCAGCGATCCCCGCGAGCGTCGAGGAGCACCTCGGCGATGTCGCGGAACCGCACGGCTCCGTCCGCCGCCTTCGACAGGTTGACGAGGCACAGCGGGCACATCGTCACGCACTCGCTCGAGACGGCTCGCAACTGCGCCACCCGCTGCTGCGCCGTCGCCAGCGCTCGCTCCGGGAACAGCGCCTCCGCCGGCCCGCCGCAGCACCACGTGAACTTTCCCGCCTGCTCGGGCTCGAGCACGGCGACGCCGGCGGCGGCGAGCAGCCGGCGTGGCTCCTCGACGACTCCCTCGTGGCGGGCGTAGACGCACGAGTCGTGCAGGGCGACGGCGGCCGCGCCGGACCCGCTGACAGGCGCCGGCGGCGGCGAGGCGTAAGGCGCCGCCGTCAGCGCATCCGCAGGGGCCAGAGCCCCGGCGAGCACCTCGAGGTAGCTGCGGACGTCGACGTCCCAGCCGTCGAGCAAGGTCGGATAGATCGTGCGCAGCATATGCGTGGTGTGCGGGTCGATCGTGATCGCGGTGCGGACGCCGTGCCGGCGCAGCACGGCCTGCACGCGCCGGGCGTGCGCGGCGACCAGCTCGTCGAGCCCGAGGTCGTACGCGAGCGTTCCCGAGTACAGGTCATCCTCGAACAGGCAGCCAGGCTCGACGCCGGCGCCGCGCAGCAGCGCGACGACGCGCCGCGGAGCCTCCTCGGAGCGCTCACGCTCGGTGCGTGACGGCCGGCCCATGAACGCCGACACGTTGACGATCCTGTTCACTCGACGCCCTAGCCCCGTGAACCGCGCGAGGGGGGAGTCGGCGAGCTGCTGCTCGGCCGCCACCAGCCGCTCGATGTACGGAACCAGCTGGTACATCTGCCCGGTGTAGAGCACCGTCGCGCCGCCGCGGCGCAGCTCGAGCCCACGGGTCCAGTGCACCGCCCGCCGGTTCGGGATCGGCAGCACCGAGCCGCGCAGCCGCAGGTTGTCGCCGAGGATCCCGACCACGTCTGCGGTCGCGAGCGCCATCACTCACCTCCCTGCTCGAGCAGCCAGCGGCGCAGCAGCCGGATGTCCTGCGCGATGTGGACTCCCGCGGGGCAGCTCTGCTCGCACGCACGGCACAGCAGGCAGGAGAACACCACCTCCTGCTCGTCGCGTATCCGCTGCTCCAGCCCCAACGCTGCGTGACGCAGCAGCTGCCGCGGCAGCACGTCGATCCCCAGCGGGCAGGTCGCCGTGCAGATGCCGCAGCTCATGCACGTCTCGGCGTCGAAGGCGCCGAGCGCACGCAGCTTGTCGCCCAGGGCCGCGCCGCCGACTGTGGCGAGCGCGGTCATCGCCCGTCCACCACCGCGTAACGGCAGTAGCCGTCGTCCTCGACGCCCGGCTGCTCGGCCACGTATCCGTACTTGCGCAGCCCCATCATCCAGATCATCACCTCGTCCTGCGGATGGCCGGCGGCGGCCGCCAGCTCGGGAACCGTCAGCGGCCCGGCCGCCAGCAGCTCGAGCAGCCGGCTGCGCCGCAGCGGCTCCTCGCGGATCACCTCGCGCACGTCACGGCTCATGGCAGGTGGGGGTGGGTGGGTGGGATCTGGATCAGGGCGTCGATCATCGCTCGCACCTGGCCGTCGGTGTAGCCGAGCAGGTCGATCGCGTCCTCGCCGCACACGGGCGCGCAGGCGCCGCAGCCCTTGCAGCCGGCGCGATCGATCTGCGCCACCTCACCACCGTCACGCGCGATCATCGAGATTGCGCCGAACGGGCACGCCTCGACGCAGGCGCCACAGCCGCTGCAGGCGCTCGCGTGAACGGTCGCGATCTGCGGGTCGAGCTCCGCCACCCCGCGTTTCAGCACGGCCGCGGTCTGTGAGACCGCGGCCAACCCGGAGGTGACGCTCTCCGCGACCGTCTTCGGGCCCTGGCAGGCGCCTGCGATCAGCACGCCGTCGACGACGGTCTCGACCGGGCGCAGCTTCGGGTGGATCTCGTTGAAGAAGCCGTCGCCGCCGACCGGCAGCTTCAGCGTCTTGACGAGCCGGTCATTTGCCTGCGGCACCATCCCGGTGACGAGCACGACGAGATCGGCGGGGATCGTCAGCTCGTCGCCGCCGGTCAGCTGGTCACGCACGGTCACCGACAGCCGCTGGCCGTCGTGTGTCACCTCGGGTGGGTCACCGTCGGCGAACTTCAGATACAGGGACCCGCGCTCACGGGACTCGGACAGCATCAGCTCGTTGCGGCCGTACGTACGCATGTCGCGGTACAGGTGGTACTGGCGCACGCCGGCGACGCGGTCGGAGGCGAGCAGCGACGCGTGCACGGCGGCGCTGCAGCAGAAGCGCGAGCAGTAGGGATGCTCCTCGCAGCGGCTGCCGACGCAGTAGACGTACGCGATGCTCTCCGGCTTGCGCCCGCCGACGATCAGATCCTCCCGCGAATCGAGCATCCGGCGGAACTCGGGGAGCGTGAGCACCCCCTGGATTCCGTATCCGTACTCGCCGGCCGCGGGCTCGTAGCTGTCGAAGCCGGTGGCGACGATGATCTGGCCGATCTCGGCATGGATCGACTCCTCGCCGGCGCGGATCACGGCGCGGTAGTTGCCGTACGTGCCTGACTTGGCGGTCACCTCGGCGCTCGTGAACACGGCGATCTGCGGGCGCTCGCGGATCTGTTCGAGCAGCCGCGCGACCAGCCCGCTCCCCGTACCCGCGTTCGGGAACAGCTCGCCGAGCTCACCGGTATGCCCGCACAGCCGGGCCTCGCGCTCGACCAGGAACACACCCAGCCCCAGGTCGGCGAGCCCGATCGCCGCCCGCATGCCAGCGACCCCGCCGCCGATCACGAGCGCGCTCGGCGTCGTCTGCACGGCCGTCGGTTCGAGCGGCTCGGTCAGGCGCGTCCGTGCGATCCCCGCGCGCACCAGTTGCATCGCCTTGCGCGTTGCCCCGGTCCGGTCGTCGGTGTGCGTCCACGAGCACTGCTCGCGGATGTTGACCTGCGTGTACTCGTACGGGTTCAGTCCGGCCCGGCGCGCGGCCTCGCGGAAGGTGAACGTGTGCAGCTTGGGTGAGCAGGACGCCACCACCAGCCCGTCGAGCTGCTGCTCGCGGATGTCCGCCTCGATCTCCTGCTGGGTCGCGTCCGAGCAGGTGAACATCGCCGTTCTGGCGACGACCACGCCAGGGTCGTTCGCGACCGCGCCGACGACCTGCTCGACGTCGACGTAGTCGGAGATGTTGCCGCCGCACTGGCAGACGTACACACCGATGCGCCGCTCGCTCATGCCAGCACCCTCAGCCGGTCCACGTGCGCCGCCGCCTGCGCGACGGCGGCCCCTGCGTGCAGGATCGACTCGGGGATGTCCCTCGGGCCCGACGCGGCGCCGGCCACGAACACGCCCGGGATGCTGGTCCGGGCCGGGTTGGCGTCGGGGTCGACCTCGTCGACGTAGTCGTGGGCATCGAGCCGGAGCTGCTCCACCTTGAACAGGCGCGCGGCGTCGCGATTCGGCAGCACGCCGACGGCCAGTACGACCATGTCGTACTCGGCCTCGGCGATGTGACCGCCGCCGTCGATGTCCTCGTAACGGAGCAGGAGGTTGCCGCCGTCCAGTTCGGTGATCGACGCGACCCGGCCCTTGACGAAGCTCGCGCCCATCGCCTTCGCCTGCTCGAAGAACTCGTCGTAGCCCTTGCCGACCGCGCGCACGTCGATGTAATGGACCGTCACCTCGGCGAGCGGCAGCGCGCCCATGATCAGCTGGTTCTGCTTGATCGAGTACATGCAGCAGAACTTCGAGCACAGCGGGTTTCCGACCGTCTGATCGCGCGAGCCCGTGCACATCACGTACGCGATCCGCTCGGGCACCCTGCCGTCGCCGGGTCGCAGGACGGTGTTGTAGGGGCGGGTCGGCGCCAGCAGCCGCTCCATCTGCGCGCCCGTGATCACGTTCTTGTAGCGGCCGTACCCGTACTGTGGCTTTGCATCAGCCGGAAACAGCGCGTAGCCGGTCGAGACGATCACAGAGCCGACGTCGATCGCCAGCGTCTGCGCCCGCATGCCGAGGTCGATCGCGTCGGCGGGACAGGCGGCCAGGCACTCGTGGCACTCAGAGCAGACGCCGCAGTCGAGGCAGCGGCCGGCGGCCGTGCGGGCCTCGGCCTCGGTCAGCGGCGGCTCGATCTCGGCGAAATCGGTCGGATCGGACGCGGCGCGCAGCGCCCCCGCGAGCGGGTCGCGACGGCTGTGGCTGTGCTGGCGGTGAAGCACCTCGCGCTTGTCGACGACCGGGATCGGCTCCTCGAACCCTTCGAGCACCAGGCCTCGCAGGAAGCGGTCGATCATGTGCGCGGCGCGGGCGCCGTGCCCGACGGCCTCGGCGATCGTCCGCGGGTCGGTGACTGCGTCGCCTGCGGCGAACACCCACTCGCGCGAGGTCTGCAGCGTCTCCGCGTCGGCCTTCAGCGTGCGCGCGCCCTCAGGGGCGAGCACCGGGAAGGCTTCGGTGTCCGGCCGCATCCCGACCGCCACGATCGCGACGTCGCATTCGAGCGTGTCGGTGAGCGACTCCTCGTAGCTCGGGCTGAAGCGACCGTCGGCGTCGAACACGGAGGTGCACCGCTTCAGCTCCACGGAGCAGACCTCGTCCCACTCCGAGGTGAAGCCGCCGATCCCCCAGCCGTCGTGCAGCTCGACGCCCTCCGCCAGCGCCTCCTGAACCTCCCAGTCGTACGCCGGCATCTGCTCGCGTGTCTCGAGGCACGCCATCCGCACGGCACGGGCGCCCAGCCGCCGCGCGCTGCGGGCGGCGTCGATCGCGACGTTGCCGCCACCGACGACGACGACCGCTTTGCCGTCCAGCCGCGGCGCGTGCCCGAGCTTGACGTCACGCAGGAACGCGAGCGCGCTCGAGACCTGCTCGAGCTCTTCGCCTGGCACCCCCAGCCGCATCGCGACCGGTGTGCCGGTGGCGATCAGCACCGCGTCGTAGCCCTCGCGCCGCAGCTCCTCGAGGTCGGTCACCCGTACCCCGGTGACGATCTCGACCCCGAGCGCGGTGACGTTGGCGATGTCACGCTCGACGATCTCGGCGGGCAGCCGGTAGGAAGGGATCGCGTGCCGCAGCGCGCCGCCGGCCACGGGTGCGGCCTCGAAGATCTTGACGCGGTGGCCGGCGTGGGCGAGATGCCAGGCGGCGGTCAATCCGGCCGGGCCCGAGCCGACGATCGCGATGTGCCTGCCGCCGTTCAGCGGTGCGTGCACTGGCGCGGCGGGCTCGGTGACGGAGTAGTGCGCGTCGGCGATGAACCGCTTCAACCGGCGGATCGGCAACGTGCCCTCGAGCTCGCCGCGGGTGCACTCACCCTCGCACGGCGCGTAGCAGGCACGTCCGAGGCTGCCGACAAGCGGTGTCGTCTCGGCGACCAGTGCGAACGCCTTCTCGTACTCGCCACTGCGAATCAGCGACACGTACCCGTGGGCCTTGATGCCGGCCGGGCAGGTGAACGTGCACGGGGAGGTGCCGGCCCGCTCGATCAGCGCCTTCTGCGGGACCGCCTGCGGGAACGCGATGTACGCGGCGCGCCGCGAGACGAGCTCGCCGTTGAACTGGTCCGGCACCGCGACCGTGCACGCCTGCTCGCACTGACGGCAACCGGTGCAGAGCGACTCGTCGACGAACCGCGGGCGGCGCTCCACCGTCGCGTGGAAGCCACCGCCCCCGTCGGAGACGATCTCCTGCACCTCCGAGGCGGTCAGCACGGTCACATTCGGGTGATGGACGGTCGCGGCCATCTTCGGCGTCGAGATGCAGCTTGCGCAGTCGAGCGTCGGGAACACCTTGCTGAGCAGGATCATCTTGCCGCCGACACTCGGGTCGCGCTCGACGACCAGCACCTTGTAGCCCATGTCGCCGAGCTTGAGCGCCGACTCCATGCCGCCGATGCCGCTGCCGATCACGAGCACGTCGTAGTCCATTGCTCAGCCCTCCAGCTCGGCGAGCGCCTGGGTGAACTCGCGCACGTGCTTGGTGTACGGCGCCGCGCACACAGAGCAGATCGCCGCCAGCTTGAGCCGGTGCCCGTCGATTCCATGCTCCGACAGCAGCGCCTGCGTTCTCGACACGATCCGCGCCGAGCGCTCGCTGCAGTCAGACAGGTACCCGCACTCGTCGCCGTCCGAGGCGATGAACACACCGTCGAACCCGCGCTCGAGCGCGTACACGATCCAGCTCGGCTTGATCGCCCTCGTGCACGGAAGGCTGACGACGACCACGTCCGGCGAGTAGTGCATGTGCGAGCTGCCGGCGAGGTCGATCCCGGGGTCCGAGATCGCGTTCGTCGAGAACACGAGCACGCGCGGCATGGTGTTACTTCGCCCGCCGGATGAAGACGCGCTCGTAGCCCTCCGCGCCGGCGACGCCGAGGAACTCGTGTCCGACCTTGTGCGACCAGGCGGCAACGTCGTTCTTCGTCTGCGAGTCGCTCGACCACAGCTCGAGCACCGCGCCGAGCGGCACGCCGCCCATCGCCTTCTTGGCCTCGAGCAGCGGGCCCGGGCAGGCAGCGCCGCGCGCGTCGACCGTCTTGGCCGCGGCGGGCGCGTCGACCTCTGGAATTGTCAGTACGTCAGTCATCTGTCATCTCCTGTCAGTAGACGAGGGCGTTGGTTGCGGAGGTGATCTCGGCGACGAACCGCGCGGCGGCGACCACTTCCGCGCCGTCGACCAGGTCGTCCTCGGTCCAGCCGCGCTTCCTGATGCACGGGTTGCAGACGAGGATCTTGCCGCCGAGCTCCTGAATCGTCGGTAGCAGCTCGCGCAGCGGCGCGAACTCGGGCGCCGCGATCGTCTCGGCGACGCCCTTCTTCACGAGCTCGCAGCCGTCGCCCTGGAATCCCATCACGACCTCGACGTCGGATGCAACCGCCGCCGCGGCCATCGCGAATGGGATCGTCGCCAGCTCGTCGTCCGCCTGCCCGTGTGTGACCATCACCACGAGCTTCTCGGTCTCGGCCATGGTGACTACGCTCCTTCCTTGCGTACGTAGAAGACGAGTGTGTCGCCTTCCTCATGCCACTCGAGCAGCGTGTTGCCGGTGCTGCCCGCCCATGCGGGGATGTCGGCAATCGAGCCGCGGTCGGTGGCCATCAGCTTCAGCACCTGACCCGGAGCCAGCGCCTTGATCGCCTTCGCGGTCTTGACCACCGGCATCGGGCAGGACAGCAGGCGCGCATCGAGCACCTCGTCAGCGTTGATCTGCGTATCGGGCATCGACAGCTCCTATATGAACAGGGTCACGTGTGCGTGACGCGCCTCGGCGAGGAAGGCGGCGGCACCGCCGAACTCGACACCGTCGATGAAGTCCTCGTGCGCGTAACCGAACACGTCGACGGTCATCTCGCACGCGATCAGCCGCACCTCGAGCTCCTTCGCGGTGTCGAGCAGCTCGCCGATCCCGGCGACGTGCTTGGCGGTGAACTTCGACTTCATCATCTTCGTCGCGAGCGGTCCCATGCCGGGCAGCCCGAGCACGAAGTTGGGCATCGTCACCGGCATCGGCATCGCCGGGTTTCCGAGCGGTGTCACCTTCAGCAGCCGCTCGAAGTCCTTGTGGATGATGTTCAGGCCGTAGAAGGTGAAGAACACCGACGACTCGATTCCCGACGCGGCGGCCGCGGTTGCGAGGATCAGCGGCGGGTAGGCCCAGTCGAGCGTTCCCTTCGACGCGATGAATGCCGCCTTGCCTGCGGCCGCCTCCTGCTTGGCGGCGCGGTCCAGCTCCGAACGGACGATGCGCCGGATGTCCTCCTCGGTTGGCGCCAACATGGTGGCGCGGGCCTGCTCGTCGAGCATCTTGAAACCTCCTGTTTGAAGCGAGTGTCCGCCGCGGCGGGCGCTGGATCATCCGTCACAACTACGCGACGGTACAGTGGAAAACCGGTACGCTCACAGAGGCGTGACAAGTGTCACAAAGCGGGCTGGACCGCGGCGACGTCCTGGGTGCCCCGTACGCTCAGTCGATCGCACGTCCGGCAACCATTCACGTCTGCTCTGCCTGCGGCCACGAGGAGTCCCGCTGGGCGGGCCAGTGCTCCGCCTGCGGGGAGTGGAACACGCTCGTCGAGGAGGTTCGCCGCCACGGGCAGCGCGCTGCCCGCGCCGGTGCTGCCATACCGGGCAGCACCGGCGCGCTGACACCTGTGCCCCTCGGCGAGGTGGCCGCCGCTGCGCACGCGCGCCTGCAGACCGGGATCGGCGAGCTCGACGGCGTCCTCGGAGGCGGGCTCGTGCCCGGGTCGTTGGTGCTGATCGGCGGTGCCCCCGGAATCGGCAAGTCGACCCTGACGACGATGGCGCTCGCCCACCTGACCGCGGCCGGGCGCCGGACGCTGTACGTGTCCGCCGAGGAGAGCGCCGCCCAGATCCGGCTGCGCGCCCAGCGGCTGACCGGCGGCACTCCGCTCGCGATCCCGGTCATCGCGGAGACCGACCTCGGGGCGGTGCTGGCGACGCTCGAGTCGGTGCGTCCCGAGGTGTGCGTGATCGACTCCGTGCAGACGCTGCACAGCGCCGAGCTCTCGAGCGCCGCCGGCTCGGTCGGGCAGGTCCGCGAGGTCGCCGGCGAGATCCTGCGCGTGGCCAAGGCTCGCGGGATCTGCGTGCTGCTCGTCGGCCACGTGACCAAGGACGGCGCGCTCGCCGGGCCGCGGGTGCTCGAGCACCTGGTCGACTGCGTGCTCCAGTTCGAGGGCGAGCGCGAGCGCACCTACCGGACCGTGCGGGCGATCAAGAATCGGTTCGGCTCGACCAACGAGGCGGGCGTGTTCGAGATGCGCGACCACGGCCTCGTCGAAGTGCTGGACGCCTCGGCGATGTTCGTCTCGGAGGCGACGCGCGCTCCCGGCAGCGTCGTGCTGTGCGCGATGCAGGGCTCGCGGCCGCTGCTGGTGGAGGTGCAGGCGCTGGTCTCGCCGTCCGAGCTCGAGCCGCCGCGCCGGGTCGCCGCCGGCTTCGACCGCAACCGGCTCGCGCTCGTGCTGGCGGTGCTCGGGCGCCACGGCGGGATCGGGCTCGGCACCGCCGACGTGTTCGTCAACGTCGTCGGGGGAATCCGGGCCGACGAGCCCGGCGCCGACCTCGCGGTCGCGCTGGCGGTCGCGAGCGCCGCACGCGGCGTTGCGATGACATCGCCGGCGGGGCGGCCGCTCGCGTGCTTCGGCGAGCTGGGGCTGACCGGCGAGCTGCGGAGCGTCGCGCACGGCGATCGGCGGATCGCCGAGGCCACGAAGTTCGGGCTCGCGCCGGCCCTCTCGCCCGACTCGCACCGGACCGTGCGGGAGGCGCTCGCGGCGGCGCTCGGCGGCCGTCAGCGGTCACCGCGCGTGGCGGCCTGACCGCGTAAAATACGGGTTGATGGCCTCGCGTTCCGGGGAAGAGCTCAAAGAGGAGCTCGAAGCTCGACAAGAGTCCCGGATGGTCAGGGCGCTCGAGATGGTCGCGCCCGGAACCGCGCTGCGCGAGGGCGTCGACAACATCCTGCACGCGCGGACCGGCGGTCTGATCGTGATCGGCGACGCCGACGAGCTCGCCTTCATGTTCTCCGGCGGCATCAAGCTCGATCTCGAGTATTCGCCGGCGCTGATCTACGAGCTGGCGAAGATGGACGGCGCGATCGTGCTGTCGTCGAACGCGACCAAGATCGCCCACGCCAACACACAGTTGACGCCTGATCCGACGATCCACACCTCGGAGACCGGCACCCGGCACCGCACCGCCGAGCGGGTCTCGAAGCAGACCGACGCGCTCGTGGTCGCGATCAGCGAGCGGCGCGAGGTCGTTTCGCTGTACGTCGACGGGATCAAGTACATGCTCGAGGAGATCCCGGTCGTGCTCGCCAAGGCCAACCAGGCGCTCGCGACGCTCGACAAGTACCGCAGCCGGCTCGACCAGGTGTCGACCCGCTTGACCGCGCTCGAGTTCGAGGGGGGCGCGACGCTGCACGACGTGCTGACCGTGCTGCAGCGGGCCGAGCTCGTCACGCGGATGGCGGTCGAGATCGAGCGCTACATCGTCGAGCTCGGCACCGAGGGGCGGCTGATCGAGATGCAGCTCGACGAGACGATGGTCGGTGTCTCCGCCGACAAGGCGGCGCTCGTTCACGACTACCTGGCCGAGGACACCGACGAGAGCTTCTCGCTCGCGTTCGACCAGCTCGTTCGGCTTCCTCATCAGGATCTGCTCGACTTCGGGCGCCTCGCGGAGCTGCTCGGCTACGACCGCAAGCTGAACAGCCTCGACTACCCGATCTCCCCTCGCGGGATCCGCATCCTGGGGCGCATACCACGCCTGCCGAAGCTGGTCGTCAAGCGGATCATCGACGAGTTCGGGGGGCTCGAGGAGCTGCTCGCCGCGACCGACGGCGAGCTCGAGAACGTCGACGGCGTCGGCGAGATCCGGGCGAAGGACATCCGCGAGGGGCTCCGCCGCCAGCAGGAGATCAACCTGGTCGACCGCTACCTGCAGACATGATGCTGCAACCGCCCGCGCGGGCCTCGCTCCGCCGGCCTACTGACGAGGAGGACACCATCGCAGAGCTATTGGAAGAGCAGCTGGAGGAGGACCTTGAGGACGTCGAGCCGCTGCCGCAGATCGAGTTCGAGATCGGCGACAGCGTCGTGTACCCGCACCACGGTGCGGGCAAGGTGCTCCGCAAGGAGATCAAGAACGTGCTCGGGGAGAGCCGCGAGTACCTGACGATCAAGATCCTCCACAACGACATGACGGTGATGGTGCCGACGGAGAATGCGGCACTGGCCGGCCTGCGCCGTGTGATCGACGAGGAAACCGTGCAGAAGGTGCTCGCCGTGCTGCAGGACGAGTGCTCTGACATGCCGAAGAACTGGAACCGGCGCTACAAGCACAACCGCGACAAGATCAAGACCGGTGACATCTACGAGCTCGCCGAGGTCGTCCGCAACCTGGCGATCCGCGAGGCCGAGAAGGGCCTGTCGACCGGCGAGAAGCAGATGTTCACGCGAGCCAAGAAGATCCTCGCGTCGGAGCTGATGTACGCGCTCGAGATGGATGCGGAGCAGGTCGAGGAGTACCTCACCCACCTGCTGATGGACGGACTCGGAGCGGGCAAGGCCGCCGCCGGCGTGGCGGAGTAGCGCCGTCTCTTCGATCCAATGGCGGTCGCGCTGATCGTGGCCGCAGGACGTGGCGAGCGCCTTGGGTCCGGCCGGCCCAAGGCGCTCGTCACGCTTGCGGGCCGCCCGATGCTCGAGTGGAGCGTCGAGGCGCTGCGGGCGGTGCCCTCGGTGTCCGCGATCGTGGTCGCGCTTCCAATCGAGGCGGTGGACCTGGCGCCAGCGGGGTGCGTGGCGGTCGCGGGCGGCGCGGTCCGGTCGCAGTCGGTGCAGGCGGCGCTCGCGGCGGCCCCGGCCGGCGATGATCCCGTGCTCGTGCACGACGCCGCGCGGCCACTGGCGGATGCGTCGCTGTTCGCCGCGGCGCTGGCCGAGCTCGAGCGCTCAGGTGCCGACGCGGTCGTCGCCGCGGCGCCGGTCACGGACACGATCAAGCAGGTCCGCACGGGACTGGAGGTCGAGCGCACGCTCGACCGCTCGCTGCTGTGGGCCGCGCAGACGCCCCAGGTGTTCAGACGGGAGGCGCTCGAGCGGGTGCTGGTGGACGCGTCCGACGAGCTGCTCGCGCGCGCGACCGACGATGCGTGGCTGATCGAGCGCGCCGGCGGTAGCGTCCGGATCCTGCCCGCACCTGCCGACAACATCAAGGTCACGACGCCGCGCGACCTGCATCTCGCCGAGACGCTGCTCAGGCAGCGAGCGGGCGGATGACCCCTTCGGCGGTGCTGGCGTGACGATCAGGACCGGGATCGGGTACGACTGCCACCGGTTCGCGCTTGGGCGGGCGCTCGTGCTCGGCGGCGTGGAGATCCCGTTCGAGCGCGGGCTCGAGGGGCACTCCGACGCCGACGTGCTGTCGCACGCGGTGACGGACGCGCTGCTCGGCGCCGCCGCGCTCGGCGACATCGGCGAGCACTTCCCCGACACTGACTCGCGGTTCGCCGGCGCGGACTCGATCGAGCTGCTGCGTTCGGCGGTGGGTCTGGTGAGCGCGGCCGGTTTCGCCGCCGTGAACGTGGACGCCACAGTCGTCCTCGAGGCGCCGCGGCTGGCCGGGTTCCGCGAGGCGATGCGGGGCCGGCTGGCCGACGCGATCGGGATCGAGCTCGCGCGTGTGAGCGTGAAGGCGACGCGCGGGGAGGGGATGGGGTTCGTCGGTCGCGGCGAGGGCGCCGCGGCGATCGCGATCGCGACGCTGCGCGAGCTGGGCGAATAGGGTCCCCGGTCTTGTCGCGGATCACCCTGCACGACACGCTCAGCGGACGGGTGCGGCCACTGGTGTCGCGAACCCCGGGGCGGGTCGGGATCTACGCCTGCGGCCCGACCGTCTACGGGCGCGTTCACGTCGGCAACGCCCGGCCGTACGTGGTGTTCTCGCTGCTTGCGCGGTTCCTCCGGTCGGAGGGGATGGAGGTGACGTTCGTCGCGAACATCACCGACGTCAATGACAAGATCTACGCCGCCGCGGCGGCCCGGGGGATCGGCAGCGAGCAGCTGGCGCGGGAGATGACGGCGGCGTACGTCGGCGATACCGACCGGCTCGGCCTCGGCCGCCCCGACCACGAACCGCTGGCAAGCGAATCGATGGCGGCGATCATCGCGCTGATCGAGCAACTGATCGAGCGCGGTCACGCGTACGTGGCCGACGGCGACGTCTACTTCTCGGTCCGGTCGTACTCCCGGTACGGCGAGCTGTCGCATCGCGACGTGGATGCGATGGATCAGGGCGAGGGCGTCGAGCGAGCCCAGCGCAAGCGCGACCCCCTCGACTTCGCCCTGTGGAAGGCGGAGAAGCCCGGCGAGGACACAGCCTGGGAGGCGCCCTGGGGACGCGGCCGGCCCGGGTGGCACATCGAGTGCTCGGCGATGGCCGAGGGACTGCTCGGGGTCGACTTCGAGATCCACGGCGGCGGGTCGGATCTCGTCTTCCCCCACCACGAGAACGAGGCGGCGCAGACGTTCGCCGCGCGCGATCAGCCGCTCGCTCGCCTGTGGGTGCACAACGGCATGGTCAGGACCGACCGCGAGAAGATGGCGAAGTCGGTCGGGAACATCTTCCTGCTGCACGCCGCGCTCGACGTCTACGGCCGCGACGCGCTGCTCATGTACTTCTGCTCTGGCCACTACCGTCAACCGCTCGAGTTCGACGACGAGCGGCTCGTCGAAGCTCGCAAGCGAGTCGAGCGGATCCGGGAGGGGGGGCGGCGGCTCGTCGCAGGTGCCTCGCCGGAGTGGTCGGCGTCGCTGCGAGATCGGTTCTTCCAGGCGCTGCGCGAGGACTTCAACACGCCCGCGGCGCTCGCCTGCGTGTTCGATTGGGTGAGCAGGGCGAACCGGTCCGAGTCGCCCGTCGGGCGTGACGACCTGGTTCAGATGCTCGACGTGCTCGGGCTTGCCGGCCTCGCTTCAGGACCGGCGGCCGCGGCGATTCCGGCCGAGGTCGCGGCGCTGGCGGCCGAGCGCGAGGACGCGCGGCGCGCACGCGACTTCGAGCGCGCCGATGAGCTGCGCGAGCAGCTGCGGACGCTCGGGTGGGAGGTCCGTGACGGGCCGGACGGGCCCGAGCTGCTACCCGGCTCGCAATGATCCTGCGTGGCGTTGCGGTTGCTGCTGTTGGGGCGCCGCTGTGATCGTGTACGGGCGCAACGCCGTTCGGGAGGCGATCCTCGGGCCGCGCGCCGTGCGGTGCGTGTGGGCGACGAAGAACGCCGCGCGGGAGCCGTGGTTGGTCGGGATGCCGGCTGGCGTCCGCGTGCTCGTCGAATCGAGCGACGCGATCCTGGGTCGCTGCGGCTCGGACGGGCATCAGGGGGTGTGTGCAGAGGTCGAGGAGTTCCGCTACGCCGACGCAGGCGCGCTGCTCGGGCGAGGCGCGCTGCTGGTCGCGCTCGACCAGGTCCAGGACCCGCAGAACCTCGGCGCGATCTGCCGGACCGCCGAGTGCGCGGGGGCGGCGGGCGTGGTCGTCCCCGAGCGGCGCGCCGCGGTGGTGACGGCGGCGGTCTGCAAGGCCTCTGCCGGGGCGGTCGAGCACCTTGCGGTCGCGCTCGTCAGGAACCTGGCCGACTTCCTCACGGACGCCAAGGCGGCGGGCTTCTGGTGCTACGGCGCGGACGCCGCGGGCACCCTCGGCTACCGTGCGATCGACTGGAGCGGGCCGGTCGTGCTCGTGCTCGGTTCCGAGGGCAGGGGCCTTCGACCAAGGGTGGCAGCGGCGTGCGACGCGCTGGTGTCGCTACCCGTGCGCGGGCGCATCGAGTCGCTCGGCGTCGGTGCGGCGGCGGTGCTGCTCTACGCCGCCGCCGCGGACGTCCAGGGATGAATTGATCCCGACCGGGTGACGGCTTTCACCCCTTGACAGGCGTGCATCGTTATGTCAGGCTGCCGCACTCATAACGATCAACTCGAGCTTTAGGGCTCGGATTTTGCGACACCGGCCAAAGGGAGAGCCTCTGTCGCACGACAACTGACCGGTGCGGCGCCAGGGGAGGTGACGCGCCACGCGACTTCACACGATCCGCGCGGCTGGACCCGCGGGGAAGCGAGGGTAAACGCTGTGGCTCGAATCTCCCGAAACTCTCAACCTCAGCTTCAGGTTGAGGATGAGTACCTGATCGCGCTCGCGAAGCGGGGAAGCTCTGATGCATACGACCGGATCGTCCGGCGTTACTTCGGGTTCGTCCGCCTCAAGGCCTCCTCGTACTTCCTGGCGGGCGGCGACGCCGACGATCTGATCCAGGAGGGACTCGTCGGCCTGTACAAGGCGGTGCGAGACTTCCGGACCGATCGCGAGTCGAGCTTCCGGAACTTCGCCGAGCTCTGCATCACCCGGCAGATCATCACCGCGGTCAAGACAGCGACACGCAACAAGCACTCGCCGCTCAACCAGTACGTCTCGTTCTCCAGCACGCCGGCGGGCTCCTCCGGGGACCTGGAGCCGACGCTGGACGAGATGCTGCCGGGATCGCCCGTGCACGACCCGGTCAACCAGGTGATCAGCTCCGAGGAGCTGAGGGCCCTGGTCGCCTGCATCTCGACGGCGCTGTCCGAGCTCGAATCGCGCGTGCTCGCGCTGTACCTCGACGGCTACTCCTACGAGGAGGTCGGGCGGCGGCTCGGCTGCGACTGCAAGACGGTCGACAACGCGTTGCAGAGGGTCAAGCGGAAGGTTGGGACCCACCTCGCCTCGCGTGCTGTGGCTGCCTAGGGTTCCTGCCCAGGCGTCGGGCTGCGGCGCTGGAGTTCCCTGAAGACTCATCCTTCGCGATTACGTCTTCAGGGAACTCCACCGCCTCCGCATCGTCGGTCGGGTACTGGCCCTGCTCGTGGCTCTGATGTGTTCCCCTCGGCTCCCGTTCCGGGCGTTGGCTCGTGGCTGTCTGGGCTGAAGCGCGGCAGCGACGGCGGCCTCGCTGCCGCTCGGGCGGCGACGTCGAGCCGCCGCGGGTCTCGTTGGTGGCGTGTGCCCGCGGCCGCATCGGGGCCGGGTGCCGGTTAGGACGACCTAATTAGGGGGGCCTAAGTGTGATACGGTCAGCCCGCGGCATTCCCGACCGCGCAGATAGGACTTCTGTGAGCGACCCATCACCTCGCCATCAGGCTCCCGCTCCCGTGCGGGGGCAGGAGCAACTCGAGCGCAAGCGCCTGTCCTC
>DAHUYL010000027.1 GCA_027315255.1 Solirubrobacterales bacterium | reverse complement strand
GAACCGCGCCTACCTCGACTTCTACTATCGGGAGGCGTTCACGGTTGTCGAGATGGAGGCGGGCCCGTTCTGCAACGCCGTGTACGAGATCGCCGACGCCGATCGTCATCCGGTTGGCGAGGCGGTCAACTTCGCGAAGCTTCCGCTCGATCTGGGGATCATCCACTACGCGTCTGACACTCCGTACACGCAGGCGCGTACGCTCGGCGCCCGCGGGCTCAGCTATTACGGGATGGACTCGACGTACGCAGGGTCGCTCGCGATCCTCCGCCGTGTGCTGTCGCTCGAAGGGATCCTGCGGAGCGCGGGAGCTACGATCCCTGCCGCGTAACGCTCGAACGCTGGGGGCAGGGGATGGGAAGCAGACGCAGGCGGATTGCTGGTGGGCTCCTCCACGTCGCGGGCGGGTACGGTCCGAGGCGGTGGATCGCCGGGATCGCGAGGTTCTGGCCCCGGGTGCGCTTGACCCGGTCCGGACACGCTCACGCGGGTTCGCGGCAAGCTCAGGTGCTCCGACGGCCAGATCGTGTGGCACAGTCCGCTGCTCGCGTGGCGGGTCCGCCAGGTCGCAACCGCCGTGCAGGCCGGCGGCAGCACGCAGTCCGCATGAGCGGGCAGCGCGAGCCGCCGGCGCGTCACCGCGGGTGCGCCTGGAGCCTGCGGTGCACTGCGAGGTCGAGCTCGTCCGGCCCGGCGATGTGTCCGGCGGCGCAGGTCAGCTGCACGGCGACGGGCTCGCCGCAGCCGCGGTGCCGGAGCTCGACGGGGCCGCCCTGGTCGTCCAGCCAGCGGCTGCCCCATTGCATCAGGGCGACGAGCACAGGGAGCAGGTCGGCGCCCTTGTCGGTGAGCCGGTAGCGCTGGCGTGTGCGCTGCCCGGGCTCGCGGTAGTCCTCACGCTCGAGCAGCCCCTCGTCGACCAGCTCACGGAGCCGCCTGGACGTGACGGGTTCGCTGATGCCCGCGCGGTGCGCGAAGTCGTCGAAGCGAGTGGTCCCGTAGAAGGCCTCACGGAGAATCAGGAAGGCGGAGCGGGCGCTGACGACGTCGAGCGCTCTGGCGAGGGTGCAGCGCTCGGCGGTCCAAGCTTCCCGTGGATACAGCGATCCGGTCATGCGCAGCGTGTGTTCCATGGCGTGATCTTAGCTGACTCGCAGAGCACTAAGTCAGCATGGTAGATTGCTGGCTATGGCATCACTGAGCCAGCGCTCGGTGGCCGGGCACCGAGACGCGGCCCCCGGACTCGTGTTGCTGATCGTCTGCGCGGGCGTCGTGCTGGCGAGCCTCGACCTGTTCATCGTCAACGTCGCTCTGCCCCAGATGGGCAGGGACTTCCGGCTCCGCGGCGGTGGGCTCGGAGACCTCTCGTGGGTCCTGAACGCGTACGCGATCGTGTACGCGGCACTGCTCGTGATGTTCGGTCGGATCGCCGAGCGCTACCGCCGCGAACGCGGGTTCCTGATCGGGGTCACACTGTTCGTGACGGCCTCGGCCGCGTGCGGAACTGCAGGTAGCCTGCCGATGCTGGTCGCGTGCCGGGTCGTGCAGGCGGCCGGCGCGGCGCTGTTGACGCCGACCTCGCTCGGGCTGATTCTCGCCAGCTTCCCGCCAGAGCGCCGGCACGGCGCGGTGCGTGCGTGGACCGCCGTAGGGGGTCTGGCCGCGGCACTCGGCCCCGTCATCGGCGGGTTGCTCGTCGAGGCCGGCTGGCGCTGGGTGTTCCTCGTCAACGTCCCGATCGGCGCGGTGGCGCTGCTCGTCGGCGCAAGGCGGCTACCGCGCGTGCCGGGCCACGCCGTCTCCCGACCCGATGCGTTGGGGACGCTGCTCCTCACGGGCGGCGTCGGCCTGCTGTCGCTGGGCCTCGTGAAAGGGGACAGCTGGGGGTGGGGCGACGCGAGGACGATCGCGACGCTCGCGGCGGCCGCGATTGCGATCGCGCTGTTCGCGGCACACACCGTCTGGCACCGCAACCCGTTGATCGACCGGGCCCTGTTCAAGCTCGGGTCGTTCACAGGGTCCTCGGTCGTGGCGATCCTGTTCTCGGCCTCGTTCGGCGCGATGCTCCTCTCGCGGGTCCTGTGGGCGCAGGACGTATGGCACTGGACACCGGCGATCACCGGTCTGTCGATCGCCCCCGGACCACTCATGGTTCCGGTGTTCTCGTTCCTCCTCGCGGGGCGGCTGACTGAGCGCCTGGGAGCGGGCCGCGTGATCGCGATCGGTTCGACGATCTTCGCCGCCGGGATAGCGTGGTGGGCGCTGGCGATGGGCCTGCGTGCCGACTACGTGAGCGAGATGCTCGGCGGGATGCTCCTGACCGGGATCGGCGTCGGTCTGACACTGCCGACGCTGATGGCCACCGGCGCATCCTCGCTTCCGCCACACGCATTCGCCACCGGTTCCGCTGCCCTCAACATGCTGCGCCAGGTCGGGCTCGCGATCGGCGTCGCCGTGCTGATCGCGGTGCTTGGCACTCCCGACTCGCCGGCTCGGGAACTCGACGCATACCAGCGGGCGTCATGGGTGATCGCCGCGATCGCGCTGGTCGGCGGAATCGCCGGGCTCGTGCTGCTGGCGGTCAGGCGGCAGGCTGCTCCGGCGGCACTCGAGCCCGCACCCGCCTGGGGGTTCAGGACGCGATCGCCTGGATCAGCGGCCGGCCAGGGATGCGGGCGGTGATGGTCGTGCCCGCGCCCGGCGTCGACTCGACGTCGAGCTTGCCGCCGACGAGCTCGGCACGTTCACGCATGCTCGTCAAACCGAAGCCGTCGGTCCTGACCGCCGTGTCGAACCCGCAGCCGTTGTCCCGGACGGAGAGCACGACGAAGCCACGCTCCTCGCCCACGCGCACGATCGCCTGATCGGCCGAGCCGTGCTTGATCGCGTTCGTCAGCGCCTCCTGGATGATCCGGTAGATCGCGGTCTCGGTCTCGCCGACGTGGCGAGCGCCGCCGTGGTCGCCGAGCTCGACGTCGAGGTCGACCGACAGCCCGCGCCCCTCGACGCGGCTGCCCAGGTCCTCGAGCGCCGCCGCCAGCCCGAGGTCGTCGAGTGCGGTCGGCCGCAGCTCGGTGATCAGCGAGCGCAGCGACGCGATCTCGCCGTCGAGCTGCTCGATCGACTCTCCGAGCATCGTCCTGACCGTCTCGGGGTTGCCGGAGCGCAGCCCGGCCGACAGCGCGAGCCGCAGCGCCGCCAGGTTCTGGAGAGTCTCGTCGTGCAGCTCGCGCGCCCACCGTGCGCGCTCCTGCTCGGCGGCCGCCATCCGCTGGCTGCGGCGCTCGGCCTCGACCGAGCGGGCGGTCGCGACGGCTGTCGCGGCGCTGGCGGCGAACGCCTCGAGCAGGTGGCGATCCTCGTCGGTGAACACGGGGCCGCCCTCGAGCCGGTCGAGCGCGATCAGCGCGCCGTGGGCCTGGCCGCGGAACACGAGCGGTACGACCAGGCCGGCGGTCGCGTCGTAGCCGAGGCGGCCGAGCCCGTGCTGGCGAAAGCGCTTGAGGTTCGGCTCCTCGTCGAGCCGCAGCGTCGCCAGCCGGCGCAGCGCCAGCCCGGCGACGCTGTTGGTGCGGTCGAGGGTCCGTCCGATCAGCTCACGTGGCACGTCGCCTGCGGCCGACGCGAGGATCATGTCGGTCCCGCGGTCGAGCTCGATCATCAGCGACCGGGCGGACACGAGCGCGCGGCCTCGTTTGGCCACCAGCTGGAGGATCACCTCGAGATCGGTCTCGCCGCCGACCGCGCGAGCTATCTGCACGGTCGCGTCGAGCGCCGCCAGCGACGTCTCGAGCTCGCGGCGCTGGGTCTGCACCGCGGTGTACTGGCGCGCGTGGTCGATCGCAACGCCGGCGAACGCCGCCAGCAGCACCAGCGCCTGCTCGTCGTCGTCGCTGAACTCAGCGGCGCCCTGCTTCTCGGCCAGGTACAGGTTCCCGTAGGGCTCGCCGCGGACCTGCACCGGGACGCCGAGGAAGGAGTTCATCACCGGATGGTCGGCCGGGAAGCCGTAGGAGTGGGGGTGGGCGCTCACCTCCCGCAGCCGGAGCGGCTCGGGGTGGCTGATCAGCTCGCCGAGCACGCCACGCCCGCGTGGCAGCGACCCGATCCGCCCGTGCGTCTCTGAGCCGATCCCGGAGGTGATGAACCGCTCCAGATGGGTGCGCGACGGGTCGAGCACGCCCAGCGCGGCGAAGCGTGCGTCGCACAGGTCGCGCGCCGCATCGAGCACGCGCCGCAGCACCGCCTCGAGGTCGAGGTCCGACAGAACCGTGCGCGCGACCTCCACGAGGTGCCGCGGCACGTCGGTACTCGGTCCCTGAATGCCGGTCTCATCCATCAGTGCTGGTGAATTAAGGATCTCACACCGAGCCAATGTCTGCAGGCAACATCGTTCGTCTGGCTCGAGTTGGAGCGGACGGCGAAGCGGCGCCCCCGGGAGCAGGCGCGCGTGGCTCCCGGGGGCATCGGGTCAAGCGTGGACCGGGACCAGCATCCGCTCGGCCAGCTCGACGAGCCGGTTCGAGTAGCCCCACTCGTTGTCGTACCAGGCGATCACCTTCACCTGGGTACCGCCCATCACCACGGTCAGCGGCGCGTCGAACACCGCGCTGTACGGGGACCCGACGATGTCGGAGGAGACGAGTGGGTCCTCGCTGTACTGCAAGATCCCGGTCAGCTCGCCGCGGTCGGCTCGGCCGCGGACCGCGTCGTTGACCTCCTCCACCGTGGTCGCGTGCTCGGCTTCGAACGTGAGGTCGACGATCGAGCCCGTCGGGGTCGGCACCCGCACCGCGAATCCGGCGAGTCGCCCCGCCAGCTCCGGGATCACGAGCCCGATCGCCTTGGCGGCGCCGGTCGAGGTCGGGACCAGGTTGATCGCTGCCGCGCGCGCGCGGCGCATATCCTTGTGCGGGCCGTCGAGCAGGTTCTGGTCGGCCGTGTAGGAGTGGATCGTCGTCATCACCCCGGTGCGGATCCCGACGGCGTCGTGCAGGACGCGCGCGACCGGCGCGAGGCAGTTGGTCGTACACGATGCGTTGGTGACGATGTCGTGGCGGTCGGGGTCGTAGACCGAGTGGAAGTTGACGCCGAGCACCAGATCCGCGTCGGCCGGCTCGGAGCCCTTCGCGGGAGCGGTGATGATCACCTTGCGGGCGCCGGCTTCGAGGTGCGCGGCGGCAGCGGAGCGGGTACGGAACTTGCCCGTCGACTCGACGACCACCTCGACGCCCAGCTCGCCCCACGGAAGCGCCTTGGGGTCGCGCTCCGCCAGCACGCGGATCGGCGGCTGCTCGTCGATTCTGATCGTGTCACCGTCGGCGCGCACCGAGCCGTGGAAGCGACCGTAGACCGAGTCGAACGCGAGCAGCTGAGCGAGCGTCGCGGCGTCGGTGATGTCGTTGACCGCGACGATCTCGAGGTCGGCGCCACGCTCGTGAGCGGCACGCAGCAGGTTGCGACCGATCCGGCCGAAGCCGTTGATCGCGATTCTGGTGGGCATCTGAAGGTCTCCTGTTCTCTCGCGGGGCAGTCCAGTCCACACCGTATGCGGGTGTCGTGCCGCGGCCATCCGCAGTCCGGGACAGGCCCGTCGCGGCGAACTACGCGAGCCGGGCTCGCCGCCACCCAAGCTGGTCGTGGCCGGCCAGCCACGACCAGCGGCGTCTCACGGGTGCCGGTCGGCACAGGTCCGCATGTGAGGATTGGTACTTCCCCGCGCGACTCAGCGCCTCCACCCGGACGCCGGTGCCGGCGCGGGAGCCTAGCCTCCGGACATGGATCCAGCCACACCCACGCTCGCCCCGCTGACCGATCCGGTCACGATCCTGCGCCTGGCAGAGCCGGAAGCCGTGCACGTGGTACGGGTGGCGCTCGCCGAGGAGCATCCGTCGATGCGACGCAGCCTGCGCCGCGTGCTCGAGGCGGCTCCCGGGATCCAGGTTGTCGCGGAGGCGTGCGACCTTGCCGAGCTCGACGATGCGATGCGCAGGCTCGCGCCCGATGTCGTCGTGCTCGATCTGCGACTGCACGGCGGCTCGGTCGTCGAGTTCATCCGTGCCGCGACTGCCCCACCGCGCGCGACGCGGATCGTCGGCACGACGCTCAGCCGCAACTCGATCGTCGCCGCGGAGGCGCTCCGCGTGGGCGTCGAGGCGATCGTGCTGAAGGACCTGGCCGACGACGAGCTCGCCCAGGCCGTCGAGGCGGCGGCACTGGGCGAGCGGTACGTCAGCTCGCGGCTGCGCTGCGCTTGAGTGTGGCGGTGTGCTTCCGCGCCCGTGCCGGGCGCGGAACGACCACGATCGAGCAGCCGGCGTTGCCGGTCAGCGTCTCGCCGACGCTGCCCGACACGATCCGCGCGAGCGTGCCCCACCGCCGCGAGCCGATCACCATCAGGTCGGTGTCGTGCGACGCCTCCTGGAGCCGGTGGCCCGGGTCTCCGATCACGACCTCGGTCGTCGCCTCGATCCCGAGCTCGTAGACGCGGGCCTGTGCCCGTTCCAGCCAGAGCTGCCGCTGCTCCTCGAGCGCGGCCTTTGGGTCGTGGTGCAGCGGGCCGATCAAGGGACCGAGCGCGTGCGGGTGGTGCTCGATCACGGACAGCAGCTTCAGCTTCGCGCCCGAGCTGGTCGCCAGGTCGACGGCGCACCGGAGCGCGCGCTCGGACTCGGGCCCGCCCTCGTAGCCGACCGTGATCGAGCGCAGCTCGCAACCTTCGTCGGCGAGCCCGCGCCGCGCGACCGCGACCGGGAACGGAGCGTCCCAGAACAGCTGGCGGCCATGGCGCCCGGCCCGTGTGTGGCCGACCTCGGTGTGCCGCGCCGAGCCGATCACGACGAGATCTGCCTGCCAGCGCTCCGCGTGGTGGCGGATCCCTCGCGGCGTCGAACTGTCGGTGATCGTGTGGACGGTGGCGTCGGGCGCGAACCGCCGCCGCTCAGCCCGCAGTCCCTGCTCGGCCAGGCGGCGCAGGGTGCGCCGGTCGGTCATCCCGGCAATCGGGATCAGCATCGGCGAGAACACGTGGATGAGGGAGATCGGTGCCCCGGTCGCGCGCGCGATCGCTCCCCCCAGTGCGATCGCATCTCGCCCCTCCGCGGTGCCGTCGTGGCCTACGACGATTCGCTTGCACACGGTCGCCTCCTTCGAACGGGCGGGTTGTTGCAGTCAACGTTAGTCCGGGACCGCGGGTGCGACATCGGGTCCTACCCCGAGGTCACGATCCGTAGTTCGGCACGCGCCGGCCGCCGGGCCGCAGCGAGTCAGGTGGCGCCGGCGCCGGACGGCGCCAGCCGGGCGGC
>DAHUYL010000020.1 GCA_027315255.1 Solirubrobacterales bacterium | reverse complement strand
CGCACCCTCGCGCGCGGCGACCATCGCGTCCACCTGTTCCTCGGGCATCGTCAGGCGCAGCAGCAGCTCCTCGTCGGACATCCGCGAGCCGAACCGGGCGCGGGCGCCCTCGAGGCTGATCGGCTCGAGCTCGCTCAACTTCGCCGAATGGGGGCGGTCGAGCACGCGGGCGGCCACCACCGGGTCGACCGGTGCCGGCGACTCGCCGTAGTGCCCGAGGAAGTAGCGAACCGTCTCGTCCGAGACGGTCATCCAGCGCTCGGGCTCGATCACGTTGCGGGTTGCCTGCGTCGCGATCAGCTGCGACACCGGCGTCACGATGATCGGGTAGCCCATCTCGGCGCGCACGCGCGGGACCTCCTCGAGCACGGCCTCGAACAGCTCCGGTCGGCGCAGCTCGTCGAGCATCCGCTGCGTCGTCGTCACCATCCCGCCCGGGAGCTGATGGCGGTAGTAGGCGGCGTCGAACTCCTGGGGCGTACCCGCCGGCAGCCCGTTGCGCGCCGCCAGCTCGTCGAAGTGGCGGGTGACCGCCGCCTGCGCGTCGAGGTCGAGCGCCACCGACATTCCGGCCGCCTCGAGGTTGCGGACTGTCGCAACCGCTTCCGGCTGCGAGGTGCCGCGCGACAGCGGCCCGGACGCGGTGTGGACCGCGTGGAAACCGGCGCGCACGCCCTCGACGTAGACGAACGGGGCAAGCCCGATCGTGCAGTGGCTGTGGAGCTCGGTCGGCCGCTCGCCGGCAGCGGCGATGAACGCCGGCGCCAATTCGCGGACCGCGTCGGGGGTGAGCAACCCGCCCGGGTCCTTCAGGTACAGCCTGTCCATGTCGGCACAGTCGGCCAGAGCCGCGGCCCTCTGCGCGTAGTAGGCGTGGGTGTGGACCTCGCTGATCGAGTAGGTCAGGCCGATCACGACCTCCTCGATTCCCTCGCGCCGGGCGAGCCGAGCGATCCGCCGCAGCCGCTCGGGATCGTTCGACGGGTCCGCGATCTGCATGCGGCGGATGCCGCAGCGCGCCACGAGCCGGAACGACAGCGCCATCACGTCCTCGGCGGCCGGCACCCACGCAATGAACCGCATCCCGGTGGTGATCATGCTGAGCGGCGTGATCGGCATCGCCGCGCTCACGAGCCTGATCCGCTCCCACGGGTCCTCGCGATGGAAGCGCACCGACACCGCCATGTGCGTGCTCGAGGTGAAGTCGCAGGCGTGGTAGCCGACCCGGTCGAACGCCGGCGCCACCGCGACCAGGTCCGGCGTCGTCAAGCCGGTGGCGCTCCACAGGCTCTGGTTGCCGTCGCGCATGGTCGTGTCGATCAGCTCGACCGAGGTCATACGATCGCCCGCTCGAGCCAGTCGGTCGTGACGGCGCCCGCCTGGAAGTCGGTTCGCTGGAGCAGCGAGGCCAGCAGCGCCCGGTTCGACGAGACTCCTTCGACCTCGGTCTCGGCCAGCGCCTCGAGCAGCAGCTCGATCGCGTGCTCGCGCCGGTCGGCGTGGGCGATCAGCTTCGCCATCAGCGAGTCGTAGTACGGCGGGATCGTGACGCCGGGGGCGCAGTGCGTATCGACCCGCAGCCCGTCGAGCGCCGGCACGTGGAACCGCGTCAGCGTTCCGGGCGAGGGCTGGAATCCGCGCGCCGGATCCTCCGCGCACAGCCGGCACTCGATCGCGTGACCGTCGAACGTCACCTCGTCCTGGGTGAAGCCGAGCGGCTCGCCGTCGGCGATCCGCAGCTGCAGCGCCACCAGGTCGCGCCCGGTGACGGCTTCGGTGACCGGGTGCTCGACCTGGATCCGGCAGTTCATCTCGAGGAAGAAGAACTGCTCGGACTCGGCATCGACGACGAACTCGACCGTCCCGAGGTTGCGGTACCCGATCGCACGCGCGAACCTCACCCCTGCCTCGCGAATCGCGTCGCGCAGCTGGCCCGACAGCTCGGGCGCGGGCGCCTCCTCGATCAGCTTCTGGTGGCGGCGCTGGACCGAGCAGTCGCGCTCGCCGAGGTGGACCACCTCGCCGTCCGGCCCGGCCGCGATCTGGATCTCGACGTGGCGCGCATCGGCCACCAGCCGCTCGACGTAGATGCGGTCGTCGCCGAACGCCTGCAGCGCTTCGCTGCGCGCAAGCGCAAGCTTGCCGCCGAGCTCGAACGGATCGCGCACGAGCTTGATCCCGCGCCCGCCCCCACCCCCGGCGGCTTTCAGCAGCACTGGATAGCCGCACTGCTCCGCGGCGGCGCGGGCGGCCGCCGCCGATCCGACCACGCTCCCGGGGAGCACCGGCAGCCCGGCGATCGCCGCCTGCTCGCGCGCCGCCGTCTTGTCCCCCGCGAGCTCGATCACGTCCCCCGGCGGCCCGATGAACCGCAGCCCGTGCTCGGCCGCGCGGTGGGCCAGCCGCGGGCTCTCGGCGAGGAACCCGTACCCCGGGTGGATCGCGTCGCAGCCGGTCCCGAGCGCGGCCTGGACGACCGCGTCGTCGCGCAGGTAGCTGGCCGCCGCCGGCGCCGGTCCGAGGCACACGCGCGCATCGGCGAGTCGCGCCGCCGGGCCGTCGCGGTCGACGTCCGAGCAGCCGACCACGGTCTCGAGCCCCGCCTCGCGGCAGGCGCGCACGAGCCGCACCGCGATCTCGCCGCGGTTGGGGATCAGCACCCGCTTCACGATGGCTCCACGCGGAACAGCGGCGCACCGTACTCGACCAGCTGCGCGTTCTCCTGGCAGACCTCGACGACCGTCCCGCCGACCCCGGCGGGCACCGAGTTCATCATCTTCATCACCTCGATGATGCAGACGATCGTGTCCGGTTCGACCCGGCTGCCGACCTCGACGAACGGTGCCGCGCCGGGACCCTCGGCGCGGTAGAAGGTGCCGAGCATCGGCGCGTCGATCGTCAAGAGGCCGTTGTTCGAGCCGACCTCGACCGCGCGCGGAGCCGCGGCTTCATCTGGATCGGCCGGCGCCGAACGATCCCGCACGAGGTGAAGCGAGAACCCGCGCGTCTCGATCCTCAACTCCGCGAGCGGCGTCGCGTCGACGATCCGCAGGATCTCGCGTACGTCCTCGTCGCTCAGCATCAGGCCGCCCCCGCTCCGAACTTCTGCATGACGAGTGCGAGCGCCGAGATATCGCCCCCACCCACCGGCGGCGGCGGCGCCGGCCGGGCGGCGACGCCCGTGACGGGACGCGACTGGACGACGAACACGTTGTCCGGCGGGCTCCCCTGACGGGCGATCGCGAACTCGATGTCCTGGTGTGATCCGAAGTGGCGCTCGGCGGCGCGGGCCAGCTCGAGCAGCGCCGCGCGTGCGGACGCCTCGAGGCAGGGCGCAGCGGCTCGGTCGGCGGGCACCTCACGACGCAGCATGCCGCCGCCGGACGGGTGCGGAACGTACTCGATCAGCTTCTCCGTGATCGACTCGCGCACCACCTCACCCGTCACCTTGGAGACGAGCACGTCATCGGGCGTCACCTCGCCGCCGACGACCGCCGGCCCGAGCCCCCAGCTGGCGTTGATCGCGACCATGCTCGGATCGCCGGTCACCGGATTGCACGTGAACATCACGCCGGCGACCGCCGCGTCGACCATCAGCTGCACGGCCACGCCCATCGCCGCCGGGCGCTCGCCGCCGAGGTGGGCGCGATAGCTGATCGCCTCGGCGCTGTAGAGGCTGATCCAGCAGTCGCGGACGGATTCGCAGACCGCGTCGGCCCCCCGCACCCAGAGGTAGGTCTCCTGCTGGCCGGCGAACGCGGCCTCGGCGCTGTCCTCGCCGATCGCGCTCGAGCGGACGGCGACCGGCGGCGCTTCCCCCCCGGCGTGGCGCGCGAGATCCCGGTAGCTGGTCGTGATCGCGGCTCGCACGGGCGCCGGCAGTGGCGCTGCGCGCATCGCCTCGGCGATCGCGCGTGCCGCCGCCGCGACCGCTGCGACGTCTCCGACCGGCGCCCGCGCGATCAGTCCGTCGATCAGCTGCTCGAGCCCGGCCTCGCGGACGAACCGCCGCTCGACCTCGCACGGCACGGCGAACCCGGCGGGGACGCAGATGCCCGCGGCGAGCAGTTCGCCGAGCGCACTGCTCTTTCCGCCGTAGGCCGGCTCGTCGGCCGCTCGTAGGTCGCTCAGGGGGCGGCTGTACTCGGTCATCGGTCTCTCCTCGGTCGCGCACCTTAGGCGCAGGCACGGCTGGAGTGCAAGCGATTGTGGATCCGTGCGCGCCGGCCCGGCGCCCAGCGCATCGTTCAGCGGTCCCGGTCCGGGGAGGCGGCGATCTCGGCGGCGAGGTCGAGCAGGCGCTGGAGCGTCGGCAGCCGGTCGCCGCGCCGCCACGCCAGCGCGATTCCCATCGTCGGTTCGGGCGCCGCGAAGCGGCGGTAGACGGCGCCGGGGATCCGCAGGCTGCGCGAGCGCTCGAGCATGATGAAAGAGACGCCCGCGCCTTCCGCGACGGCGGACACGATCCGCTCCTCCTCCGGCTCCGCCCGCGCCAGGGGCGGCCACGGCGGCTCGCCGCAGATCTCGCGGCGGACCTCGCGCCAGGCACCGGGACCGTGCTCCTCGGGCCACCAGACGAGCGGCTCATCCCGCAGATCTCGAGCCGCGATCCGCGACCGCCGGGTCAGACGGTGGCCGCTCGGCAGCACGCAGACCAGCGGCTCGCGCCCCAGCGTCAGCTCCTCGAGTCTGGGATCGTCGAGCGGCGGCCGCACGAACGCGACGTCGATCTCGCCGGCGTGAAGCTGCCAGACGTGGAGCATCGTCGTGCCGAGGCGCAGCTCGACGTCGACGTCGGGATGGCGGGCGCGGAACGCGTCGACGATCGCGCCCGCGACGCCGCCGGTGAGCGAGCGGGTGAGGCTGATCCGCAGCCGGCCGCGGAGGCCCATGCCCGTCGCCCGCACGACTGCGGCGGCATCGTCGGCCCGGCTGAGCAGCTCGCGCGCCTCTTCGAGCAGCGCGTCGCCGGCGGCTGTCAGCGAGGCGCCGCGACGGTTGCGGTCGAACAGTCGCACGCCCAGCTCGGCCTCCAGCGTCCGGATCTGCTGGCTGACGCTCGGCTGCGCCAGGTGCAGCCGCTCGGCGCCGCGGCGGAAGTGCTGCTCCTCCGCGACCGCGACGAACGACCTCAGCTGCCGCAGCTCCATCGGGCGATGATAGGCGGAGCCTCTCACAGCGAGGTGAATTGGGTCTTGATCGTGCGCGGGGCGCGCGAATAAGGTCACCGCTCGACGAGGACGAGAGGAGTTCCGGATGGCCACGACGATCGAGCCGCCGACGCGCGGCTTCGCGAGCCCGTTCGAGCTGGCGGCACCCGCGGGGTGCGAGGGCTGGGAGTCGATGTATCCGTACTACGCGCTGTTCCGCCACGAGCGGCGCGACGCCGAGGAGGCGCGCGGCTGGTTCCGGGACGGCATGCATTTCCCCGAGCCGATGTACCCGTTCGACTTCGTCACGGCCGACTCGCCTTACCTGTCACTCGGCCAGGCGAACTCCCGCATCTTCGTCGTGCCGCCCTCGCTGGGGATCGACCACCGGGTGCTGTTCGGCTGGGTGTACATGAGCGCCAACCCGGTCACCGACCCGGCCGAGGTCGGGCGTCGGGCTGAGCTCTTCGGGCAGCGGGCCGGGTTCTACTTCCAGAACTGGGATGAGCTGTACGGTCGCTGGCAGCGCAAGGTCGAGCAGGCGATCGCCGACCTCGCCGCGCTCGAGGTGCCTGAGCTTCCCGAGATCGAGGACGAGTCGGTCGTCACAGAGGCCCGCGGGGTCGGGTCATCCCACAGGCTGCTCGTCGCCTACCACCGGCTGCTCGAGAGCATCGACCTGATCTGGCAGTACCACTTCGAGTTCCTCAATCTCGGCTACGCCGCCTACCTCGTCTTCTACGAGCTGTGCAAGCAGCACTTCCCGGACATCGCCGATCAGACGATCGCGAACATGCTCTCCGGCGTCGACGTCGTGCTGTTCCGGCCCGACGAGGAGCTCAAGCGGCTGTCGGCGAGCGCGATCGAGGCGGGAATCGCGGACGCGATCCTGTCGGGCGCGAGCGCGAGCGAGGCCGACCTGCGGGTTGCACTCGCGCCGAGCACGGCCGGGCGGCAGTGGCTGTCGGACTGGGACGCCGTCAAGACGCCGTGGTTTCACTACTCCAACGGCAACGGTTTCTACCACCATCACCGCTCCTGGATCGACGACCCGGATGTGCCGCTCGCGCATCTGCGGGGCTACGTCGAGCGGCTCGAGGCCGGCGAGGACATCGCCCGGCCGCTGGCCGAGGTCAGTGCCGAGCGCGAGCGCATCGTCGCCGAGCACCGCGAGCTGCTGGATGGCGACGCGCGCGGAGCGTTCGACCAGAGCCTCGGGCTCGCCCGCGTCGTGTTCCCGTACGTCGAGAGCCACAACTTCTACATCGAGCACTGGTACCACACGGTCTTCTGGAACAAGGCTCGCGAGTTCGGCGCGCTGCTGGAACGCCACGGCGTGCTTGCAGACGCCGAGGACCTGTTCTACCTCCAGCGCCACGAGGTGCTCGATGCGCTCGTCGATGTGAGGCTGGCGTGGGCGGCCGGCTCGGCGCCGCGCGGGCCCGGCTACTGGCCGCCGATCGTCGCCCGGCGCAAGCGGATCATGGAGGCGATGCGGCGATTCGTACCCCCACCCGCCCTCGGGTCGGTGCCCGACGTGATCACCGACCCGATGACGATCATGCTGTGGGGCATCACCACCGAGCGGGTCCGCCAGTGGGCCGCCGACCACGAGGGCGACGGCGGCCGCACGCTGAAAGGGTTCGCCGGATCGCCAGGACTCGTCGAGGGTGTTGCCCGCGTCGTGCTCGGCGTCGAGCAGCTCGGCGAGCTCGAGCCGGGAGAGATCCTGGTCGCGCCGGTCACGTCCCCGAGCTGGACCCCCGTGTTCGGCAAGATCGGCGCCGCCGTCTCCGACATCGGCGGGATCATGTCGCACGCGGCGATCGTCTCGCGCGAGTACGGGCTGCCGGCGGTCGTCGGCACGGGTGACGCGACCGCCCGCATCAGGACCGGCGATCGCCTGCGCGTCGACGGCGACACCGGCACGGTGACGATCCTGTGAGCCGTTGAGCGACGCCGCCTATGACGCCGTCGTGATCGGCGGCGGCCACCACGGCACGATCATCGCGTGTTACCTGGCACGCGCCGGGCTGTCGGTCGCGGTGCTCGAGCGCAGCGCGCACCTCGGCGGCGGCGCGGTCACCAGCGAGGGGCCGGCGCCCGGGTTCCTGATGAACCACTGCAGTCACTGGACTCGCTTCTACGGCCATCCCGCCTACCGCGACTTCGGGCTCTACGACGAGGGGCTGCGGTACGTCTTCCCTGAGCAGAACGAGGGGATGATCTTCGACGACGGCTCCTCGCTGATCGGGTTCTCGGCGTCCCGCGTGGTCGATCCCGTGACCGGGCGCCAGGAGCGGGCCGAGGCGAACATCGAGCGGACTCACGCGCAGATCGCGCGCTTCTCGCAGCGCGACGCCGACGCCTATCTGCAGCTGCTCGACGCCTACGAGCGCCACTGGAAGCAGGCGTTCAGGCGTCACCGCTTCAGCCCGCCGCCGGCGTGGGGCGAGCCGGACGCGCTCGAGCAGCTGCTCGAGGTCCCGGGGAGCATGCTCGAGCCGGTGCACCAGTTCATGACGCTCCGCCAGCTGGCGCGCGACTTCTTCGAGAGCCCGGAGCTGCAGATCCTGTTCATGCGCGCCACGACAACCTCGACCGGCTGCTTCCCCGACGACGTGCCCGGGCTCCAGGGCCTCGTCCACTGCCTGCCGCTGACGCTGTCGTTCGAGCCCGCCGCGATCGCGGTCGGCGGCAGCCAGGCGATCACCGATGCGCTGGTGAGCGCCGGACGCAAGCGCGGCGTCGAGTACCTCACCGGTAGCGAGGCCGACCGCATCGTGGTCTCGAACGGGCGCGCGAGCGGGGTGGAGCTCGCCGGTGGCGGGCGGATCGACGCCGGGACGGTCGTCTCGAACCTGGGGCTTCCGCAGACGGTGCTGCGCCTGCTGCGCGACCTGCCGCTCGACGGCAGGCTGCGGCGGCGCCTCGAGAACATCCACTACGACCGCGGGCAGCTGTTCTGGGCGAACCTCGCGATCCACGAGCCGCCGCAGTACCTCGCCGAGAGCGGCAACCCCGGCGTCGGGACGCAGCCGCGGCTCTACTGGGGAGCCAGGGACATCGACTACCTGACGCTGCGCTACCAGCCCGAGATCTACCTGCGGGGATTCGCCAGCCGTCCCTACGTGCTCAGCTCGGTCGACAGCGTCTGGGACGGCTCGCGTGCGCCCGCCGGCCGCCACATCGTCGGAGTCGAGGAGTTCGCCGCGCCGCGCCGGATGTTCACGGCGGAGCAGTGGCGAGAGCTCGGGGAGCGGTTCATCGGCAACCTGCTCGAGGTGTGGGCCGGCTACGCCCCGAACATGACACGCGAGAACGTGATCGCGACGCGCGTGTATACGCCGCAGGACATCGAGCGCGAGCGCCCCGACATGGTCGAGGGCGGCTACTCGGCCGCTTCGACGATCGCGTCCCAGCTGGGGCGCTTCAGGCCGATCCCCGAGCTGAGCGGCTACCGGCTGCTGCTCGAGAACCTGTACGACTGCTCGTCGAACGTCCACTCGGGACCGGGCATCGGCCGAGGCTCCTCGTACAACTGCTTCCAGCAGATCGCGCTAGACCTCGAGCTCGAGGGCGTCCGCGCCGCCGCGTGAGCGCCGCCGAGCAGCGACTTGCCGGCAAGCGGGTGCTCGTGACCGGCGCGGGGGGCGGGCTCGGACGGGCGTTCACGCTGCACCTCGCGTCGCTCGGCGCCCAGGTGCTGGCGTGTGATCTCGACGCGACCGCGCTCGCGCGAACGTGCGAGCTCGCCGCCGCAGAGGCAGGCGCGGTCGTGAGCGAGGCGATCGCCGATGTCAGCTCGTCGGCGCAGACCGCGGCGCTGGCAGGCGCGGCGCGCGGACGGCTGGGCGGCCTCGACGCGCTCGTCAACAACGCGGCGGTCGTCGCCGGCCTGTCGCGGCGCGGGTTCGAGGAGATCGAGGAGGCCGAGTGGGATCGGGTGCTGGCGGTCAATCTGAAGGGATCCTGGCTGTGCGCCCGGGCGCTTGCCCCGCTGCTGCGCGAGGCGGGCGGCGGCTCGATCGTCAACCTCGCCTCCGAGGTCGCCTTCTCCGGCTCCACCGGGCTGGCGCACTACGTCGCCTCGAAGTCAGCGGTGATCGGGCTCACGCGCGTGCTCGCGCGTGAGCTCGGACCGGACCGGGTCCGGGTGAACGCACTCGCGCCCGGATTCATCCCGACCGAGGGCGCCGCCGGGCTCGCACCGGCCGGCTACGACGCGAGCGCGACGCCGCTCGGGCGCGTCGGGCAACCAGACGACCTGCTCGGCGCGCTCACGTTCCTGGTCTCGGACGAAAGCGCATTCGTGACCGGCCAGACGCTGCTGGTCAACGGCGGTCGCGTGCTCGGCTGACGTACGTCCGCGCTCACGGCTCGAGGATCGTCACGAGCCCGGCGGTGCCGTCGACCCGGATCCGCATGCCGGTGCGGATCAGCGCGGTCGCGCGGCCGGTGCCGACGACCGCGGGCAGGCCGTACTCGCGGCAGACGATCGCCGCATGCGACATCACGCCGCCGACGTCGGTGACGGTCGCCTTGATCCGGGCGAAGATCGGCGCCCACGCGGGCGAGGTCGCGCCGCAGACCAGGATCTCGTCCTCGCGCACGTCGGCGATCTCGTCGACCGAGCGCACGACCCTCGCGACGCCCTCGACCGTGCCCGGCGACGCCGCCGCGCCCCGCAGCTCGGAGCCGCCGTCCTGGTGGCGGGCCCATTCGCGGACGCGATCGGTCGTGACGCCCCACAGCATGATCGTCATCGGGTCGGTGATCTCGTCGGGCGTGACCCCCAGCGCCGGCGGCGGGCTCCACTTCGCCAGCCGCTCGAGCATCTGCTTGCGGCGGGCGGCAATCGGTGGCCAGTGCTTGGGGCCGAGCGGCTCGCCGCCGGTCGCCCACGTCAGCAGCAGCTCGTCGAGCGCGACCGAGACCTCGTGGCGGCCGAGGTGGAAGATGTCCTCGCCGTCCTCGAGGAACCCGCGCGAGGCGAGCAGTGCTCCGAACTCGCGGACCTTGTTCCACCAGCGGGTCAGGAACCAGTAGTCGCAGTAGAACTTGTGCTCCTCGACGTACGGGAACACCGTGCGCGACAGCGCCAGCAGGTCGCGCCACGGCCCCTGCGCCTGCTCGGGCAGGAGCGCGCCGTACTCGGCGGTCAGCCGATCGCGCTCGCGCTGGATCTCCTCGGTCGGGCGAAGCCTCAGCTCGCCCGACCGCAGCTGGGCGATGTACCCGGCGATGGCCGCGTACGGGATGCTCGGATCGTCCAGCCAGCTGCGGTAGTCGTGGGTGAGGCCGTCGCCCGTGGCCATGTTGAACCACGGGTCCTTGGCCTGCTCGAGCTCGGCCAGCCAGCCGCGGCCGGCCTCGCTTCCTCCGAGCTGTGCGTCGATCTCCGCGGGGCTCGACCCGTTCGCGAACGCGCCGTCGACGCCGGCGTCCAGCGCCAGCTGCGCGAGCCGGCGCAGCTCGGCGTCGGGCCGGAACAGCAGCACGTCGATGCCGGCGACCATCTGCGCGATGTGCTGGTCGGGGATGTCGGGCAGGTGCGCCTTGCACAGGTCGACGAACGTGGCGTAGGCGCCGTAGCCGAGCAGCAGGAACTCGAAGTGGTGCTGCCACATCAGATCGCCGAGCCGCAGCGTGCGGCCATACGCCTCCAGCACCTCGTAGAAGGCGGTGTTGCGGTCGGCGGCGAACGCGACCTCGTCGGGCTCGTACTCGGGTAGGCCGGGGACGACGAGGCCGTCCAGCTCGGCGATCAGCGCCTCCATCTTCGCGCGCCACTTGCCGTACAGCTCCGACCAGTTCTCGTAGTAGTAGCCGGCGCGGCGCTGGAAGTACGTCGCCCGCTCGGCGACCTTGGCGGGATCGGTCACCGGGTTGCCGGAGATGTAGATGTAGCCGTTGACCACGCGGTAGTCGATCCCCATCGCGGGCGGCACCGCGAACACCCGGTTCTGCCAGGAGCCGACCGCCTGGTAGGGCGAGTCGATGCAGAACACGTCGAAGGCCGGGTGCGGCGCCGGGAAGTGCATCGAGTTCCAGAACCAGAAGCGGTTCTCGTCGGTCTCGCGCCGGCGCTCGTCGAACAGCGCGTAGTACGGGTACATCTCCTCCCAGCCCTCGCACCCTTCCGGGGTCTCGATCGAGTACGGACTGGGGAAGGCGCTCAGCGCCGGCACCGTGCTTGCCATCACTCCTCCATCGCGGTTCGGGGTCGCCTCACCGCGGCCTCTTTTCGGGGTGTATAGATGTTCTGAAGCGCCGCCGTCAACCCGGCTTGCCTGTGCGCGCAGGCCCGCTTGCGCGCACATGCGGGATTCGCCGCATGTGTGGCGCGCGCGTTGCCGGTCGCGCCCGCGGCGCCTAGGATCGCGCCGCGATGCCAGGCGGAGGTGAGGAGCGGACGATGCGGGTGTGCGAGGTGACCGCGTTCGGCGGCCCCGACGTGCTGCGCGAGGCGCAACGCGCCTGGCCCGTGCCGGCGGCCGGCGAGGTGGTCGTCGAGATCGAAGCGGCAAACGTCAACCCGACGGACCTCGGCGCCCGGGCGGGAGCGGCGCGGCGGCGCCTGACCGAGCTCGAGCCGCCGTTCGTGCTCGGCTGGGACCTCGCCGGGACGGTGGCCGAGGCCCCCGCCGGCGCTCCGTTCGCGCCGGGCGATCCGGTCGTCGGGATGATCCCCTGGTATCACATCGCCGGGCGCACGGGCGCGTACGCCCAGGCGGCCGCGGTCGATCCGGCGTGGCTCGCGCCGCGACCGGCCGAGCTCGACCCGGTGACGGCCGCGACCGTGCCGCTGAACACGCTGACCGCGCGCCAGATGCTCGCGCTGCTGGCGCTCCCAGCCGGCGCGACGCTGCTCGTCACCGGCGCGAGCGGCGCGGTCGGCAGCTTCGTCGTGCAGCTGGCGGCGCGAGCCGGCGTGCGCGTGCTCGCGCAGGCGGCGAGTGGCGACGAGCAGTGGGTCGGCTCGCTCGGGGCGGCGGAGGTGCTCCCGCGATCGGCCGACCTCGCCGCGATCGGTCCGGTCGACGGCGTGCTCGACGGGGTCCCGCTCGGGATGCCCGCGACCGCGCCCGTCCGCGACGGTGGCACGGTCGTGTTCACCCGCCGGCTCGAACTCGACGGCCTGGACGCGCTCGCCGCGCGGGGGGTCAGCGTCCACATGCCGCTCGTCGAGAGCGACCCCGGGGCGCTGGCGGAGCTGACCAGGATGGTCGCCGGCGGCGAGCTGCGCACCCGGGTCGCGCGAACGCTCGACCTGGCCCAGGCGGCGGAGGCGCACCGGCTGCTCGAGCAGGGCGGTGTGCGCGGCAAGCTGGTGCTGACCACGAGGAGGAGCTGATGGCGAGGATCGTGCTGGTACACGGCGCGTTCGGCGGAGCGTGGTGCTGGGAGCCGGTCGTCCCGGGCCTTCGCGCCGCCGGCCACGAGGTCGAGACGTTCGACCTACCGGGCTCGGGCTCCGACCCGACGCCGGTCGCCGAGGTGACGCTCGACCGCTACGCCGAGCGGACGCTCGAGGTGCTCGCCGCCGGCCCGCCGGCGGTGCTGGTCGCACACAGCATGGGCGGCATGGTCGCCACCCAGGCCGCCGCCCGCCGCCCCGACCTCGTGACCTCGCTGGTCTACCTCGGCGCATTCCTCCCGGCCGACGGCCAGAGCCTGCTCGACCTCACCCACCTACCGGAGGGCGCGGGTGACAAGGTGCAGGCGAACCTCGTCATCTCGGGCGACCCTCCGGTCGCGACGCTCCCGCGCGAGGCGGCGCGCCACGCGCTGTACGCGAGCTGCACCGACGAGCAGGCCGAGTGGGCGCTCGACCGCCGCGGCCCGCAGCCCGGCGCACCGTTCGCACAGCCGTTCCGGCTCGAGCCCGACCGCGCCCAGGCGTACCTCGCGCTCCCCCGCGCCTACATCGTCTGCCTGCGCGATCGGGCGATCCCGCCGGCGCTGCAGCGGCTGATGTCGCAGGCCGCCGGCTGCGACCCGGTGCTCGAGCTCGACACCGACCACTCGGCGTGGCTGTCGCGCACGGCCGACGTCGTCGCCGCGCTCGACCGCCTCGCCCGGCCGGCCGTGGCCGCGTAGCCCTCCGTCGAGCTCGATCCAAGCGGCCGTTTCCGCCACTTGGTTGGAGTTTCGTACCGCCACGGTCGCTTTCTTCAACCAAGTGAGGGTCACCGATCGGCGGCGGCTGCCCGCCACGTGCGAGCGCCACGGTATCGTCTCGCGAGGATGCTCCAGCCACGGGCTTCGGCTCAGCGAGGCGCTGGCTCTGCGGCAGCGATCGAGTGCACGCTCACCAGCCGCGGGGGCGGTCCAGGCGCAGGCCGGCGCCGAGAGCCTGCTCGGCTCCCTCGACTGCGAGCAGGTCCGCGCGGTAGATCGCCGCGGTCTCCGCTCGCGATCGCCGCTTCCCCGCCGCCCTGACGACGGCGAGCGCGACGGCGGCGGCGAGCGCCTCTGGCGCTGAGCCGGGATCGGCCTGCACCGCGACGCGCCACCAGGTGGCGAGGCAGCGGATCACGAATGGCAGGCCGCATGGCGCGAGCTCGGTGTCCCACAGCGTTGCCGCGACCGGATCGAGGGCAACCGTTGGCGCCGGGGCCGCGTCGCGCAGGCTGGCGGCGCCGGCGCTCCAGGGCCCCCGGGCCGCGGGCAGCTCGAGCGGGCTTGGCGCCGGCATGACCTCCCCGACGAGCGGCTTGCCACCCTGCAGCTCCCAAAGGATCGCGTACGGGTAGCGGCGCCCACCTGCAGTCACGGTCCCCAGCGTCTGTTCGGGCACCCCGTCGCGACCGGGATAGGTTGAGGCGATCATCCCGTCGACCTGGGCGCCCGCAGGGATTCCGATCGCAAGCTGGGGGCCCGCGGCGCCGTAGAGCCGGTAGACGGCGCGCAGCGGCGAGTCACGCGCGGCCTTCTGGCGCGGCCAGCGCTCCCGGTTGGCGACGCACTGCCAGAAGGCGAATGCCAACTTGTCGCCGATCCGCTCGATCCCGGCGCGCGACGACGCGCCTCGGTCCGGCAGCCTCGCTGTCGCCCGGCGGCCCGCCGCCGGCTGCGCACGGGAGGGACTGGCACGCGGTCCCGCGGCCCGCGACGCCGGCGCGCTGCCGGCCCGGGAGCGGACCGGCGCGGGGGGGTCCCCGGCATCGCCGGATCGGGCCTGCACGGCCGGCCCCGGTCGGGCCGAGGCTCCCTCCGGCTCGGGCGATCCCGCATCGACGACAGTCGCACGGGCAGACGCAGCCGCCCGCACACCTGCGGTGGACGATCCTGCCCCGCCGGCGCAACCCGCGCAGCCGAGCCGGTCGCGCCCCGCGACGAGCGGGGCGCCTGCCCCGCAGGCAGGGCATCGCGGTTGCGCGAACTCGCCGGCGAGTGGAATCCAGGTCAGCTCGAACGGGAACGCCCGCTGCCCGCGCCGGACGTCCACCGCCAGCGAGAACGCCGGAACGTGCACGAGGTGCAGGCGAAACGGGCGGATCTCGTGACGCGGCCGGTACTCATCCTCGATCTCTCGCCGGCGGCGGTCGCGCTCGGCCCGCGTCGACGCCGCGCGATCGTCGAGCAGCCGTGCGCGATCGGGAGGCGCGTTGGCGCGCCGCCGGGCGAGCGTGTCGAGCGCGGCGGCGTAGTACGCCTCGGCGCGCGCGAGCTCGACGTCGAGCGCCCGCGCGGCGTGGGTCGCGAGCGCGCGCTCACGGGCGGCCGCGCGCTTGTTCAGCCCTTCGTGTGCGCCGGCGACCGCGACCGCCAGGTCGGCTGGCAGCACACGGGCGGAGCCGTCGGGGCGCTGACGCAGTGCCCGTCCTTCGAGCGCCGCCTCCAGCCGCTTCGCAAGCGGCGTTCCGGTGCGCCCATCGGTCCAGATCTCCTCCAGCTCCTGGAAGCGGAGCGTGAGCGAGGCGGCGTAGCCTACGGTGGCGCCGACGCGCAGCAGCGGCAGGTAGCTCGCGATCGGCTCGCCGGCGGCGTCGATCCGGCCGTGGTCGACCGCCACCTGCTCGCGCGCCCGCGACTCGAGCGTCGAGCGCGACGGGGGGCGAGAAGCCGGCCACGGAACGTAGGCGGCGCCGACGTCGCCGGCGGCGAGGACCGCGGCCGCGGCCCGCTCGATCGCCGGATGCCCGGCGATCAGCAGCACCGCTCCGTCCTCACGGGCGATGTCCGGCTCGGCGGTGACGACGATCTCGTCGGGGAATTCGCTCTGGTCCTGCAGTGGCTCGGACAGCAGGACGAATGCGTGATCGCCGCGCTGCTCGACGAGCGCCCCCTCGTGCTCGGCGTAGCGCAGCCAGAAGCTCAGCGCCGGCTCGTCGATCAGCGCCGGCATCGAGCGCCTACGCCCCCCGTCCTGGTCGCGGGCAGAGTCAACCGCTCGCCACCAACGCGTCGATCCGCTCGCGCGAGCCGAGATACCCGCTGCGCGCCCGCGCGAGCTCGTCGCCGACACCCGCGATCCGGGCCGTGAAGTCGTCGTCGTCACGGCTCGCCAGGTACTCGTTGAACACGACCGACTCGAAGTCGAGCTCGTCGTCGACCCGTCCGAGGATCATGTCGAGCTCGCCGACGACGAGCTCGAACAGGTTCAGCTTTGCCTGGAGCACGTCGAGCAGCCGATCCTCGAGCGTCCCGGACGACACCAGGTTGGTCAGCTCGACGTCGTGCGTCTGCCCGATCCGGTGGATCCTGCCGAGCCGCTGCTCGATCCGCATCGGGTTCCAGGGCAGATCGAAGTTGATCATCACATGACAGAACTGGAGGTTCCGGCCCTCACCCGCCGCCTCGGTGCTGAGCAGCACGGGCGTCTCGCCTGCGAACCGGTTGACGGCCTCGTCCTTCTCGGCTCGCGGCAGGCTTCCGTGGTACACCGCCGCATCGACGCCACCGTCGCACAGCAGAGCGTGGAGCCGCTCCTGAGTCCGGCGAAACGCGGTGAACACGACGACCTTCTCACCCCGCGCGAGGTGACGCCTGACCAGCTCGAGGAGCGCCATCGCCTTGGCCGGCAGCGGCCCCGTCGCCGCCTGATCCGCCAGGTCGCCCCAGCCGACCTTGGCGAGCGCCTCGGCGCACGCCCACGGACTCGAGCCGGCCAGCTGCTGGATCGAGCGCAGCGCCAGCAGGCTCGCCGGCGTCGCGCCACGCCCAGCCGCGCGGACGCGCTCGCCGATCGAACGGTACAGCCGCCCCTCCGCGTCGCCCGGGCGGACGCGAACCGTCTCCGCCAGGCGTCGCGGGAGCATCACCGAGATCTCGCTGCGCCGATGGCGGACCATCAGCTCGCGCAGCGCGAGCTGAAGCGCCGCTACGTTGCGGACATCGGCTCCGTCACCGGCACCGTGGCGGGCCCGGAACTCCGCCGCCGCGCCGAGCAGCCCGGGTCGCACGAGGCTGACCAGCTGGAACAGATCGGACAGCCGGTTCTCGATCGGCGTCGCCGTCAGCAGCAGCATGTACCTGGCGCGGAGCGCCCGCGCAAGCGCTGCCGACGCGCTGCGGGCGTTCTTCAGCCGATGCGCCTCGTCGGCGATCACCAGGTCCCATGTGTGCTCGGTGAGCGCCGTGCGCAGCGGCTCGCGCCGCGCGGTCGCCAGCGACGCAACCGCGACCGGAGCCGCGCCCCTTCGCGTCGATACCGTGAAACCACGATCGGCGATCTGGCACGGCAGGCCGAACTTGCGCTCCAGCTCTTCGCGCCACTGGCCGACAAGCCCGGCCGGCGTCAGCACGAGCACCCTATCCGAGAGCCCCCGCAGACGCAGCTCGCTCAGCACGAGCCCAGCCTCGATCGTCTTGCCGAGCCCGACCTCGTCGGCGAGGATCGCCCGGCCCTGCATGTGCCGGAGCACGCGGGCGGCCGCCTCGAGCTGATAGCCGAAGGGCTCGAACCGCAGCCGCGGCTCGCACATGAACGTCTCGAACCCGGGCCGCGCCCACACCTTGACCGCCTGGTCGACGAGTGCCGAGCGCTCCTCGACGACGGCTGCGCCCTTCCGCAGCCGGTTCAGCAGCGGCTCGTAGCTCGCGGCGTCGTCTGAGCTCAGAGGGGCTGGTGTCACAGGCAAGCCCGACGATCATGCCAGCCGCACCGGACGCCGGGTGTGGCAACCCGCCAGATCCAATCTCAGTCAAGCCGAGTACCTCGAGTCCCTCGCGGCGAGCCGTCGCTGCCGCGGCCGAGGATCGCGGTCAGGACGGACAGCGCCCGGTCGCGGTGCGCATCGAGCTCGGCGACGAACAGGTCGGGGTCGGCCGCTCGCACCGCGGCCAGGATCCGCCGGTGGGCCACCGTCGCGATGCGGCGTTCCTGTGGCGAGTTGTAGTAGAGCGCGCGGTACGCCTCGGTCGAGTCCCACAGCTGGCGGATCAGCCGCACCGTGTGGGGTTGTCCAGGCAGATCGAGCAGCCCCAGGTGAAAGCGCCGGTTGGCCTCGAGCTCCGCGGTGACCTCGCCGGACTCGGCGGCCCGTTCGCACGCCTTGGCGGCGGCGAGGACCGGCTCGAGCGCTGCCTCGTCGAGGAATGGCAACGCGAGCCGCGCCGCGCGCTCCTCGAGGATCCGCCGCAGCTCGTAGATCTCCGCCAGGTCGGCGATGCTCAGCTCGGTCACGAAGTAACCGCGCCGGGGCCGGTAGGTGACCTGACCCTCCTGCTCGAGCACGCGCAGCGCCTCCCGCACGGGGGCGATGCTCAGCCCGAGAAGCTCGGCGATCTCCTCCTGGAGGATCCGCTGGCCCGGCGCCAGCTCGCCCGCGACGATCGCCGCCCGCAGGCGCCCGAGCGCGTGGTCGGCAGCCGTTCCGTGTGCCGCGACCGCGCTCACCGGAACGCGCTGATGCCGGTCAGCGCGCCACCGATGACCAGGGCGTGGACGTCGGCGGTGCCCTCGTAGGTGACGACCGACTCGAGGTTGTTCATGTGGCGGATCACCGGGTACTCGAGCGTGATGCCGTTGGCGCCGAGCACCTGGCGCGCCGTCCGGGCGACCTCGAGCGCGGCATTGACGTTGCCGAGCTTCCCCATGCTCACCTGCTCGGGCGCCAGCCGGCCGCCGTCCTTCAGCCGGCCGAGGTGGAGCGCCAGCAGGCTTGCGCGCCCGACCTCCAGCGCCATCGTCGCGAGCTTCTGCTGCTGGAGCTGGAACGAGGCGATCGGCCGCCCGAATGCGATCCGCTCCTTGCTGTAATCGAGCGCCGCCTCGAAGCATGCGCGGGCGGCGCCGACGGCACCCCAGACGATCCCGAAGCGTGCCTCGTTCAGGCATGACAGCGGGCCGCGCAACGAGTTCGCCTCAGGGAGCATCGCCGAGGCCGGAACCCGGACGTCGTCGAGCACCAGCTCTGAGGTGACCGACGCGCGCAGCGACAGCTTCCGGTGGATCTCGGGCGCGGTGAAGCCGGGGGTGCCGCGCTCGACGAGGAAGCCCCGGATGCCACCGTCGGTCCTGGCCCAGACGACGGCGACGTCGGCGATCGACCCGTTTGTGATCCACATCTTCGCGCCGTTGAGGATCCAGTCGGCGCCGTCGCGGCGCGCATGCGTGCGCATCGCTCCCGGATCGCTGCCGGCGTCCGGCTCGGTCAAGCCGAAGCAGCCGATCGCCTCGCCGGCCGCCATCGCCGGCAGCCACCGCTGACGCTGCTCCTCCGACCCGAACCGGTGGATCGCGTACATCGCGAGCGACCCCTGCACCGAAACCAGACTCCGCACACCGCTGTCGCCCGCCTCGAGCTCCATGCACGCCAGGCCGTACTCGGTGGCGCTTGCGCCGGCGCAGCCGTAGCCCTCGAGGTGCATCCCGAACAGCCCGAGCTTGCCCAGCTCGCCGGCCAGCTCACGCGGGATCGTTGCCTGCTCGAACCACTCGGCGACGTGCGGGAGCACCCGGTCGCGGACGAACGCGCGGACCGTGTCGCGGATGTCGCGCTCCTGGTCGGACAGGAGCTGGTCGATCGCTAGGAAGTCGTCGGGCCGGATCTTCGGCCGCTCGTCGGGCCGGGTGCCTGTCTGCTGCGTCGTCGTGTCCATCCGCTCTGACCGCCTGGCTTGATCCTAGATTTTCGAATCTCTAGGATTCAATCAGGGTGGATCGCGCAGCGCAAGAAACGGGGAGCGACGCTGGCGAGGTTCGGGCCCGCACGGTGCCCCAACCTCGCCAGCGTCCGGCAGCGGCCCTTGACGGCATCAGGATCCTCGACTTCTCGCGCGTGCTGGCCGGTCCGTTCGCGACGATGATGCTCGGCGACCTCGGGGCCGAGGTGATCAAGCTCGAGCGCCCTGGGAGCGGCGACGAGACCCGCAGCTGGGGTCCGCCGTTCGACGACGCCGGAACGGCCACGTACTTCCTCGCGGTCAACCGCAACAAGCGAAGCGTGGCGCTCGACCTGGGAACTGCGGAGGGTCGCGACCGCGCGCGGTCGCTCGCGCGCGGCGCGGACGTCGTGATCGAGAACTTCCGGCCGGGGTTGATGGACTCGTTCGGGCTCGGCTACGAGGCGCTGCGCGCTGACAACCCGCGCCTCGTGTACTGCGCGATCACGGGGTTCGGCGCGGCCGCGGGTGAGCTGCCCGGCTACGACCTGCTGATCCAGGCGCTCGGCGGGTTGATGAGCATCACCGGCGACCCCGACGGGCCGCCGACGAAGGTCGGCGTGGCGCTCGTCGACGTGCTCGCCGGCCTGTTCGCCACGACCGGGATCCTCGCCGCGCTGCGCCACCGCGACGCCTCGGGCGAGGGCCAGCGGGTGGACGTCGACCTGCTGTCGTCGCTGCTCGCCGCGCTCGTCAACCAGGGCGCGGCGTTCACCGCCGGAGGCGTCGTCCCGGAACGGCTCGGCAACCGACACCCGAGCATCGCTCCGTACGAGCTGTTCGCGTGCGCCGACGGCGAGCTGGCCGTGGCTGTCGGCAACGACCGGCAGTTCGCATCGCTGTGCGATTGCCTGGGCGCACCCGAGCTCGCGGCGGACCCTCGGTTCGCCGCCAACACCGCGCGCGTCTCGAACCGCGCGGCGCTGACCGAGGAGCTCGAGCGGCGGCTGCATGACCGCCCTGCCGCTGCCTGGGCGGAGATCCTGACGCTCGCGCGGGTGCCGGCGGGCGCGGTCAACGACATCGCCGGAGCGTTCGCGCTGGCGCATCGCCTCGGGCTCGATCCGATCGTGACCGTACCCGGGGCCGGCGGCCGCGACGTCCGCCTGACGCGAAGCCCGATCCGGCTGTCGGCGACGCCGCCGAGCTACCGGCTGGCGCCGCCCGCGACGCTCGGCGACGCCGAGGCGCCCGGCGAGACCCACTGGTTCGGGTAGGTCCGGCGCCCCGTCGCGCGCACCCTAGACTGGCCGCTGCCCGTGCGTAGATCCGTCGCGTCCGCCGGCGAGGGTCGCACCCATCCGACGCTCGTCCTGCTCGTTCTGGCGCTTGCCGCGATGGCCTACGCGATCCTCAGCTCCGCGATCGTCCCCGCGTTGCCGGCGATCCAGCATGCGGTCGGTGCCTCGGAGACCGGGATCGCGTGGCTCCTGACCGGCTACCTGCTGTCGGCCTCGGTGGCGACCTCGATCCTCGGCCGGCTCGGCGACATGTACGGCAAGGAGAAGCTCCTGCTGGTCACGCTGATCCTGCTGGCCGCCGGCACGCTGCTCGCGGCCGTCGCCAGCTCGCTGCAACTGCTGATCGTCGCCCGCGTGATCCAGGGCGCCGGTGGCGGGATCTTCCCGCTGGCGATCGGGATCGTGCGCGACGAGTTCCCCGTCAGGAAGCTGCCCGGCAGCATCGGCCTGCTGTCGGCGATCCTCGGCATCGGTGGCGGAATCGGGATCGTCCTGTCCGGCGTGATCGTCGAGCATCTGGACTACCACTGGCTGTTCTGGATCCCGCTGGTCGCGCTGGCGATCGCGACGCTGCTCACGTGGCGCTTCGTTCCGGAGTCACCTGTGCGCGTGCCCGAGCCCGTCAACTGGTCGGCCGCGGCGCTGATGAGCGTCGGCATCACGATGGCGCTGATCGCGATCAGCGAGACGGCGTCCTGGGGCTGGGGATCGGCTCGCACGCTCGGCCTGCTCGCGGCCGGCCTCGTCATCTGCGCTCTGTGGGTGTGGCGCGAGCTGCGCAGCCGCATACCGCTCGTCGACATGTCGATGATGCGCGTCCGCGGGGTGTGGACGGCCAACCTCGCGGCCTTCCTGCTCGGCGCGGGGATGTACTCGTCGTTCATCGTGATCCCGCAGTTCGCCCAGCTGCCGAAGTCCACCGGCTTTGGCTTCGGCGCCTCGGTAGTGGTATCGGGGCTCTACCTGCTCCCGGCGACCGTCGGCATGTTCCTGACGGGAATCGCCGCCGGGCGCATCTCGGCGCGTTACGGATCGCGCTTCTCGCTGGTCGCGGGCACCGCGTTCACCGCCGCCGCGTTCCTGCTGCTCGCGGTCGCCCACGGCCAGCCGATCGACTTCCTGATCTCGGCGGCGCTGCTCGGGATCGGAATCGGGCTGGCGTTCGCCGCCCTGGGCAATCTCGTGATCGCTGCCGTCCCCGTCCACCAGAGCGGGGTGGCGAGCGGCATGAACACGGTGTTGCGGACCCTCGGCGGCGCGCTCGGCGGTCAGCTGTCGGCCACCTTCATCGCGGGCCACATCAACCATCGGTTGCCGACCGTCACCGGCTTCACCGAGACGTTCGCGATGGCCACTGCGTTCCTCGCCGTCGGCGTCGCCGCCAGCATGCTCGTGCCGCGTCGGCAGGCCACGTCGACGGGCCCGCTTGCCGCGGGCACGGGAGACGCACACCCGGAGCCGGTCAGCGCCGGTTAGGGATTCTGTCGTGACCCCTCAGCAGCGCTTCGTGAGGCGAGGCGCTCTCAGGCCGGCCGCGAGACGGGCGGCGGCGGGCTCGCCCCGGCCGCCGGCAGGCATAACCGCGCCAGCACCGGCCCCGCGCCCACACCCTGCGTAAGATGCCGGCCATGGAGTTCCACCTCGCTCAGCTCAACGTCGGCCTCGCCAGGGGGCCAATGGACGGTCCCGTGATGGCCGGCTTCAAGGCGGCGCTCGAGTCGATCAACGCACTCGCCGACGACTCGCCAGGCTTCGTCTGGAGGCTCCAGACGGAGGACGGCGACGCGACCGCGATCAGGCCCTACGAGGACGAGCGGATGATGGTCAACATGTCGGTCTGGGAGTCGATCGAGGCGTTGCGCGCGTTCGTGTACACGAGCGACCACACGTCGGTGATGCGCAACCGCAGGCAGTGGTTCGAGAAGCTCGACACATACATGGCGCTGTGGTGGATCCCGGCCGGCCACGAGCCGACCGTCGCCGAGGCGAAGGAGCGCCTCGAGCACCTCAGGCTGCACGGCCCCACCCTCCATGCGTTCACGTTCAGGGCGAGCTTCCCGGCACCCGGCGCCGACCTCGAGCAGACCCTGATCGAAGACGACATCGCCTGCCCGGCGTAAAGCGCGGACAGGCAAGACAGCCTGCGCCGGATGGCTGGCGGCGCCGGCCACCCGCGGGTAGCGTCAGCGGCCATGACCGAGCTGATCGCTCTGTACTGGACCGTGGCCGGGCCGACCGAGGTGCATTTCGGGCGCGAGTGGAGCCTGTACGACTGGCGTGAGCGCTGCGCCGAGGCCGCCCGGGTCGGCTACAGCGGCCTCGGGCTGTGGCACGCCGACATCGAGCATCAGCTCGAGACCCGCACGCTCCGCGAGATGAAGCAGATCTTCGACGCCGCCGGGCTCGAGTACATGCAGGTCGAGTTCCTGCAGGACTTCTTCATGCCCGCGGGCAGCGCCCTGCGCACCGAGTCGGATAAGCGCCGCAAGCTCCTGTTCGACCTGGCGGCCACCTTCGACGCCCACCACGTCAAGGTCGGCAACATCCCGGGCACCCCGTGCGAGCTTTCGCAGGTGACCGAGGGCTTCGCCGAGCTGTGCGCGGACGCCGCCGAGCACACGAACGCCAAGATCGTCTACGAGTTCATGCCGTTCGACGTCAACGTCGACTCGCTGGAGAAGGCGCTCGCGGTCGTGCAGGGCGCGGCGGCCCCGAACGGCGGCCTCGCGATCGACACCTGGCACTGCGGCAAGCTCGGGATCACGCCGGAGGACCTCAGGCAGATCCCGCGCGAGTACTTCACCTGGGTCGAGCTGTCCGACGGGAACTACGACTGGCTCGACGATCGGATCGACGAGGTCGTCAACCACCGGCAGCTGCTCGGCGAGGGCGAGTTCGACATCGCGGGCTACATCCGCGTCGCGCGCGAGCTCGGCTACGACGGCCCGTGGGGTGTGGAGATCCTGTCGGCGGCGCTGCGGGCGCTGCCAATCGACGAGACCTTCAACCGCTCCTACGAGACGACGATGGCGCAGTTCGAGACGATCCCAGCGTAGAAAGCGAGGTCACCGGGGGATGGACAACGACCGCCTGATCTGGATGTACACGCAGATGGTGCGGATCCGCGAGTTCGAGGAGCGGGTGAAGCGGACCTTCGACGAGCACCCGGGGGTGATCCGCGGGCACACGCACCTGGCCGACGGCGCCGAGGCCTCGATCGTCGGCTCGCTGGCGACGATGCAACCCGGCGACCAGCTGATGGCGACGTATCGCTGCCACGGCTACCCGATCACGCTCGGCACCGATACGAAGGCGATCATGGCCGAGATCTACGGCCGCACGGACGGCCTGTGCGGCGGCTACGGCGGCTCGATGCACCTGGCCGACCCCGGCCGCGGCTTCCTCGGCACGAGCGGGATCGTCGGGCAGGGGATCCCGCAGGCGACCGGCGTCGGCTACGCGGCCCAGATCCGCAACCGCACCCAGCCACCGACCGTCGTGCTCTGCTTCTTCGGCGACGGCGCCTCCAAGCAGGGCGCGTTCCACGAGTCGCTCAACCTTGCCTCGCTGTGGAAGCTGCCGGTCGTCTACATCATGGAGAACAACAACTACAACGTCGCCACCCGCTCCGAGCAGGAGGACGCCAACGCCGCCGCCGGCGAGCCGCTGTCGGTCAAGGCGAAGGCGCACAGCATGCCCGGGGTGACGGTCGACGGCGGCGACCCGCTCGCCGTCCACGCCACCGTCAGCGAGGCGGCGGACCGCGCCCGCAGAGGCGACGGCCCGACGCTCGTCGAGTCGAAGGTGTACCGGCTGTCGGCGCACGGAAACCTGATCGCGCCTCCGGGGGTGCCGCTGCACTACGAGGAGCACGAGGCGATCCGGGTGTTCGGCAACCGCGACGAGTACGAGGCGGCGCTGCGCGGCGATCCCGTCCCTCGCTTCCGGATGCAGCTGATCGAGCAGGGCGTGCTCGACGTGGCAAGAGCCGACGAGATCGCGCAAGCCGCACGCGAGGAGATGGACGCAGCGGTCCAGTTCGCGCTTGACAGCCCGTTCCCCGCGCCCGAAGCGGCCACGAACTTCGTCTACGCATAGAGGAGAGACACAGTCATGGCCCGTGAGATCCCCTACATCGTCGCCGTCAACGAGGCACTTCAATTCGAGATGGAGCGCGACGAGACCGTCGTGTTCTACGGCCAGGACGTCGCCCCCAGCGACGAGGATCCGCTCGTCAAGGCGTTCGGGCGCGACCGTGTGCGCGTCTCGCCGATCTCCGAGACCGCCGAGATCGGGATGGCGACCGGCCTCGCGCTCGCCGGGTTCCGGCCGGTGGTCGAGCTGCTGATGGCCGAGTTCATGCTGGTCGCGATGAACCAGGTGGTCAACGAGGCACCGCGGCTGCGCTACATGAGCGGCGGCCAGGTCAAGGTCCCGGTCGTGTTCAAGGCCGGCTACGGGTTCACGGCGGGTTGGGCCGGCCAGCACACGGGCTCGATCTACAACATGTTCTGCGGGATCCCGGGGCTGAAGGTGGCCTTGCCGTCCACCCCCGCCGACGCCAAGGGCCTGCTCGCGACCGCGATCCGCGACGACAATCCCGTCTGCTACTTCATCCACTACCTGCTGGTGCTCGAGCACGGCGACGTGCCCGAGGGCGAGTACCTGGTTCCGTTCGGCGAGGCGTCGGTCCGGCGCACCGGCTCCGATGTCACGATCGTCGCGACCGGCTGGACCGTCGGCAAGGCGCTTCAGGCCGCCGAGCTGCTCGCGCAGGAGGGGATCGAGGCGGAGGTGATCGATCCGCGGACGCTGCAGCCGCTCGACCTGCCGGCGATCCTGTCCTCGGTCGAGAAGACCGGACACCTGGTGCTCGCCGACCAGGCCACGCGCCACGCATCGGCGGCGTCGTTCATCGCCGCCGAGGTCGCCGAGCACGGATTCGGCTACCTGAAGGCGCCGGTCAAGCTCGTCACCGCGCTCGACGCGACGATCCCGTACAGCCAGCCGATGGAGGCGTACGTGCTGCCGGACGAGCACAAGATCGCCGACGCGGCGCGGCAGGTGGTCGGCGCCGCGCCGGTCGCCGCGTGACCGGAGCCGGGAGCGCTGCGGTCCGGCGGGCGCGTGCCGGTAAGCCGCGCCCGCCGGCGATCCCGCCTGACACCGCGGTGGCGCTGCTGCGCACGATCTGGCGGATCCGCTGCTTCGAGGAGCGCATCGCGCAGCTGCACAAGAGCCTCCAGATCCAGGGGCTCGTGCACCTGTCGATCGGCGGCGAGGGAGTTGCGGCCACGGTCTGCGGTCAGCTGCGCGACGACGACGCCGTCTACAGCGGCCACCGTGCCCACGGCCACGCGCTCGCGAAGGGCGCGCCGATGGCGCAGACGCTGGCCGAGCTGATGGGCCGCTCCGGCGGCCTGTGTCGCGGGCTCGGCGGGTCGATGCACCTGGTCGATGCAACCCGCGGGCTGATGGGCGCGACCGGCGTCGTCGGCGGCAACCTCCCGCTCGCCGCCGGTGACGCGCTCGCCAAGCGGCTCGCCGGCTCGGACGCCGTCACGGTCGTGTTCTTCGGCGACGGTGCCGTGCAGGCCGGGCACTTCCACGAGACGGTCAACCTCGCGGCGCTGTGGGAGCTGCCGCTGATCTTCGTCTGCGAGAACAACGGCATGGCCGAGTTCACCTCCCGGGCCGAGCACACCACCGTCGCGAGCGTCGCCGACGTGGTCTCGCCGTACGGGTTCGCCCGCGCGACCGTCGACGGCAGCGATGTCGCGGCGGTCCACGACAAGTTCGCCGCCTACCTCGAGCAAGCGCGGATGGGCGAGGGGCCGTTCCTGCTCGAGTGCCTGACGCATCGCCGCCGTGGTCACTACGAGGGCGACCAGCAGCAGTACCGCGACGAGCAGGCCGAGGCGCAGTGGAGCGCGAAGGACCCGCTCGCCCGCTGGCAGGAGCGGGGCCGCGCCGAAGGGTGGCTCAGCGCAGCGCAGGCGCAGCAGCTCGAACGCGACGCGACCGCCGAGGTCGAACAGGCGCTCGCGTACGCGCGCCAGAGCCCACCGCCGACCGCCGCACAGGCCGCCGCACTCGTCTACGCAGCCGCGCCGGACGGAGCGCCGCCGCGGTGAGGACGCTCAGCTACGTCGAGGCGATCCGCGCCGCGCTCGCGCAGGCGATGCGCGCCGACCCGCGCGTGATCGTGCTCGGCGAGGACGTCGCCGAGGGCGGTCCCTACCTGGCGACCGAAGGACTGGCGCAGGAGTTCGGCCGCGAGCGCGTGCGCAACACCCCGATCAGCGAGAGCGCCGTGTGCGGCGTCGCGGTCGGCGCCGCACAGGCGGGGCTGCGGCCGGTCGTCGAGATCATGTTCATCGACTTCATCACGCTCGCGCTCGACCAGCTCGTCAACCAGGCGGCCAAGGCCCACTTCATGAGCGGCGGGCAGCTGAGCGCACCGCTCGTGCTGCGCACCCAGGGCGGCACCGGCGGCCGCGCCGCCGCGCAGCACTCGCAGAGCCTCGAGGCGTGGCTCACCCACGTGCCTGGACTGAAGGTGGCGATGCCGTCGTGCGCGACGGACGCCGCGGGGCTGCTGCTGAGCGCGATCGCCGACCCCGGGCCCGTGGTCGTCGTCGAGAACAAGGCGCTGTACTACCGCCGCGAGCAGGTGCCCAACGCGCTCGAGCCGATCCCGCTGGGCGTCGCTCGGCGGCTGCGCGAGGGGCGTGACGTCACGATCGTCGCCACCTCCCGCCTCGTCGACGGCGCGCTCGAGGCCGCCGAGCAGCTCGCGGCCGAGGGCGTCGAAGCCGAGGTGCTCGACCCGCGCACACTCCAGCCGCTCGATCTCGAGCCGCTGGCGCAGTCGGTCAAGCGCACCGGCCGGGCGGTCGTCGCTCACGAGGCCGTGCGGATCGGCGGCTTCGGCGCCGAGCTCGCCGCCCAGCTCCAGGCGGCGGCGTTCGACTACCTCGAGGCACCGATCCACCGCGTCGGGGCGCCGTTCACACCGGTGCCGGCGAGCGCCGGCCTGGAGGACGCCTACCGTCCCGGCGCGAACGAGATCGTGCGTGCGGCGCGCAGCGCGCTTCAGTGGGAGGGTTGCGAGGAGCTGGGCGCGGTCGCCGCGGCCGGGGGTGGCGGATGGTGACCATCGCCGTCGAGCGCCACCAGCGAGGCGCCGGGCACCCGGCTGAGCACGAGCTCCCGGTGCTGGGCGGCGATCTCGAGGTTGGTCGCCGCCAGCAGCGCGTGCTCGCGCGCGAGGCTCTCGGCGCGGGCGCCCTGGTGACGCTCGATCGCGTCGATCAGCGCGTCGTGCTGGCGGTGCGCGACGATCAGGATGTCGCGCGAGTCGCGCAGCTCGGCATGGGCGAGCACCATCGCGTTCGGCGAGGCGAACGGCAGCGCCTCGACCGACCGCAGCGAGCGCTCGAGGATCGCGCTGCCCGCGACCTTCACCAGCCGGTCGTGGAAGCGGCCGTTGAGCTGGAGGTAGCGTTCGAACGACTCGTAGTCGGCACGGTGCACGAGCTCGGCGATCTGCTCGTTGATCGCGCGCAGCGCCCGGCGGTCGGCGGCGCTCGTGCCGCGCTCGGCCGCGAACCGCGCGGCGGTGCCCTCGAGCACGCCCCGCAGCTCGATCGCGTCGCGGATGTCGGCCTCGCTGAACTCGCGCACGACGTACCCGCCGGCCGCCAGGCGCCGCAGCAGGCCCTCGTGCTCGAGCGCCGCCAGCGCCAGCCGCACCGGTGTCCGCGAGACCCCGAGCCGAGCTACCAGCGGGAGCTCCGACAGCCGCTCGCCCGGCTCGAACTCGCCGCTGAGGATCAGCTCGCGCAAGCTCAGCACGGCGTGGGTTATGCGGTTGCGATTTGCGTTCCGGGGCATCCGCGCGAGCAGCTTATCCCGCGACAACACTTGCATGCAAGAGCCGGTCTGAGCACGCTCGTCTACCCGCAATCTAAAGCGACCACAAGAATGTCGCGGGCGCGCATCGGGCGACTTGCATACAGCCGTAGGTCGGATTATCATGGCCCCGCCCCGACCACGATTCACCCCTGGGGCATTCCCTTCACAAGGAGGAGGAGACCAACGTGAGGAGCTACCTGCACGGTACATCCGTGAGGCTGGGCGTCGCGCTGACCACGATCGCCGGGGCGCTCGCCCTGGCGTTCGCGCTGAGCAGCGCCAGCCAGGCCAGCACCGGCCACGCCGTCGCTCGCAGTGCGAGCGCGACGTCGTCGTGCGGCCCCAAGCCGGGCGTCAAGGCGACCGGCTCGCCGATCAACCTCGGCGCGATCAACACGAAGCAGCCCGGGACGGATTTCACCGACATCTCGAACATGGCGGCCGCGTACTTCGCGTGCGTCAACGCCAACGGCGGCGTGGGCGGTCACCCGATCGTGCTGCACATGCTGACCGACGCCACCAACCCGGCACAGATCGCCGCCGACGCAAAGCAGCTGGTCACGACCGACCACGTGCTCGGGATGGTCGGGAACACGGACATCATCGAATGCTCCGTCGACTACAAGTACGTCCAGTCGATCGGCTTCAAGGTGATCGCCGCCGGGATCGCGCCCGAGTGCTACTCGACGCCGAACTACGCGGACGTCAACATGGGACCGCGGTACAGCTCCGACGGCGCTGCGCAGTACGCGATCAGCCGCGGCATCAAGAAGATCGTGTTCGATCAGTCGAACGTGCCCGGCACCGCGTACAACGTCGGCGGGGTCGCGGCGATCGCCAAGGCGCACGGCGTGTCGCTGACGCAGCTGACCGAGAACGTGCCGATCACGGACGCGAACTCGGTCGCGATCAAGGAGACCCAGGACGCGGGGCCGAACGGCGCCGTGGTGCTGAACTTCACCCCGCCCGAGGCGCTCGTGATCCTCCAGGCCGCGCAGAAGCTCGGCCTCGAGAACAAGGTCAAGATGTGGGCCTGCTCGACGCCGTGCAACACCGACTTCCTGGCGAAGGCGCTGGGGCCGGCGTGGCAGGGTCACTTCTACGTCAATGCCGAGCTGACGCCGGTCGACGGCAACAACAGCCCGACGGTCCAGCTGTACAAGGCGATCCTCAAGCAGTACGGGTCGAGCGTGTCCGGCGGGATCGGCAGCTTCAGCCAGATGGGCTTCACGATCGGCGAGATCGCGACCCACGCGCTCGAGTCGGTCAAGGGCGCGTACACGGTCAAGAGCGTCAACGCGGCGTTCGAAGCGGTGAAGAACTACAACACCGGGATGCTGTGCAGGCCATGGACGTACGGCCCGTACAAGCTCCATATCGCCAACAACGTCGACTACACGGTGACCCCGAAGAACGGTCAGATGCTGATCGCGCAAGGATGCACGCCGATCTCCGCGGACGACCCGGGAATCGCCGCCTACCGGAAGGCAGCAGGCGGCTGACGCCGCGGCCGCGGATAGGTAGCACAGCGCAGAGCTGAGCAGTCACGAGCAATCAGGGAGCCGAACCGACCGATGCCAAGTTGGACAGACTTTCAGCCGTTCCTCATCACCGGACTGGCCCTGGGCGGCGTGTACGCGTTGTCCGGAGTCGGGATGGTCGTGCTGTACCGCGCGACGGGCGTGCTGAACCTGGCCTTCGGGGCGATCGGCGCGTTCGGCGCCCTGATCTCGTGGCAGCTGATCAACAGCTCCGGCTGGAACGAGTGGCTCGCCTACCTCGTCTGCGTCCTGTTCGGCGGGGTGCTGACGCTGCTCTACGGAATGATCTTCGGGCCCGCGCTCGCCCACCGGGACCCGCTCGTCAAGGCCGCGGCGACGCTCGGGCTGACGCTGATCCTGCTCGGGTTCATGGACATCCTGTGGCCGTCGAGCGGCGGCCAGTCGCGCTCGATCTCGCTGCCGACCGACACCGGCGGGTTCATGATCGGCCAGGTGCAGGTGACCTGGACCGACGTGATCGGCCTCGGCGTCGGAGTGGCGATCACGGTCGTCACCGGTGCCTTCCTGCGCTTCACGAAGCTCGGCACGGCGATGCGCGCGATGGCAGACGACCGCGAGATCACCGCCACGCTCGGGGTGCCGGTCCGCCGCGTCGAGGCGAGCGCCTGGTTCGGCTGCGGCGTGCTGTCGGGGATCGCCGGGGTGATCCTCGCAGATCTGGTCGCACTCGATCCGACGACGTTGACGTTCCTGGTGATCTCCTCGCTGGCGGCGGCGCTGATCGCGCGACTTCAGTCGATCACGGTGGCCTTCCTGGCGGCGATCGTGATCGGTACCGTCGACTCGATGATCACCCCGATCCAGTCGCTGACCAACTACCGCGACATGACGCCGTTCGTGCTCGCGGTGATCGCACTTCTGTGGGTCAACCGCCGCCGCACGATCAGCATGACGCGGCAGGGGGTGTGACCGGTGGCGGAGGTACACGACACCGCCGTCGGGGGCCAGGCAGCAGCAGGCGCGCCGGCGGCGGTGGAGCAACCTCCGGGGGGTAAGCAGCCGGCCGGCGGGGGGCTCGCCGGCCGGCTGCAGGGGCTGACGGTGGCGGACCTGATTCGCGCGGCGGTGATCGCCGCGCTGCTGCTGTTCGTGCTGTTCGGGCTGCCCTCGCTGCTCAGCCTGTACTACATCGACGCCTCGACCCAGACGGCGATCTACGCGATCGTCACGCTCGGCCTCGGGCTGCTGGTCGGGCGCGTCGGGATGGTGTCGCTGGGCCAGGCGGCGGTGCTGGCGCTCGGCGCCTGGGTCGGCGCCCGCCTGCTGTTCGCGAGCTCGATGCCGTTCGAGTTGGTGCTGCTGTGCTCGGGGCTGATCACGATGGTGCTGGGCACGCTCGTCGGCCTCCCCGCGCTGCGGCTGAGCGGGCTGTACCTGGCGCTGATCACGCTGATGCTGGCGGGCGCGATCACGGTCGTGCTGGCGAGCACCAACTTCCCCAACGGCGGCACCGGCTTCCTCGGCTACAACGGCGCCTCCCTGCACATCCCGCCGATCCGTCGTCCCGGGATCGCAACGTCCGACCCGGCCTTCTTCCGCTACTCGGTGATCGTCGCCGCGCTGATGTTCCTGCTGGTGCTGGTGCACCTGCGCACGCGCCCCGGACGCGCCTGGGTGTCGATCCGCCAGAGCGAGTTCGCGGCGCTGGCGGCGGGGATCAACACGACTCTGTACAAGCTGTGGGCGGTCGCGCTGGCGGCCTTCATCACCGGCGTCGCCGGCGGGCTGCTGGCCGGGGCCGACAAGTACCTGTATTCGATCAACTTCCAGACGCAGGACAACATCACGCTGCTGGCGGTCGTGCTGATGGGCGGCGTGTTCAACATGTGGGGCGCGGTGATCGCGGCGATCCTGATGCAGTTCCTGCCGCAGTTCCTGCAGAACATCGGCGTCAACTCCGACTGGCTGATCATCCTGTTCGGCGTCGGCGTGCTGCAGGTGCTGGCGACCGCGCCCGCCGGGATCGCCGACCAGCTGCCGAAGGACCTCGCACGGCTGTTCCGGTTGATCCGCCGACTGGTTCGTCCCGCGCCCCAGGCCGGTGGCACATCGTGATCGACGTCACCGATCTCACCGTCCGCTTCGGCGGTGTCACCCCGCTCGACGGCGTCAGCGTCACCTTCGGCGCGGGCACCTGCGGGTTGATCGGACCGAACGGCGCCGGCAAGACGACCTTCTTCAACGTCCTGTCGGGTTTCGTCAAGCCCGTCTCCGGCACGGTCGCGGCGTTCGGCGAGGATCTCCTGTCGATCGTCCACTTCCGGCGCGCCCGCTGGGGAGTGAGGCGCACCTTCCAGACCGAGCAGGCGATCGAGGACCTGACCGTCTACGACAACGTCGCGGTCGTCCACGAGCACTCGGGCGCGCCGGCGCAGACGCGCCGCCGGGACGTGCTCGACGCGATCGAGTTCGTCGGGCTGACCGCTCCACAGGCTCGCGTGGGGACGCTCGGCGCCGGCCAGCGCCGGCTCGTCGAGATCGCCCGCGCCAGTGTCGGCAACCCCCGCCTGATCCTGCTCGACGAGCCAGCGGCCGGGCTTCCCGACGAGGAGACCGAGCACCTGGCGGGCGTGATCCGCGCGATCCCCGAGCACACGGGCGCGCTGACGATCCTCGTCGACCACGACATGAGCCTCGTGTCCGGCTGCTGCCAGACGACGGCGGTCCTC
>DAHUYL010000012.1 GCA_027315255.1 Solirubrobacterales bacterium | reverse complement strand
CGCGGGCGCGCGCGGCCGCGCACGACCGCCCGGCGGGGCCGTCCGCCGCGGCCCGGGGCCCAGTCGCGCTGCTCGCCCACCAGATCCGCTACGACCTGACGATCAGCTTCCGCAATCCGCGGGCGCGGTTCTTCACCTTCTTCTTCCCGATCATCCTGCTGGTCGTGTTCAACGGCGTGTTCGGCGGCCATCACACGACCGTCGCCCACACCCGAGTGGCGCTCAAGGTGTTCTACGTGCCGGGCATCATGGCGATGTCGATCATCACGGCCGCGTACGGGAACGTCGTGATCTCGATGACGGCGATGCGCGAGGCCGGGATCCTCAAGCGTCGCCGCGCGACGCCTGCCTCCGCGCCGCTGCTGATCGCCGGTCAGGCAGCGGCGACCGCCGTCGTGACCGTCGTGATGACGGCGCTCCTGCTGGTGATCTCGGAGGTCTTCTACAGCGTCTCGTTCTCGGCCGCGGCGCTCGGGGCAATCGCCTGCGCGACGCTGGTGGGGACGATCTGCCTGGCGTGCCTCGGCTACGCGGTCAGCGGCCTGATCGGCTCGGCCGATGCCGCCCAGCCGATCGTCCAGGCGACGATGCTACCGCTGTACTTCGTCTCGGGAGTGTTCATCCCGACTGCGTCGATGAGCAGCGGGCTGCGCCACATCGGCGAGCTGTTCCCGCTCGAGCACCTCGCCAACAGCCTGCATCTCGCGTCCGTCCACAACTCGTTCTCGGGCGCGATCTCGGGCACCGACATGCTGGTGCTCGCCGCCTGGACGGTGGCGGCGCTGATGCTGTGTGCGTGGCGCTTCAGCTGGCTTCCGAGCACGGCGGCCGCGTGATCGGCGCCGCGCCCACGAACGGCGTTCCTGCCGCGCGCGCGCATGCGCTGGTCAAGGTCTACGGCCGCGGGCAGGCATCGGTCCGCGCGCTCGACGGTGTCGACGTCGAGTTCGAGCGCGGCCGCTTCACCGCGGTGATGGGGCCGTCCGGCTCGGGCAAGTCGACGCTGATGCACTGCCTCGCCGGGCTCGATGCGCCGACCGAGGGCTCGGCGTTCGTCGGCGATCACGAGCTCTCGCAGCTCGACGATCAGGCGCTGACGCGGCTGCGCCGCGACCAGATCGGGTTCGTGTTCCAGGCGTTCAACCTGATCCCGACCTTGAGCGCCGCCGAGAACATCACGCTGCCGATCGACCTCGCCGGCGGCCGGCTCGACCGCGGCTGGTTCGACCAGCTGACCGAGTCGCTGGGGATCGCCGATCGGCTCTCGCACCGGCCCAGCGAGCTGTCGGGCGGCCAGCAGCAGCGAGTCGCCTGCGCCCGGGCACTGATCTCCCATCCGGAGCTGGTGTTCGCCGACGAGCCGACGGGCAACCTCGACTCGACGGCTTCGGCCGGCCTGCTCGGGTTCCTGCGCGCCGCCGTCGCGGATCACGGCCAGTCGATCGTGATGGTCACACACGACCCGAGCACCGCGGCATACGCCGACCGGGTCGTGTTCCTCGCCGACGGACGCCTCGTCGACGAGCTGTCGGCCCCCACCGCCGAGGCCGTGCTCGAGCGGATGAAACAGCTCGCGAGCTGAGGTCGAAATGCGGAGGGTCGTCGTCAGGGGCATGTTCGCCCGCAAGCTGAGGCTGACGCTGACCGCCCTCGCGATCGTCCTCGGCGTGACGTTCGTGACCGGCACGCTGGTGCTGACCGACACGCTGAACAAGACCTTCGACTCGATCGTCGGTACCGCCTACGCCCACGTCAGCTTCGAGATCCGCGGCGCGACGACGCTGAAGGGCGTCGGCGCCACCTCGCCCGACAGCACCGCCACCCGCGGGACGATCCCCGCATCGATCCTCGGCTCCGTCAGGAGGCTGCCCGGTGTCGCTTTCGCGTACGGGTCGGTCTCCGGCTACGCCCAGTTCATCGCACGCAACGGCAGCTCGATCGGCAACGGTCGCGCGCTCGGCTACTCGTTCGACCCGAACCCACAGCTCTCGTCGCTGCGGCTGGTCGAGGGACGGGCACCGACCACGGCGAACGCCGTGGTGATGGACCGCTCGACCGCCGACAAGTACCGCTTCAAGGCGGGCGACCACGTCCGTGTGCTGCTCCCGGGCGCGCCGCAGACGTTCACGATCACCGGGATCGTCACGTTCGGCAACGACAACAGCCTCGCGGGCGCGACGCTCGCCGGCTTCTACCTGCCGACGGCCCAGCGGCTGTTCGACTCCGCGGGACGCTACGACGCGATCTACGTGCTCGCCGCACCAGGCTCCGACGACGTCGCATTGCAGCGCGCGATCACGCGGGTGCTGCCGCCGGGCATCCAGGTGGTCAGCGGACAGGCGATCCAGTCCGACCTGAAGCAGACGATCCAGAATGCGCTCTCGTTCCTGTCGGATGCGCTGCTCGTGTTCGCGTTCATCGCGCTGTTCGTCGGCGCCTTCACGATCGCCAACACGTTCTCGATCACGATCGGCCAGCGCACCCGCGAGCTGGCGCTGTTGCGGTTGGTCGGCGCCAGCCGCCGCCAGGTATTCGGCTCGGTGCTCGGCGAGGCGGCGCTCACAGGCCTGATCGCGGCCGCAGTCGGCCTCGGCCTCGGCGTGCTCGCGGCACTCGGCTTGCGAGCGCTGCTCGGCGCGTTCGGGATCGTGCTCCCGTCCTCCTCGCTCGTGTTCGAGGCACGCACGCCGATCGTCGCGCTGGCGGTCGGCGTCGGCGTGACAGTGCTGGCAGCCGTGTTCCCGGCGCGGCGCGCCGTACGAATCCCTCCGGTCGCCGCGCTCGGCGACCGGACCGGCGAAGCCGCAGCCTCGACCGGGCGCCGGCTGATCACGGGCATGGCGCTCACGCTCGTCGGGATCGTCCTGGTCGCTGCCGGGGTCGCCAAACCCGCGATCGCGTACGTCGGGATCGGCGCGCTCGCGCTGTTCCTCGCCACCGCGATCCTCTCGCCCGTGATCGCAGCCCCGCTGGCCGGATCACTCGGGCGGCCGCTCGCCAGGCTGCTGGGCACCGCCGGCCGCCTGGGTCGTCAGAACTCGATGCGCAACCCGCGCCGCACCGCCCAGACTGCCGGCGCGCTGACGATCGGGCTGGCGCTCGTCTCGGCCGTCGCCGTGCTCGGCGCGTCGCTCAGCGCGACCGCCAAGCAGGAGGTCGACAGCGCAGTCAACGCCGACTACGTGATCAGCGGCTCCGGCGGCGGCGGGATCAGCCACACGCTGCCCGCGATCATCGCCCGGCTGCCGTTCGTCACCGCGACGACGGCGGTCTACGGCGGCCAGTTCGACTTCGAGGACTCGCTGTCGCATCTCGGCGCCGTCTCGACCACCGGCCTCGACCGGACGGTGAACCTGCACATCACGCACGGCAGCGCCGCTCCCGCGCTCGCGGCCGGTGAGCTCCTGATCGATTCCACCACGGCCGCCGACAAGCATCTGCACGTCGGTTCGGTCGTGGGCGTGACGTTCGCCAGGACCGGCTCGACGACGATCCGGATCGGCGGCATCTACAAGCCGAACCCGCTCGCCGGGAGCTACATCGTCGGCGCGAGCTACTTCCTCGCGCATTTCGACCACCCGCTCGTCGGCGCCGTGCTGTTCTCGGTCCGTGATCGCGCGCCCGGCGTCGCAGCCGTGCTCGATCGTGCGAAGGCGACCTACCCGAACCTCCAGATCCAGACACGCGCGCAGTTCCAGGCGTCGCAGCAGAACAGCGTCAACCAGCTGCTCGGGCTGATCTACGTGCTGCTTGCACTGGCGGTGATCGTCGCGCTGATCGGAATCGTCAACACGCTGCTGCTGTCGGTGTTCGAGCGAACGCGTGAGATCGGGCTGTTGCGCGCCGTCGGCATGCGCCGTCGCCAGGTCCGCACGATGATCCGATCGGAGGCGGTGATCGTCGCGACATTCGGCGCGCTCGTCGGGATCGTCGTCGGTGGCGCATTGGGGGTCGCGCTTTCCTCGGCGCTACGGACCAGCGGCATCACCACGATCTCGGTTCCGGTCACGAGCCTGATCGCGTTCCTCGTGGTCGCCGCGCTGCTCGGCCTCGGCGCCGCCACCTGGCCCGCTCGTCGGGCGGCCGGCCTCGACGTCCTCGGCGCGATCGCCACGGAGTGAGGGACGCCCCTCGCGCATGCGGCCTACGGGTCCGTAGCTACCATCTGCAGCGGATGCCCGGGGTTGCGCTCATCCACAACTCGCGCCATGGCGATCGTCGCCGATCGGTGCGCGAACGGCCGTGGCAGCTCGTCACGACCGCTGCCGGAACGACGGACGAGCGCTATCTGGCGGCCCAGCAGCTCACCGGCCGGACGGTCGCGCTGAACGCGCACACTCCCGCCGAGGCTGCCGCGCAGGTCGAGCTGCTGAACCATCACACGCTCGACCTCGAAGCCTGATCATCAGCTCCAGCCGGCGCGCATCCGCGGCAGCACGTCGGCGGCGAACTGCTCGAGCGCGCGTGACTGATCGTCGCCGGGGAAATGGAAGATCAGCTCGGTGAAGCCGAGCCCCACATAGAAATCGACCTGCTCGACGACCGCATCGGGATCGGCCGAGACGATGAAGCGGGTGTGGGCGCGGTCGAGCGCCCGCTCGGCGAGGCGCTCCATCTCGATCGGGTCCTCGGTGCCGGCCTTCTCCTCGGCGGTCAGCGCCAGCGCTGCCCACGGGCGGCAGGCGTCGCGCGCATAGGACTCGTCATGGTCGTAGGAGACCTTGAGCTCGATCATCTTCCCGATCGCGGCTGCGTCGCGGCCGGCCTCGCGCGCGCCGGAGGCGACGCCGTCGAGCAGCTCCCGGTAGAGGCTCTCGCCCTTGCCGCTCGTGCAGATGAAGCCGTCGCCGAGCCGGCCTGCGAGCGACGCCGCCCGGGGCCCACCGGCGGCGATGTAGATCGGAACGGGCCGCTCCGGGCGGTCGTAGATCGTGGCCTTGTCCGTGCGGTAGTAGCTGCCCTCGAAACTGACGCGCTCGGCGGTCCAGAGCGCGCGGATCAACTCGACCGCCTCGGCCAGCCGGGCGGAGCGCTCGCGGAACTTCGGCCAGGCGGTCCCGGTGACCGGCGTCTCGTTCATCGCCTCGCCGCTGCCGACCCCGAGCAGTACCCGCCCGGGAGCCAGGCACGCGAGCGTGGCGAAAGCATGCGCTACGACCGCCGGCTGGTAGCGAAGCGTCGGCGTCAGGACGCTGGTCGCGAGCGTGACCCGGTCGGTTCGCTCGGCCAGCGCTCCGAGCCAGACCAGCGCCATGGGCGCGTGCCCGCCGTGATGGCGCCACGGCTGGATGTGGTCGGAGATCGCAACCGCGTCGAAGCCGAGCCGCTCCGCCTGGATCGCATAGTCGAGCAGCACGCGGGGCGCGAACTGCTCCGCCGACGCCTTGTAGCCGTATCGGACGCTCCCATTCGACCCCGTGCTCATCCCGTCATGATCGCAGGGCGCGCGCCTCTCCACCTCCAAGTTATACCGGGCGGGAGCGCCTCACGAGGTATTGACACCTGTCGCATGATCGCCCGCCGCAGGGTGCAACCAAGCGAACAGCACGGAGTTGAGGGTGACTCCGAGGGAGGTGTCGGATGATCGGTTATGTGTTGCAGTTGCACGAAATCGACGCAACCCAGGTGGCGGTCGTCGGTGGGAAGGGCGCGCACCTGGCGGCGCTCTCGCGGATCGAGGGGATTCACACCGATCCGAGCTGGACCCCGCTGTTCGTGGCGATCGAGGGTCTGGTGACCGAGGTGGGCGGCCTGATGACCCACGGTGCGGTGATCGCCCGCGAATACGGCCTGCCGGCGGTCGTGGGAGTCGAGCATGCGACCCGCCTGATCCGGGATGGCCAGCGGATCCGCGTGCACGGAACGGACGGATACGTCGAGATCCTGCCCGCGGGCGACGCTGATCGCAGCTGACGCGGCCATCGGCAGCCGCGGTCGCCTAGGATCGCGTCCGTGAAGCTCGGGCTGCACATCGGCTACTGGGGGCTGTGGATGGGTCCCGAGGCGCAGCACGCCGCCGCCGTCGCCGCCGAGCGACTCGGCTACGACTCGGTCTGGGCAGCCGAGGCGTACGGCTCCGACGCCGCCACGGTGCTCGGCTGGCTCGCGGGCGCAACCAGCCGGGTCAAGCTCGGCTCGGCCGTCTTTCAGATGCCCGCCCGCACGCCGGCGATGACCGCGATGACCGCCGCCACGCTCGATGGGCTGTCGGGCGGCCGGCTGATCCTGGGGCTCGGTTCGTCCGGGCCGCAGGTCTCCGAGGGATGGCACGGTCAGCCGTTCGCGCGGCAGCTGCGGCGCACGCGCGAGTACGTCGAGGTCGTGCGGATGGCGCTCGCCCGCGAGCGACTCGTCTACCACGGCGAGACGCTCGAGCTGCCGCTGCCGAACGGTCCGGGCAAGGCGCTGAAGCTGACGATCGCACCCGTACAGGAGCGCATCCCGATCTACCTGGCGGCGCTCGGCCCGCGCAACACCGCGCTTGCCGGCGAGATCGCCGACGGCTGGCTGCCGACGTTCTTCTCGCCCGAGCACATCAGCCACTTCCGCGGGCTGCTGGCGCAGGGCGCCGAACGCTCCGGCCGAGCACTCGGCGAGGTGGAGATCGCGCCGATGGTGAGCGTGCACATCTCCGACGACCTCGAGTCCGCGCGCGACCACATGCGACCCGGACTGGCGCTGTACGTCGGCGGGATGGGCTCGCGCGAGCAGAACTTCTACAAGACGCTGATGGAGCAGTACGGCTTTGCCGACGACGCCGCCCGCGTGCAGGACCTGTTCCTCACGGGCAAGCGCGAGGAGGCCTGCCGCGCCCTGCCCGGCGAGCTGATCGACATGGTGTGCCTGTGCGGCCCGCGCGAGCGGGTCGCCGACCGGCTCGCGGCATACCGGGAGGCAGGCGTCGGCACCCTGATCGCTGCGCCGGTCGCCGCGTCCGCCGAGCAGCAGGCACGGCAGCTCGAGCAGCTGGCCGAGCTCGCAGCTTGACCACGCGGCACCTGCGGGTGTTCCTCGGCGCCTTTGGCGACCCGGGCCACGCCTTCCCGATGCTCGCGCTCGGCGCCGAGCTCGCCGCCCGCGGCCACGGGGTCGCGTTCGAGACGTGGGAGCGCTGGCGCGGTCCAGTCGAGGCATCCGGGATGGAGTTCGTCCGGTCGCCGGAGTACCCCGTGTTCCCGACCCGGGAGCGGCCACTGTCGCCATACGGCGCGGTGCTGCGCGCGACTCCGGTCAGCCGCTCTGCGATCGCGGCACGCGCTCCTGATGTGGTCGTCCACGATGTCCTCACGCTCGCACCGGCGCTCGCCGGCGAGCTCGAGCACGTGCCGGTGGCGACGCTCGTCCCCCACCTCTACCCGGTTGCGGCGCCGGGCTTTGCGCCATTCGGGCTCGGAGCGCAACCGCCGCGGACGGCGGCGGGACGTGCACTGTGGGCCGCGCTCGAACGGCCGGTCGAGGTCGGGCTGCGCCGCGGGCGCGACGAGCTGAACGAGCTGCGCCACCGGCTCGGACTGCCTTGGCTCGAGCGACTCCACGGCGGCCTCAGCGAGCAGCTCTGCCTGGTCGGGACCTTCCCCGCGCTCGAGTACCCGCGGCAGTGGCCCGGGCATGTGCACGTCGTCGGGCCCCTGCAGTGGGAGCCGGCGGCGTCCGAGGTGCCGCTGCCACCGGGCCCGGAGCCGCTCGTCGTGGTCGCCCCGTCGACCGCCCAGGACCCGCGACAGCGGCTGCTGCGCGCCGCGCTCACCGGGCTGAGCGCGCGTCGGGGACCCCGGGTGCGGGTGCTCGCCACGACCAACCGGCGGCCGCTGACGGCGCCGGCCCGCGCCGGCGCGCGCACGCGGCTCGTCGACTGGGTGTCGTACGCGCGCATGCTTCCGGCCGCGTCGCTCGTGATCTCCCACGCCGGTCACGGCACGCTCGCGCGGGCGCTCGCCTGCGGCGTACCTGTCCTCGCGGTCCCCCACGTCGGCGACATGCCCGAGAACGCGGCCCGGCTCGCCTGGTCGGGGGCCGGGCTGCGCCTGCCCTGGCGGCTGCTCTCCCCGCTGACGGTGCGCTTGGCCGTCCAGCGCGCGCTCGACCCTGACGCGCCGTACGCCGCCCGTGCGGCTCAGTTCGGCGCTCGGGCCGAGGCACGCGACGGCGCCGCGCGGGCCGCGGAGCTCGTCGAGCGGCTGGCCCGCCGCTGACCCACGGAAGCGACCGAGCGAGCTCCGGGGGTGGGACTCGAACCCACAACATTTCGGTTAACAGCCGAACGCTCTGCCGATTGAGCTACCCCGGAATGCGGTTATTCGAAGAGACCGGCCCAGCTACCGGACTCGGCACGTCCACTTTATCGGCAGCAGGCGGCAGAGCGCGTGCGGTGCCGTCGTGCGGGTGGCTGCCAGCGCCGAGCGAGAATCGTGAAGCCGAGCCTGAGCGGTCGTCCGCGCTGCGCTGCGGCCGCGCGCGCGGTCAGCGTCACGGTGTAGGCGCCCGGCCGCAGCTGCAGCCCCCGCCCGATCCGCCCGAAGAACTTGATCACGTTGAGACCCGTGCGGGCGTGCGTGGCGATCCTGCCGGCGATCACCCAGCGCCACCGGACGCGCCACCTGTGGTCGCGCCGCACCCTCGAGCGGACGTGCGCTGCGAACGTCAACGTCACCCACGCGCTCGAGTTCGCGGTGAACCTGAACGCCGTGCCATAGGCGGTCCGCCGGTGCTTCGCCGGTCGCAGCTCGCTCCAGCGCCGGCGGGTCTGAGCGAACCGACCGAGCGCGAGCACCGATCTCCCGGCGCCGGCAGCGCCGCCCGCCCTGCCGCCCGAGGCAGCGCCGCCCTGACCGCCTCCGCCCCCTCCGCCTCCGCCTCCGCCCCCTCCGCCCCCTCCGCCTCCGCCCGAGGAGCTGCCTGCGACGCCACCCACCCCTGTGATGCCGACCGAGCCCACGCTCCCGAGCCCGCCCGGGCCGCCGGGGCCGCCGATCGTGACGCCGGTCGAGGACTGCGGCTTGCGGGTGAATGCCGCCACTGAATCCCGCCCCTCGCCCGTGACGAGCAGCTCGGCGTCGTCCGGCGCGAGCGCGATCGCCAGCGGCCCCTCGAGGCCGGGGTAGCTTGCGGCGCAGGGGTAGGAGCCGCCGGGCTCCGCCACGCAGCCGGCGTAGGCGATCGCGCCGCTGTTCGATCGCGAGAACGAGAGCAGCGTGTTCGAGCAGGCATCGACCGCGTACACGTTCAACCCGTCACCCGAGACCACCAGCCCCGCCGGGCCGCACGCCTGCGGCACCGTCGCGGCGCACGCGCTGTCCGAGGCTGCGGCGCAGCCCTCGGGCGTGAGGGTTCCGTTCCCGGTGGCGAGCACGTCGATCGCCGCCGACTCGTGCGCCGCGACGTACAGCGTCGAGCCGTCCGGGGAGAGCGCCAGGCTGTTCGGCGAGTAGTCGGCGCCGGCCAGCGCCGGCGCGGCCGTGCATCCGCTCACCTGTCCGAGGCAGGCACTCGCCGCCAGCTTGCCGTTCGCGTCGATCCGAAAGCTCGCGACGGCCTCGCTGCCACCCACGAACAGGTAACCCGCGGGGCTGAGCGCGAGCGACGAGGCCGCGACCAGCGCCGGCGAGGAGGTCGAGCAGTCGCGCTCCGTCCCGCCGCTGGCCTCGACGCAGTCGAGCGACGTCAGCGTGCCGGCGGGGCTGCGCGCGAACTCGTCGACGGCGCCGTTGTAGACGCCACCGTCGTCGGTCGCCGTGTACACGCGGCTGCCGTCGGGGCTGATCACGATCGCTCCCGGATAGTGGTAGGGATACAGCGTGTTGCCCGGGGCGCTCGTCGCACAGCCGGGCTGGTAGGCGTCACCGACGCAACCGGTCGGCTTCAACGACCCGTCCGCCGCCCGCGCGAACACGTCGATCTGACCCTGGTCGAGGACGTACACGTCGGCGCCGTCGGGGCTGACCGCGACCGCCTCGGGGGTCACTGTGCCGGCCGTCGAAGTGCACTGCGGGTCGGTTCCCTTGTCGGTTCCGCCGACGCATCCGACGAACGTCAGCGCCCCGCTCGCGCTGCGGTCGAACACCGCGACGGCGCCGCCGCCGGCACCCGCGACGTACACGTTCCTCCCGTCGGGGCTGACCGCTACGCCGGCCGGCTGCTCGAGCCCGAAGCCCTGCGCGCTGCACTGCTCGGGCCCGGCTTCGGAGACGCAGCCGGCGAACTGGAGACCACCGGGATCCGAGGCGAGCGCGGCGCCGGGAGCCGCGAATGCGGGAACCCCCGCACAGAGCGCGGCGGCGAACAGGCTGAGCGAGCGATTTCGATGTGCGATCACAGCGTCCCCGAACCCGCGCTCGGCGCTCACCGCCGGCCCGCGGGCCCTGGACTTCTGTTCGGCCACGGAGGCTGCGTCCCCCGCCGTGGACGGCGCTGCCTGGACGCCTATTCGACGCGTGCCGGCGTGGCGGCTCCTCAGTGCGTCCGCTCGAGCCGCCCGCCCACCGCCGCGAGCGCCTCGAGCACCTGCTCACGCTCGCGCGCGAGCGCCGGGATCGCAGCCGTCTCCTGCGCCCGTGCCCGGGCGATCCGCCGCTCGAGCCGGGCGCGCTCGAGCAGCAGCCGCGAGTGCTCGAGCGAGTCGGCGCTGATCGGTCCGCCGCGGCCGGCCCGATCGACCAGATCGGCGATCGCGCGGGCCAGCTCGTCGTCGTCGCGCGGGAGCTCGGACATCGGCGCTGCGAGCCGCCCGACGAGGTGCCTGGCGGCGCGGCGAAGCACCTCGCTCGACAGAAGCTCGTCGGGCTCGACCTGGGCGAGCGCAGCAGCACCGGGACCGGGCGCCGCCACGCACATCGCCAGGAACGCGCGCTCGCGCATGAGCACCGGATCGAGGCCGGCCGGCGGAGTCGCACGCGGCGCGGCCGGCCCCGGGCCCCGTGCAGTGGCATTGCCGCCGGCGGCGCGGCCGTTCCGGGCACCCGCCTCGAGCAACGTCACGAGCCGCGCATCGGTCAGCTCCAGCGCGCCGGCGACTCGCCGCAAGAGCTCGTCGCGAAGGACGCTCTGCCCCAGCGACGCGAGCGCGGGGCGCAGCGCCGCGAGCGCGCGATCCTTTCCCTCCGCGCTCCCCAGATCGGCCCCCGCCAGGATCCGGTCGACCTCGAACACCACGTATGGGACCGAACTCGCGACCCGGTCGCGGAGCGCGTCGGGCCCCTCGCGCGCGAGCAGCTCGCCCGGATCGGCGCCCGGTGGGAGCGGCACGACCCGCAGCTCGAGCCGCTGGTCGGCGCATAGTTGGGCGGCCAGCTGCGCGGCACGCACCATCGCGCCCTGGCCGGCGGGGTCGGCGTCGAGGCACAGCTCGAGCGTGCCGACGATCCGCACGAGCTCGGCGACCTGCTCGCGGGTCAGCGAGGTGCCCATGATCCCGACCGCGTTGCGAACCCCCGCCTGGTGCAGGGCCAGCACGTCGGTGTAGCCCTCGACGAGCACCATCCGCCCGGCCTTCGCCGCCGCCCGGCGCGCGAGGTCGATCCCGTACAGGACCTCTCGCTTGTGGTAGACGTCGCCCTCGGAGGTGTTGAGGTACTTGGGCTGGTCCTCGGGGCTGAGCGCGCGGGCGCCGAAGCCGCGGACGCGGCCGAGGACGTCGGCGGTGGGGAACATCACGCGGCCCCGGAAGCGGTCGAGCAGCTTCCCGGGGTCACGCCGCGAGCGCTGCACGACGCCCGTGACGAGCAGCTCCTCCTCGCTGAACCCGGCCCGGCGCGAGGCGAGCAGCAGCGTGTCCCAGCCGGGCGGAGCGAAGCCGACGCGGAACTCGCGCAGGATCTCCTCGGTGAAGCCACGGTCGAGCAGGTAGCGACGCGCTGCCAGCGCCTCTGCGCGTGCCCCGTCGAACCACAGCTGGCGCGCGTAGTACGTGGCGGCGCGCCCCAGCAGCGCGTATAGGCGCTCGCGTCGGGCCCGGGCCGCCGCCGCGGCGGGATCCTCCTCCTCGGTCTGGAGCGTGACGCCGAACCGGTCGGCAAGCGATTCGAGCGCGCGGGCGAAGTCGAGCCCCTCGGTCTGCATGACGAAGTCGAACGCGTCGCCGGACTCCGAGCAGCCGAAGCAGTAGTAGTGCTTCTCGTCGGGACGCACGTGGAACGACGGGGTGTGCTCGTCGTGGAACGGGCAGCAGCCGAACCAGCTGTCGACCCCCTTGCGCTGCAGGTCGACCCGCGAGGAGATCAGCGTCACGATGTCGACCGCCTCGCGGACGCGATCGACGGAGTCCCGCGTGTAGCGACTCACGGCGTGCTGGCGCTCACGGCGCGAACGCGACCGGCACCGTCAACGCCTCGAACTGCGCCAGGCAGAAGCGGTCGGTCATGCCGGCGAGGTAATCGGTCACCCGGTCGGACAGCTCGCCGTCCGGGATCGACGCCGGAAGCTCCTCGGGGTGCTCGCACAGATGGTCGAACAGCGTGCGGATCACGAGGTCGATCTTCGCATGCTCGCGGGTGGCGACGGGGCCGAGGTAGACCCGTTCGAACATGAATGCGCGCAGCGCCGCCATCGCGGCGCCGATCGTCTCTCCCTGGACGATGTCCCCGGCCGCCCCCGAATGCTCGACGAGGTCGTGCACGAGCGTGTCGATCCGGCGCGAGCCGGTGTCGCCGAGCGTCGCGATCGCGTCGCGGGGCAGGTCGGAGGGCGCGATCACGCCCGCCCGCACGGCGTCGTCGATGTCGTGGTTGATGTAGGCGATCCGGTCGACCAGACGCACGATCCGCCCTTCGAGCGTGGCCGGCTTCACGGCACGTCCGGAGTGGCCGCGAATGCCGTCGATCACGGGCGCGGTGAGGTTGAGGCCGGCGCCGTCGCGCTCGATCGCCTCGACGATCCTGACGGAGTGCTCGTTGTGCCAGAACGTTCTGCCGAATCGCTCGGACACGCGGGTGTCGAGTGCCTCCTCGCCGATGTGGCCGAACGGCGGGTGGCCGAGATCGTGGCCGAGCCCGATCGCCTCGACCAGGTCCTCGTTGAGCGCCAGCGCCCGTGCGACCGTCCGCGACACCTGCGTGACCTCGAGCGTGTGCGTCAGGCGGGTTCGGTAGTGGTCGCCCGAGGGCAGCACGAACACCTGCGTCTTGTGCTTCAGCCGGCGGAACGCCTTGCTGTGGACGATCCGGTCGCGGTCACGCTGGAACGGGGTGCGCAGCCCGCAGCCGGGCTCCGGGCGGGCGCGGTGCGCGGGGTAGGAGCGGGTCGCCAGCGGTGACAGGTCGGCCTCCTCGCGGGCGGCGATCCGCGCCGCGAACGCGTCGGCGACGGGGCCGCCGGGGTGCTCGCGGGAGCCGGTCGCATGTCCGGTGGTGGCGGGGTTCACATAACTGATTCTGGCAGCGCCTCAGGCGACCCGCGGGACCGCCCGCAGGTGGACGTTCGCGTGGTGCTCTGCGGTTTCGCGGACCGCCCGCTCGACCTCGCGCAACGCCCGCTCGGACGCACCCGGCGCCTGCGCCAGCGGCCGCCCCAGCGCCGTCACCATGAACCCGTACGCCTCCTCGCTGAGCGGGAATGCGGCCGCCTCGCACGAAGCGCACACGACCCCGCCGGCGGCGGCCGAGAAGCCCGTCAGGTGCTCGCGCTCGCCGCAGCTCGCGCACGCGCCCAGATGCGGCACGAGCCCGGCCGCGAGCAGCAGCTTCAGCCGGAAGGCGAGGGCGTTGGCCGGCCCGGCGAACGTCTCACCTGTCGCTGCTGGCTTGCGGGCCAGCAGCGACATCTCGTTGGCAAGCAGCGAGTACACCTCGGGATGCGGGTCGTCGGTCTCGAACAGCCGGGCGACCGCGTCGCATGCGCGGGCGGCCGCGTCGAGCGAGGCGGCACGCTCGCGCAGCCCGGCGTACGCGTCGACCGTGTCGGCGGCGGTCACGGTGTGGAGCTCGGTTCTGCCCTCGTGCAGCACGACGGCGATCCGGAAGAACGGCTCGAGCCGGGCGCCGAACCGGCTGCGCGCCCGCCGTGCGCCCTTCGCGATCGCCGCTTGGCGCCCATGGCGGGGCGTGTACAGGTGCAGGATCCGGTCGGCCTCGCCGTAGCGAATCGATCGCAGCACGATCGCCTCGGTCTTCAGCGCCCTCCCCATCGGGCCGCTCCTCTCGACCGCCTGTGGGCGCAGCTCGCCGCTATACTTTCTGAAGCTGTGAGCCAGGTCACGGTCTACACCACCGATCGCTGTCCCTTCTGCCGGAGCGCCAAGACGCTGCTGGATCGCCGTCAGATCGCATACGAGGAGATCAATCTGGCACGCGACCCGGACGGTCGCGAGCAGCTCTCCCGCGTCACCGGCATGCACACCTTCCCGCAGATCGTGATCGGCGGCCGCTCGATCGGCGGCTTCACCGAGCTGCTCGCCGCCGACCGCGCCGGCCGGCTGGCGCAGCTGCTCGCCGCCTAGCCGACGCGGCGCCGACCTCGCGGGCGCGGGCGGCGCTGGCAGTGCTCGCACACGTAGGTGCCACGGCCGCCGACGACCAGCTTCTCGATCGGCTGGCCGCACACGGGGCAGGGAGCGCCGGCGCGCGTGTGCACGAGGAACCGGTCCTGAAAGCTGCCGCGAGCGCCGTCGAGGTGCCGGAAATCGTCGATCGAGGCGCCCTTGGCGTCGATCCCGGCGGCGAGGGCGTCCTCGATCGCGTCGTGCAGGGCCGACCACTGCGCTGCGGTCAGCCGACCCGCCGGCCGCAGCGGGTGGATCTGCGCCCGGAACAGCGCCTCGTCGGCGTAGATGTTCCCGACGCCGGCGATCCGCCGCTGGTCGAGGATGAACGACTTGATCGGAGTGGCGCGCCCGCGCGCGAGCGCACGCAGGTGGGCGGTGGTGAACTCCGGCGTGAACGGCTCGGCACCGAGCCGCTGCGCCAGATACCGCTCACGCGCCCCGGTGCCGTGCAGAAGCTGGCCGGTGCCGAACCGGCGAGGGTCGTTGTAGACGAGCAGGTGCCCGTCGTCCAGCTCGAAGCGGACCCGGACGTGGGCGGGTTCGATCGCCGGGTCGAACAGCAGCGCACCCGTCATCCGCAGGTGGATCAGCAGGTGGCGGTCCTCCGACAGCTCCCAGATCAGGTACTTGCCGGCCCGTGCGACGCGGTCGACGCGGGCACCGCGCAGCAGCCGGGCGACCTCGGCCGGCAGCTCCGGGCGGGTCCAGCGTGGGTCGAGGATCTCGACTCGCGCCAGCGTCCGCCCCTCGAGCTCAGGCGCGAGCTGGCGGCGGATCGTCTCGACCTCGGGCAGCTCAGGCATCGAGGAACGGGCTCCCCGGCAGCCCCGGCGCGTCGTGACCGGACAGCCAGCGCAGCACGCTGGCCCCGACGTCGCTCATCGGTCCGTCGTGTCGCCGGCCGCCGTGGCCGCGGAACACCGCCAGCAGCGGCACCCACTCGCGCGTGTGGTCGGTATGGCTGGCGGTCACGTCGCAGCCGTGGTCGGCGGTCAGGATCAGGAGATCGCGCTCGGTCAGCCGCTGCAGCCAGCCGCCGACGCAGCTGTCGATCTCGCCGAGCGCGGCGGCGAATCCGGCGGCATCGTGACGGTGGCCGTACACCTGGTCGGTCTCGACCAGGTTCGTGAACACCATGCCTTCGTCGAGTCCGCCGATCAGCTCCCCGGTCTGCGCCAGCGCGGCGGCGTTGGTCGCGCCCGCGTGCTGCTCGTCGACGCCGCGTCCGGCGAACAGCTGACCGATCTTGCCGACGGTGTGGACGGCGACCCCGGCCGCGTGAACCTCGTCGAGATACGAGCGGGTGGGCGGCTCCAGCGCGAGGTCGCGGCGGCCGTCGGTGCGCTGGAACGCGCCGGGCGCACCGCGGAACGGACGCGCGATCACGCGGCCGACCGCGTGCGCGGTCGGCAACGCCGTACGCACGCGGGCGCAGATCGCGTACAGCTCCGCCGTCGCGACGACGTCCTCGTGAGCGGCGATCTGCAGCACGGAGTCCTGGCTCGTGTACACGATCAGCGCTCCCGAGACGATGTGCTCGGCGCCGAAGTCCTCGATCGCCCCGATCCCGTTGTACGGGCGGTTGCAGATGATCTGGCGGCCGCTGCACTCGGCGAGCACCGCCAGCACCTCGAGCGGGAACCCCTCCGGGTAGGTCGGCGGCGCCACGTCCTGCACCACCCCCCTCAGCTCCCAGGGGCCGGCGGTCGAGTCCTTGCCGTGACCGACCGGGTGCAACCGGCCGTGGAGCACCGGCGCGGCCCCGGCCGGGACCCCCGCGAGCGGTAGCACCGACCCCAGCCCGAGCGCGCCGAGCACGGGCAGCTCGAGCCCGCCGACCGCCTCGGCAAGGTGGCCGAGCGTGTTGGCCCCGGCATCGCCATAGGACGCCGAATCCGGCAGCTCGCCGGCGCCGCAGGCGTCGAGCACGACGACGAACGCGCGCCTCATCAGAGGCGGCCGCCCAGCAGGCGCAGCGAGTCGCGCACCTTGGCGAACACCTCACGCTCGACCCGCCGGAACGACGCCGGTGGCGCGTACTCCTCGAACACCAGCTCGAACGCGGGCACATAGATGTGCTCGGTCACCGCCTCTCGGACGCTGCCGTCGATCAGCTCGAGCGTCCGCAGCTCGACGGCGCCGGCCCCGTCGACGTCGAGCAGCTGGGAGGACAGGACCCGCAGCTTCGGGTCACGCTCGCGTACCGCCTTGATCAGCGCTGCCCGCGCGGCCGCCAGCTGGGGACGGGTCGCGGGCGTCGGGATCGGGCGCCAGAACCGCCACAGGGTGATCGTCGCCGGCCCCGACGCGATGGCCGTGACCATCGGCGGGTTCACAGCGTGGACCGCCCAGTCGCGCGGGACGCGCAGCGCGACCTCGACGTTGCGGAACACCAGCGAGCGAAAGCCGCGGGGCGCCGCCGACGCGCGCCCGAGCGGACCGGCGGCCGTCGCTGCGCCGGACAGCACGAGCGCCAGCAGCGCCGGCGCACACGCGCGTCTCAGCAGTCTCCTAGCCGGCTCCGACACGCGCGGATTCTGCCACGCGCGTCGTTTGCTGCTCGTCGAGATGCGCCCGGGGGTGGGCGTCGAAGTAGACGTCGCGCAGCCGGCCGGTCGACAGATGCGTGTAGATCTGCGTCGTGCCGATGTCGGCGTGGCCGAGCATCTCCTGCAACGAGCGCAGATCGCAGCCGCCCGCGAGCAGGTGGGTCGCGAACGTGTGGCGCAGCGTATGGGGGCTCATGCGCTGCTCGAGACCGGCGCTGCGGGCGTGACGCTGGACGATCTTGTAGAGGCCCTGGCGGGACAGCGGCTGGCCGCGCAGGTTGACGAACACGTGGGGCTCGTCGCGCAGCCCGACGAGCCGCGGGCGGCCGCGCTCGAGGTAGGCGGCGAGCGTGTCCCGTGCCGCTGAGCCGAACGGCACGAGCCGCTCCTTGGAACCCTTGCCATGGGCGACCAGGACGCCCGCCTCGAGATCCAGCTCAGGCAGCGCGAGCGTGATCGCCTCGGAGGCCCGCAGGCCGCAGGCGTACATCGTCTCGAGCAGCGCCCGGTCGCGCAGCGCGCCGGGCGTCGAGCCGCGCGGCTGTGCCAGGAGCGTGTTGACCTCGTCCCGCGTCAGCACCCGCGGCAGCCGTCCGCGCGACCTGGGCGCCCGCAGGTCGGGGGTCGGGTCGGTCTGCAGGATCCCCTCGCGCCGCAGGTGGCGATAGAACGAACGCAGGCACGCGACCTTGCGCTGAAGCGTCGCGGGCGCGGCCGGCCGGCGGCCCGCACCGCCGTCCGCGAGCTCGGACACGAACGCCGCGAGGTCGCGACCGCTGACCGACAGCGGGTCGAGCCCGCGTCGTCCGAGGAACTCGCCGAGCTGCTGCAGGTCGCTGCGGTAAGCCTCGAGCGTGTTGCGCGACAGCCCGCGCTCGAGCTCGAGGTACGCGAGGAAGTCGAGCGTCAGCTCGCTCAGGCGCCGGGAGGGGACAACCGCGGTCGTGGTCATAAATCGCCTATTCGCGGCCGGCGCCGTCTCTCCTGCTCGGCGGGATCGAGCCGGGCGGTGCCGGGTGTCGCACGGCTGTACGCTTCTGGCCTGTCCCGGGGGAGTTGGGATCGAAGGGGTCGCCGGATGCGCAGGATCACAGCGGTTGTCGCGCCGGGGCGCCTCGCCCGGGGAGAGCCGAGCCTGAGACGGGTCGCGGCATTCGTGCTCGTCGCGGTGTTGGCGCAGGCATGGGCTGCGCTCGCGCCCGGCTTGGAGTTTCGCGGCGACTACTTCGCCTCCCTGGCAGTGCTGAGCGTGGTTGCCGGAGGGGCTGTGCTGGTGCCCTGGCCGCGGCTGCCCGGATGGACGCAGGTGCTGATCCCGCTGGGACTCGTCAGTTGGGCGGGGCTGCTCGTCACCTCGCAGCGCAATCTCGGGGAAGGACTGAACGCACTGGGGCTGCTGCCGATCCTGTGGGTGGCGCTGTACGGCCGCGAGTGGGAGGCGGCGGTGGTTCTGCTCGGCGCGGTCACCGGGCTGACGGTGGCGTCTGCGGTCCGCGACGACGCGGCGTCGGTGATCGCGCGGCGGGCGGTGCTGTTCGGCCTGATCGGCGCGTTGCTGCTCGCAGCGACTCAGGGCCTCCGACGCCGTCTGCTCGCCGCGATCGAGACTCGCGACGAAGCGCTGCTTCAGGCCCGGCTGCTCGCCGACGCCGGCCGAGCGTTGAACGCGACGCTCGATCCGCGGGAGGTCCTCGCGACGGCCTGCCACGTGGGGACCGAGATCGACGCGCGCGGAGGTCCGGCGCCCTGGCGCGCAGGTTTCATCCGGACGATCGACGGGAACGCGTTCGTGGTCTCACAGTTCGACGCAGCCGGGTTCACGGTGAGCGATGCCTGGCCAGTATCCGAGCACCCGCTGCTCGAGGCGGCAATCCGATCCGGGCAGCCGGCGGCCGGCTCGATCGTGCCCGAGCGGCTCGGACCGACCGCACGCCGACTGGCTTGCGAGGCGCGCGTCACGCATGCGGTCTTCCTGCCCGTCCACGTCGACGGCGAGCTCTACGGCGTGCTCGAGCTCGCCAGCCGCCGCGAGCCCGTCTCGCCGGCCCAGCTGTCGACTTGCGGCGCGCTCGTCGACCTTGTCGAGCTGGCGCTCGGGAACGCGCTCGCGCACCAGAGCACCGAGCGAGCCGCACTCTCGGACTCGCTGACCGGCGCCGCCAACCGCCGAGGCCTCAATCAACTGGTGCGAGAGCGTCGCGGCCGCCGTCCGATCGCAGCGTTGATGGTCGACGTCGACAACCTCAAGACGGTCAACGATCGGCACGGTCACGCTGCCGGCGACGAGCTGATCGTCCAAGTCGCCGCGGCGATCCGCGGCGTCGTGCGCGACGGCGACGTCGTCGCCCGCGTGGGCGGCGATGAGTTCGTCGCGATCACATTCGACGCGGACGAGGCGAGCGCGCGCGCCGTCGCCGAGCGGATCCTCGACGCCACCGCCGCCGAGGGCCCCGACCGCACAGGGCCACGGGTCAGCATCGGGATCGCGCGCGGCCGCGCAAGCGACGGCCTGGAGGTCGTCCTCGGGCGCGCCGACGCCGCGCTGTACGAGGCCAAGCGCAGCGGTGGCAAGCGCTACGTTCTGGCCGTCTGATGGTCGACCTGCGCGCGACGGTGGCCGCGCAGCCACAGCAGCGCGATCAGCGACTTCGAGTCGACGCAGCCGGCGATCGCGTCGTCGAGCCGATCGAGCGGCCAGGGGACGGTCTCGATCCGCTCGTCCTCCTCGGGCGCGGCCCCGCCGTCGACGTCGCCGAGCTCCGTCGCCTCGTACAGCCAGACCCGCTCGTCGCTGAACCCGGGGCTCGTCCAGAACCACATCAGCTCGCGCCAGGCCCCCGCCCGCTTCCCGATCTCCTCCGCGAGCTCGCGCTCGGCGGTCGCAAGCGGCGGCTCGCCGGGGACGTCGAGCTTGCCGGCCGGGATCTCGAGCGAGGCGGTCTGATGGACCGCCTCGCGGGGCTGGCGGGTCAGCCACACGTGCTCGGCGTCGACGGCGAGAATCCCGACCGCACCCGGGTGCCACACCTTCTCCCGCGACACCTCGAGCCCGTCGGCGTAGCGGAAGCGCTCGACGCCGGCGCGGATGATCGTCCCGCTGAAGCGGACCTCCGCTCCGATCGGCTCGAACTCGGTCATGCGCTCCCCACCGCGGCTTCACGCACCAGTGCCTGCGCGAGCGCCAGGCCGGTCTCGAGCGCGTCGGCGCTGACGCACTCGCCCGGCTCGTGCGGATGCTCGGTCGCGTTGGCGAGGCTGATGCACTGAAGGCCTGCGGCACGGAACGCGTTGGCGTCGGTGCCGACGCCGCTGTGGACAAGCCGGGGCTCATGGCCGAGCGAGCGCAGCGCCCGTCCGGCGAGCTCGACACCCGGTTCGCCGGGCCGCACGCGATAGCCGGCGAATTTCTGCTGGATCTCGAGGTCGAGATCACATTCGGCCACGTCGGCGGCCTCCTGGAGGGCATCGATCGTCTCGGTCAGGACGGCATCGACCCGACCCTGTTCGACGCCGCGGACCTCCGCCTCGAGCGTGCACAGCGCGGGGACGACGTTGTACGCGGTGCCGCCGGCGATCACGCCGACGTTGGCGGTCGTATCCGCGTCGAGGCGCCCCTGGGGCATCGCCGCGATCGCGCGCGCCGCAGCCGCGATCGCGCTCCGGCCGTCCTGCGGCGCCAGTCCGGCGTGTGCGGCACGGCCGCGGATCCGCGCGACGATCCCGACGTGCGTGGGCGACGCAGCCACGATCTCGCCGAACGGCGACGCCTGGTCGAACACGAACCCGACGCGGCTGGCCAGTGATGCCACGTCGAACGCCTTGGCTCCGTTGAGTCCCGTCTCCTCGCTGACCGTGAACAGGAGCTCGATCCCGGACGCGGGCGGTGCCGCGCCGGGTTGCGAGAGCTCGCGGGCCAGCTCGACGAGCGCGGCGACGGCCGCCTTGTTGTCGGCGCCGAGGATGCCGGCGTTCGCGTTCTCCCAGACGCCCTCCCGCAACACCGGCTCGACGGGCGCGGTCAGCGGAACCGTGTCCATGTGGGCGCACAGCAGCAGCCAGCCGGGACCGGCTCCCGGGATCCGCACGAGCAGGTTGCCGGCGCCGGCACCCGCCGCCGTCGCTGCACCGTCCTCGATCACGCGCAGCCCGAGCGCGGTCAGCTCGCGGACGATCCAGTCGGCGCACGCGCGCTCGTGGCCCGTCGGACTCTCGATCCGGCACAGCGCCGCGAACGTGTCGTGCAGGCGCGCGCGGGCGTCCGGGCCGGGGAGCGTGGCGCTCCGAGCGGCCGTCACCGGGCGCTCGCGCCGGCCGCCGCGATCGCCCCGCGCGCCCGGCCCAGCGCAGCGCCGACGAACTCGCGGAACAACGGCGCGGGCCTGTCCGGCCTCGACTTGAACTCGGGATGGAACTGCGAGGCGACGTAGAACGGATGCACGTCGGACGCGAGCTCGGTGATCTCGACCAGCCGCTCGTCGGGGGACGTGCCCGAGAACACGAGGCCGGCGTGCTCGAGCCGCCGGCGCAGGTGGTTGTTGACCTCGTAGCGGTGGCGGTGACGCTCGTACACGACCGCTTCGCCGTACATCTCGCGGGCGTGGGTGCCGTCGTGCAGCTTGATCGGGTCGGCCCCGAGCCGCATCGTGCCCCCCATGTCGGCGATCTCCTTCTGCTCGGGCAGCAGGTCGATCACGGGGAATGGGGTCTCGGGATCCATCTCGGTCGAGTTCGCGCCCTCCATGCCGGCGACGTGGCGGGCGAACTCGCTGACCGCGACGTGCATGCCGAGGCAGATCCCGAGGTAGGGGATCCCGTCTTCCCTGGCGATCCGTGCCGCAGCGATCTTGCCCTCGAACCCGCGCCCGCCGAAGCCACCGGGAATCAGCACCCCGTGCGCCTCGCGCAACCGGCGGTCGACCTCGGGCTCGCCGACCGACTCCGAGTCGATCCAGTCGATCGTCACGCGGCAGCCGTGCTGGATCCCACCGTGCCGGAGCGCCTCGACGACCGACAGGTAGGCGTCCTCGAGCTGCACGTACTTGCCGACGAGCGCGATCCGCACCTCCTCGCTGGCGTCGCGGGCGCGCTCGATGATCGCCTCCCAGCCGCTCAGGTCCGGCTGGGGCGCCTCCACGCCGAAGTGCTCGTGCAGGATGAAGTCGTCGACGCCCTCGGCGTGGAACGCGATCGGCACGCTGTAGATGTCGGCCACGTCGTACGCGGACACGACCGCCTCGACCGGAAGGCTCGCGAACAGGGCGATCTTGCGGCGGATCTCGGCCGACAGGACCGACTCGGACCGGCACATCACCATGTCCGGGGCGATCCCGATCCGGCGCAGCTCGTTGACCGAGTGCTGCGTCGGCTTGGTCTTCAGCTCGCCGGCATGACCGATGTACGGCACGAGCGTGAGGTGGATGAACATGCACCGGCGAGCACCGGCTCTGCCGGCGGTGCCCCCGACCTCGACCGGGAACTGCCTGATCGCCTCGAGGAACGGCAGCGACTCGATGTCGCCGACCGTGCCGCCGATCTCGGTGATCACGAAGTCGACGTCGCTCGAATCGGCCATCAGCCGGATCCGCTGCTTGATCTCGTCGGTGATGTGCGGAACCACCTGGACGGTCGCGCCCAGGTAGTCGCCGCGCCGCTCGCGCCGGATCACCGTGTTGTAGATCCCGCCGGCGGTCACGTTCGAGGCGCGCGTGGTGTTGGCGTCGGTGAACCGCTCGTAGTGGCCGAGGTCGAGGTCGGTCTCGGCGCCGTCCTCGGTGACGAACACCTCGCCGTGCTGGTAGGGCGACATCGTCCCCGGGTCGACGTTGATGTAGGGGTCGAACTTCTGCAGCTGCACGTCGAGCCCGCGGGAGCGCAGAAGCCGGCCGATCGAGGCCGCCGCGATCCCCTTGCCGAGCGAGGAGACGACTCCGCCCGTGATGAAGATGAACCTGGTCTGTCCCTGCGTCAAGGCGCCTTCAGCCCCTTCCAACGTCGAGTTTAGAGTCCGTACGCTGGAGCCTCAGCGTAGCCGCCAGGCCGGACGGCGACATCGCCGGGTGGCCGCAAACTGCGCCAAACGAAGCTCGCAGCGCAGTCGTGGCCCCGCCGCAGCGCAGTCATGCCGCCCGCAGCAGCTCGCGCGCGTGGCCACGAGCCGCCCGGTCGCGCGCGTCGGCCCCGAGCATCCGCACGAGCTCGCCGACGACCGCGTCGCCGTCGAGCGCCGCGACCGTCGTGGTCGCGCCGTCGCGGACGATCGTGAAGTGACGTGCGGCCATCGCCGCGACCTGCGGCAGGTGCGTGATGCACAGGATCTGTCGACCGCGCGCGAGCTCCCGCAGGTGCGATCCGACCGCCCTGGCGGTGTGGCCGCCCAGCCCGGCGTCGATCTCGTCGAACACCAGCAGCGATTCCTCCTCGCGATCGCCGGCGCCGCCGTGAGCGACGCTCAGCAACGCCAGCATCACGCGGCTCAGCTCGCCGCCCGAGGCGACCTCGCGCAGCGGCGCGAGCGGCAGCCCGGCGCCGGTCGAGATCTGGAACTCGACCGCGTCTGCGCCTCGCGGTCCGCACCCACCGTCGCGCTCGCGGACCTCGACCTCGAACCGCGCCTCGGCCATCGCCAGCTCGCCGAGCCGTTCACGAACCGCGGCGGCCAGCTGCGGCGCCCCGTCGTGCCGGGCGTCATGCAGCTCGCCGGCGATCCGCTCGCGCACGGCGTGCGCCTGGGCCAGCTCGGCCACGAGCGCCGCGCTCGTGCCCTCCGCGTCCTGCAGCTCGGCCTGGCGCGCTCGGCACTGCTCCGCGTGGGCCAGTACCGCGGCGACCGTGCCGCCGTGCTTGCGGCGCAGGCGCAAGTAGGCGCCAAGGCGCTCCTCGACCTCCTCGAGCCGCCCCGGCGGCGCCTCGATCCGATCGAGGTAGGAACGCAGTTCCATCGCCGCATCCTCGGCCTCGTAGCGGATCGCACCGAGCCGGTCGGCGAGGTCGTGGAGCGCCGGGTCGTGGGCCGCAACCGCCTGCAGCTCGCCCGCCGCGCGCGCCAGCAGCGCCACCGCCCCCTCGCCGTCCTCGGGCACGAGCGCGCCGGCGCCGATCGCCGCCGCGGCGCGCAGCGCCTCCGCATGGCGCAACCGCTCCCGCTCGGCCTCGAGCTCGCGCCCGTCGTCCTCGCTCGGAGCCACCGCCTCGATCTCGCTCAGCTCGAACCCGAGCAGGTCGAGCTCACGCTCGCGAGCGCCGGCCAGCGTCGAGAGCTCCTCGAGCCGCGCCTCGAGCACCCGCGCGCGCTCGTGCGCGGCGGCCATCGCCGCACGGCGAGCGCGCTGCGCGGCGCCGCAGTACGCGTCGAGCGCTTCGAGCTGAGCGGCCGCGAGCATCAGCCGGCGGTGCTCGTGCTGGCCGTAGAACGACAGCAGGCTGCTGCCCAGCTCGCGCAGATCGCCGACGGTCGCCGCACGACCGCACACGTACGCGCGCGTACGCCCGTCGGGCCACACTCGCCGCGCGAGCACGAGCTCCTGCGCGTCTGCCGGAATCCGCTCATCGGCGCTTCCGGCCATCCGGGCCGGGAGCGCGAACACCCCCTCCCCGTCGGCCTCCGGGGCGCCGGGGCGGACGATCCCCGAACGCGCCCGGCCTCCGAGCAGAAGGTCGAGCGCGTGCGCCAGGAGCGTCTTGCCGGCGCCGGTCTCCCCGGTCAGGATGTTCAGCCCAGGCTCGAGCCGCAGCTCCGCGCGCTCCATCAACAGCAGGTTCTCGACGCGCAGCTCGTACAGCATGGCCCCTGTCTAGCACCGGCGCCCGACGGATCGGCTCGGTGCTCGTCTCCAAGCCCTCAGGGCATCGCGGCCAGCCGACCGAACTTCTCGCGCAGGCGCCGGTAGAAGGTCACGCCGGGCAGCTGGGCCAGCAGCGCGCCGGCATCGGCGAATCTGACCTCGAGGCTCGCGCCCGCTTCGAGCAGGCCAGCCGGGCGGCCGTCGAGGGCGACCTCGGCGGCCTCGTCGAGCGAGCGGTTGTGAATCGTGACGACGTCGCCGGGGGCGACGACGACCGGCCTGGCGGTCAGCGAGTGCGGCGCGATGAACGAGACCACCAGCCCCTCCACGCCCCAGGCCATCACGGGCCCCCCGTTGGCCATGTTGTAGCCCGTCGAGCCCGCCGGGGTGGAGACCACGAGCCCGTCGCAGCGGACGCGGCCGACCTCGTCGGCGCCGACCGAGTAGGCGAGCTGGGCGACCGGCCGGCCGTGACGGCGGACGATCGAGACGTCGTTGATCGCGATCGTCTCCGGGCGCTCGCCGTCGATCGCGATCGCAGGCAGCGCCAGCACGTCGAACTCGCGGCGAAACGCCAGCTCGAACCCTTCCTCGGCTCGCTCGCGGTCGACCGTCGACAGGAACCCGACCTCGCCGAAGTTGACGCCGAAGACCGGCACGCCGGCGCCGGCATAGTGGCGCAGGGCCGTCAGGATCGTGCCGTCGCCCCCGAGCGCGAAGCAGAGGTCGACGTCCCGGCGAGCGGGGCCGGCGGGATCGAGGCCGGCCGCCAGCTCGAGCCCCGCCCCCGGGGACAGCGCGAGCTTGGCGGCCTCCCCCGGGCTGAAGCGGAGCGTCGCGCCGGCGGCGGCGGCCGCGCGCCGCAGCGACGCGATCGCCGACCGTGTCTCGTCGGGCCGCCGGTGGGTGAACACCGAGGCGACGCGAATCCGGCCGGGCGGTCCTGCCGCGGCGCCACCGGCGAAGCCGCTCAAACCTCCACCCCCGCGAGCGCTGCGTCCAGGTCGAGCGACGTGCCGCGCCCGCCCCGCTCGGTCAGCCACACGAACGTCTCGCGGTTGCCCTTCGGACCCGGAAGCCCAGAGCTCGCGAACCCGGCGAGCCCCGCGCCGAGTCCGAGCGCGGCTCGGGCGACGGCCGCGACCGCCTCGCGCCGCCACTCGAGCGAGCGGACGACGCCGCCCTTGCCGACCCGCTCGCGCCCGACCTCGAACTGCGGCTTGACCATCGCCAGGCAGTCGAACCGCTCGGCGGCGCACGCGAGCACCGCCGGGAGGACCTTCGTGAGCGAGATGAACGACACGTCGACCACGATCAGGTCGGGAGCGTACGGCAGGTCGTCGCGCTGCACCGCGCGGGCGTTGCGCCGCTCGAGCACCGTGACCCGCGGATCGCCACGCAGCTTCCAGCTGAGCTCGCCGTAGCCGACGTCGAGCGCGACCACGTGCGCCACGCCGCGCTGCAGGAGGCAGTCGGTGAAGCCGCCGGTCGAGGCGCCGACGTCCAGCGCACGGGCGCCGCCGACGTCGAGCCCGAAGCTGTCGAGCGCGCTCGCGAGCTTCACCCCTCCGCGCGACACGTACGGCCGCTCGCGCTCGACCGACAGCTCGATCTCGACGTCGACCAGCTGACCCGGCTTCGACGCGCGCGAGCGCCCCGGGAGCAGCAGCACCTCGCCGGCGAGGATCGACGCGGCGGCGCGCGAGCGGGACTCGAACAATCCCCGGTCGACCAGCAGGGTGTCGAGGCGAACGCGCTTCAACCCCCCGCGCTCCCCGGAAGCGCTACGCGACCTGCGAGCGCTCCGCGACGGCCGCCTCGATCCGTTCGGCGATCCGCTCCGCCGTGAACCCGACCTCGGCGTGCAGCAGCGCCGGCGCCCCGTGCGTGACGTATCGGTCGGGAAGCCCGACTCGCAGGATCCGCGTGTCGATCGGCGTCTCGCTCAGCGCCTCCCACACGGCGGTACCGAAGCCGCCCGCGAGCACGCCCTCCTCGACGGTGACGAGCAGCTCGTGCTCGGCCGCCAGCTGCGCCACCAGGGCGGCGTCGATCGGCTTGGCGAAGCGTGCGTCGGCGACGGTCGCCGCGATCCCGCCGGCGGCCAGGAGATCGGCCGCGTCGAGCGCCTTGGCGACGCCGCTTCCGTAGCCGAGCAGCGCGACGTGGACGCCTCCTCCGTCCGCCTCGCGGAGGATCTCGCCGGTGCCGATCGGGAGCGCGCGCGGGCGCTCGGGGACCGGAACGCCGAGCCCCTCCCCGCGCGGGTAGCGGAGCGCGACCGGTCCGTCGTCGTAGACGAGCGCGGTGTGCAGCATGTGCACCAGCATCGCCTCGTCGCGGGGTGCCATCAGCACGATGTTCGGGAGGCAGCGCAGGTAGGCGATGTCGAACGCGCCGTGATGGGTCGGCCCGTCGTCGCCGACGAGGCCGGCGCGGTCCATCGCGAACACGACGTTCAGCTTCTGCAGGCAGACGTCGTGGACGATCTGGTCGAACGCACGCTGCAGGAACGTCGAGTAGATGGCGGCCACCGGCTTGGCGCCCTGGAGCGCGAGCCCGGCGGCGAACAGCACCGCCTGCTGCTCGGCGATGCCGACGTCGAAGTAGCGATCCGGCAGCTCCCGCTGCAGGATGTTGAGCCCGGTCCCCGAGTTCATCGCGGCGGTGATCCCGAGCACGCGATCGTCGCGCCGGCACTCGCGCACGAGCGCCTCGCCGAACACGTTCGTGTACTGCGGCCGCGGCGCCGCTCCGTTGGTGGCGCCGGTCGCCTTGGAGACGACAGCCGGAACCCCGCCGGAGATCGACTTCGGCTTCGCCGCGTGCCACTTCTCCATCCCCTCGAGCCCGCCCTCCTCGGCGGGAGCGAACCCCTTGCCCTTGACGGTCGCGCAGTGCACGACCACCGGTCGCTCGGCCGCCAGCGCCTCGCGCAGGGCCCGGCGCAGCACCCGCACGTCATGGCCGTCGATCACGCCCATATACGCCCAGTCGAGCTCCTCCCACCACAGGCCGGGTGCCCAGAACGCCTTGATCGACTCCTTGAACTGGGGACCGAGCTTCTCGAACGCCGCCCCGAGCGGCGGCGGCAGCTTCATCAGCCCCCCCTCCAGGTCCTCGCGGGCATGCCACAGCTTCGGGTTCAGCCGCACCCGATTGAAGTAGCGCGACAGCGCACCGACGTTGGGTGCGATCGACATGCCGTTGTCGTTGAGCAGCACGACGATCGGCGTGCCGAGGCCGCCCGCCTGATGCACCGCCTCGAACGCGACGCCGCCCGTCATCGCGCCGTCGCCGACGACCGCCACGACGCGACGGTCCTCGCCGTGGCCACGCCGCATCGCCTCCTTGATGCCGACCGCGTAGCCGATCGCCGTGGAGGCGTGGCCGGCGCCCACGATGTCGTGCTCGGACTCGTGCCGGGCGCAGAACGGCGCCAGCCCCTCGTAGTGGCGAATCGTCAGGAGCTGATCGCGGCGGCCGGTGAGGATCTTGTGCGGGTAGGCTTGGTGGCCGACGTCCCACACGATCTTGTCGTGCGGGGAATCCAGCAGCGAGTGCAGCGCGACCGCGATCTCGCAGGTTCCGAGGTTCGCGCCGAAGTGGCCGCCGATCTCGCCGACCGTGTCGATGATGTGCTCGCGCACCTCCTGGGAGACGAGCTGGAGCTCGTCGTCCGTCAGGCCATGAAGATCCTGGGGGCGTTCGATGCGGGAGAGAAGGGTGCTCATCGGCGGTGTTAACGGGCGGCGCGGGCGTCAGTAGCTGCGCAGCGCAACGAAGTCGGTGATCTGGACAAGCGTTCCCGGCGACTCGGGAGCCACCTCGACCAGCGTGGCGCGGGCACGCCCGTGGGATTCGCTCGCGAGCCGTCGCGCCCCCTCGAGGCCGAACTCGCTCACGTAGGTGCGGCGTCCGAGACGCTCGTCCGTGCCCGAGGACTTCCCCAGCGCGGCCTGAGAGCCGGTCACGTCGAGGATGTCGTCGACGATCTGGAACAGCACCCCCAGCTCACCCGCAAAGCTCGTGAACCCGGCGATTGTCGCAGGTTCGAGGCCACCGTCGATCAGCAGCACGCAGACGATGCTCGCCTTGATCAGCCGGCCGGTCTTGAGCGCATGCAGCTGTCGCAGCCCCGCCGGGCCCGCTGCTGCGGTGGCGGCGACGTCCAGATATTGACCGCCCACCATCCCCTGCACGCCGGTCGCGGCGGCCAGTTCGGCGGCCGCGTCGATCACGCTGCGCGGCTCGCCCGGCTGCCTCGCGAGCAGGTGCGCGAACGCCTCGGCGTAGAGACCGTCGCCCGCGAGGATCGCCACATCCTCGCCGAACGCGACGTGGCAGGTCGGGCGCCCCCGGCGAAGCTCGTCGTCGTCCATCGCCGGAAGGTCGTCGTGGATCAGCGAGTACGTGTGGATCAGCTCGATCGCGGCCGCGAGTGGCAGCACCGTCTCCGGGTCGCGGCCGATCGCCTCGGCCGTGGCGAGCGCCAGCACCGGGCGGATGCGCTTGCCGCCGGCCAGGAGCGAGTAGCGCATCGCCTCCTCGAGGCCGGCCGTCCCCTGGTCGGTCGCGAACCGCAGCTCCGCCAGGTACTCGTCCACCCGCGAGCGGAGATAGTCCGGATAGGTTGGGTCCGCGATCACCGCGGGCTCGCCGGCCACAGTCACCGGCGCGTCAGACCGCCGACAGCGGCAGCTGTCCCGGCAGGTCCGGGAGCGGCTCGACCGCCGCGCGGGCGTAGCCGTCGACCTGGGCTGCCGCCTCGCTGGCCAGCTGCGCGCACTCCTCGATCAGTGCAAGCGTGGCATCCGGCTCCGCGCCGCCGGTCCGAAGCCGGACCACCGCCTCGTGCAACCTGAGCCGAAGCTCGTGGAGCGCATCCGTCACCTGCACAAGGATACCCGGCCGCAGCGTCCGCCACTCAGCGGCGGCCGAGCACGCCGTCGAGCGCGCGGTTGACGAGCTCGTCGGCGCGGGCATTCTGCGCACGCGGCACGGTGCGGATGCTCCATCGCGCAAATGCGCCGAGCGCTGCGATCGCTTCGGCGTGCAGCGGCTTCATCGCCGGGTGCCTGACCCGGTAGGAGCCGTCGAGTTGCCTGGCGATCAGCTCGGAGTCGCCGACGATCCGCACCTCGGCGGCGCCCAGCGCCGCCGCCAGCTCGAGGCCGCGCAGCAGCGAGCGGTACTCGGCGACGTTGTTGGTCGTGACCCCGATCGGCTCCGCGACCTCGTCGAGCACGGTCCCGTCGAGCTCGGAGACGACCACGCCGATCGCCGCCGGCCCCGGGTTCCCCCTGGCGCCGCCGTCGACGTGCAGGACGAGCGTCCGGCCGTCCTCGGGCACTCAGCTACCCGGTGGCGTTTCCGGCAGCTCGCCGACGATCCGCGGGCGCCGGCGGTCGCGCTTGGTCCGGCTGCCGCCGCTGGTACCGGGGCCCGCCCCACCGCCGGCCGGTCGCCTGCGCGAGGCCCTGCGGCGCTCGATGATCACGGTCACGTTCGGATCGTCGGCGTAGTAGTCGGTCAACTTGTCGAACAGCTCGTCGGCAAGCGCCTCGGGGACGACGCAATAGATCACGGTGCGCTGATGCTAGCTGTGCGAGCGCTAATGCACGCGCAGCTGCCCGACCTCGTCTGCAACGGCGTTGGCGAGTCGCTCGTGCGGACCCAGCTGCTCGGGGTCGTAACCCTGCGCGTCGACGCGCACGCTGGTGCCGTCGCCGGCCAGGTCGACCTCGTAGCGGTACCAGCACAGCTCCCACGCGACGACGATCCAGACGAGGCTCGCGTGCGCGGGGTCGGGCGCGACGCTGACCGACGGCGCTCCCAGCGAGCGGGCCACGCCGGCGACGGTGCGTCGGTGCTCGGAATGGTTGAACAGGTCGATCGACGAGGCGATCTTCTGGTCCTCGCCGGTCGGCACCGCCCTGACCTTGCGCGGCTCGGCGGACCGCTCGCGTGCACCGCCGCGCCACCGCGTCCGGGCGGGCGGGGTCGAGACGGCGCGCACGGGAGCCGCCGGCACGGGCGGCTCGCCGAATCCGTCCGTCGGGAACTCGCCGTCGAACGCGACGGCGTCGCCGAGTGCGGGTTCGGACGCGGGGTCGCCGGTCGATCCGTTCAGATGCTCGGGCTCGAACGCGTCCCATGCGGCGGCCGGCTGCAGCGAGCGCACAGGCGCAGGACGCTCGCGGCGCCGCCAGCGCCGCAGCAGCGAGCCACGCCGCTCGGAGCGGGCGGAGCCGAGCTCGTAGTCCGGCACTGTTCCCTCGCGAACCCAGCCGGCGTGGAGCGCGTGGGTCTTGCACAGCTCGCACACAGATCGGCGCGATCCGCCGCTTAGGTAGACCTCGGCGCGCTCGCCGCGGAGCAGCGTGCGGCCGCAGACGTCGCAGACGCTGTGGTCGTGGTGGGTGCGGATGTCCTTCGTGCTCATCTTCTCGGCGTGGGACGCAGCCTACCCGCCTGGGCGCCCCGGTTGGCCAATCGGCAGGAGCGGACCAGGCTAGCGCAGTCGACCCGGCGGCCGGTCACGCTGCGCTCGGTGAGTGGCGCGACTACGCCCTCACCGCCTCGGCGCCCGCGTCTGCGACGACCTTGCCGGCGAGGTGGGCCGGGACCTCCTCGTAGCGGAGGAACTCCATCGTGAACTCGCCCTGCCCGCCCGTGATCGATCGCAGGTCCGGTGCGTAGGCCAGCATCTCCGACATCGGCACCTCGGCCTTGACCTCGGTCATGCCGGCGCCTGCCGGCTCGGTCCCCTGGGGCCGGCCACGACGTGAGCTGAGGTCTCCCATCACGTCGCCGACCGCGTCCTCGGGAGCCGACACCGTCACCAGCATGATCGGCTCGAGCAGCACCGGCGAGGCCTGCTCGAGCGCCTGCTTCATCGCCATCGAACCGGCCAGCTTGAACGCCATCTCGGAGGAGTCGACCGAGTGGTAGGAGCCGTCGAACAACCGGACGCGCACGTCCTTGACGGGGTAGCCGGCGACGACCCCGTTCTGCATCGCCTCGAGCACGCCCTTCTCGACCGCCGGAATGAACCCGCCCGGGATCACGCCCCCCTTGATCGCGTCGATGAACTCGAATCCGGTGGGGTGGGTGGGATCATTCAGCGGCTCGATCGAGATGTGGCAGTCGCCGAACTGGCCGCGCCCGCCGGTCTGCTTCTTGTGGCGGCCGTGCGCGGTCGCCGGCCGGCGGATCGTCTCGAGGTAGGGGACGCGCGGCGGCTTCAGGTTGACCTCGGCACCGAACCGCGAGCGCATCCGGTCGACGATCACCTCGACGTGAACCTGCGAGAGCCCGGCGACGATCTGCTCGCCGGTCTGCGGATCGCGGTGCAGGTCGATCGTCGGATCCTCCTCCTGGAGGCGGCGCAGCGCCGTGAACACCTTGTCCTCGTCGCCCTTGCTCTTCGGCTCGACCGCGAACGCCATCACCGGCGCGGGCATCGTCACGCTCGGCATCTGGATCGGCTCGTCGCGATCGGCCAGCCAGTCGCCGGCCTTGGTCTCCTTGAGCTTCGCGACCGCGCCGATGTCACCCGGGCCGAACTCGGTGACGCCCTTGCTCTGGCCGCCGTCGAATGCGATCAGCTGGCCGATCCGCTCCTTCGCATGCGCGCGGGTGTTGAGCACCTGGGTGTCGTGCTTGATCACCCCCTGGTAGACGCGGAACAGGTTGACGCGCCCGGCGAACGGGTCGGCCCGCGTCTTGAACACGTATGCGAACAGCTCCTTGGACTCGTCGGGCTCGAGCGTCACCTCGCCGACTGCGAGCCCGCCGTGCTTGACCGGCGAGGGCAGGTCCTCGACGATCGCGTCGAGCAGCCGGTTGGTCGCCAGGTTGCGCGTCGCAACACCGCAGGTGACCGGGAAGATGTGGCCGTGGTTGGTGCCTTCCTTGAGCGCGTCGACGATCTCCTCGTGCGAGATCTCCTCGCCCTCGAGGTAGCGCTCCATCAGCGCGTCGGAGTTCTCCGCAACCTCGTCCATCAGCTTCTCGCGGTACTCCTGCGCGCGCTCGGCGAGCTCGTCCGGGATCGGGATCTCGCGACAGTTCTCGCGCGCCGGGTGGGCGGGGTCATATTCGTAAGCCTTCATGTCGACGAGGTCGATCACGCCCGAGACCTCGTGCTCTGAGCCGATCGGGATCTCGGTCGCGACCACGTGGTTGCCGAAGCTCGCCTTCAGCCCGTCCAGGGTGCGAAAGAAGTCGGCGCGCTCGCGGTCGAGCATGTTCACGAACACCAGGCGCGCAAGGTCGAGCTCGGCGGCGCGCTTCCACAGCCGCGCGGTGCTGACCTCGACGCCCATCACGGCGTTGACGACGAACACGGCCGATTCGCACACGCGCAGCGCGCCGAGCGCGTCGGCGACGAAGCTCGGCTCCCCCGGGCAGTCGATCAGGTTGACCCGGCGACCGAGCCACTCGAACGAGGTCAGAGTCGCCGAGATCGACATCTGCCTGGCCTTCTCGTCGGCGTCGGAGTCCGACACGGTCGATCCGTCGACCACCGTGCCCAGCCGGTTGATCTGTCCGGCTTGGAACAGCAGCGCCTCGTGCAACGAGGTCTTACCGCTGCCGCGATGACCGACGAGCGCGACATTCCTGATGCGATCAGCGGCCTTGTGCATGCTTGCTCCTCTCACTCGCGGGGGCGCTCAGGCACCGCGCTCGGTGCAAGCGCATCCCGAGGCAAAGCCCGACCTTACCCTAATCGAGCTCGGTCCCGAGCTTGGACCGCAGCCGCAGCACCGCCTTCGTGTGCAGCTGCGAGACGCGTGACTCGGTCACGCCGAGGACCTCACCGATCTCGCGCAAGGTCAGGTTCTCGTAGTAGTAGAGCGCGATCACCAGCTTCTCGCGTTCGGGCAGCGCCGCGATCGCGTCGGCGATCCGGTCCCGCAGCTCGCCCTGGTCGACGAGCGCCTGCGGATCGGGGGCGCCGCGGTCCGGCAGGGTGTCGAGCAGCGACACCTGGTCGCCCCCCGAGTCCGAGACGTTCCACAGCTCGTCCAGCGCGACGATCGTCGAGTGGGAGATCTGCAGCAGCGCTTCCTGGAAATCCTCGTGCGACATCCCCAGCTCGGTCGCCATCTCCTCGTCCGTCGGGGCCCGCTGAAACCGCGCCTCGAGCTTCTGGTTGGCACGCTCGATGTCGCGGGCACGGGCGCGGACGGACCGCGGCACCCAGTCGAGCGTCCGCAACTCGTCGATGATCGAGCCGCGGATGCGGGTGATCGCATACGTCTCGAACTTGATCTCGCGCGCGAGATCGAACCGCTCGATCGCCGAGATCAGCCCGGTCAGGCCGTAGGAGATCAGGTCGGACTCCTCGACGTGCGCGGGCAGCCCCGAGCTCATCCGGCCCGCGACGTACTTGACGAGCGGCGAGTAGGCGACCACGAGCCGCTCGCGCGCGCGCTCGTCACCGGTCGCCTTGTATCGCTTCCAGAGGTCCTTGAGCTCGATCGCCTTGACGTTCGTTTCCATCGCTTCCCCTGGAGATTCTGCTACGCACGCGGGTGGGCGCGCGAGTAGGCGGATCGGAGGCGCGCCGACTCTACCCGAGTGTAGACCTGGGTCGTCGAGATCGAGGCGTGGCCCAGCAGCTCCTGGATCGAGCGCAGGTCGGCCCCGCCCTCGAGCAGGTGCGTGGCGAACGAGTGGCGCAGCGCGTGCGGGTGGGCGGCGGCGAGTGCCGGCGCGCGAACCGCCGCGGCGCGGGACCACGTCCGCAGCCGCCTGCGCACGTCGGAGGTGCCGAGCCGCCGGCCCGTCTTCGAGAGGAACAACGAGTCTTCGCTTCCCGCTCCGGCTTGTGTGCCGGAGCGGCGCTGACGCTCGCCGTCCGCCGGTCCTCGAGCCTCCGCGGCGAGCAGCGGCCGGCCCCGCTCCAGGTAGCGGGCGAGCGCCGCCAGCGCATGCTCGCCGACGGGCACGAGCCGGGTCCGTCCGCCCTTGCCCTCGACCCGGACCGCCTCCTCGTCGAAGTCGACCGCGCCGAGGTCGAGCGAGACGAGCTCCTGAGCGCGCAGGCCGGAGGCGTAGGCCAGCTCGAACAGCGCCCGGTCGCGCAGCTCGAGCGGCGTCGCCGCCGGGATCCGGTCGAGCAGCGCCGCGACCTCGGCACCCGTCAGCACCCGTGGCAGGCGCTGCGGGCGCTTCGGCGAGCCCAGCAGCTCAGCCGGGTTCTCGGCGCGCGCGCCCAGCGCCAGCTGCACCCGCAGCAGCGCCCGGATCGCCGCGAGCTTGCGCGCGATCGACGCCGGCGCGAGCCCGGCCTCGCTCAGCGACGCCAGGTAGCGACGCAGTGCACGCAGCTCGATCGTGTCAGGCTCGAGCCCGCGCTCGCTGGCCCAGTCCGCGAGCTGGCGTGCGTCGAGCGCGTACGCCGCGGCCGTGTTGGCCGCCAGCGCCCGGCGGCGCAGATCGTCGCCCAGCGCGGCGATCGCGGCCTCCCACGCAGGCGAGCGGTTCGTCGCGGCACCAGAGCGCTCCGTCATGGCTCCGGAATTCGCCGCGTCGGGCGTACCCCCTGCCGGTGAGCCTGCCCGGGCGAGCGACCAACCCGAGCGGGGCTCGCTCCACAGCCGACGCGGGCCTATGCGTGGACGTTGACGATCGTGCCGATCGGCGTGTACGGCCACACCTGCGCGGCCTCGGAGTACGGCATCTCGACGCACCCGAGGCTCTGCGGGTAGCCGTAGCCTGGACGGATGAACCCGTGCAGGGCGTCACCACCGTTGAAGTAGCTGACCCACGGCACGCCGGGGTCCGAGTAGTAGCTCCCATCGGGGTTGTGGCCGCTCATCGTCGTCGACTGGAGGTGCTCGAACACGGCGAACACGCCCGTCGCGGTCGGTGCCGCCGGGATCCCGGTGTTGGCCAGCCCGGAGACGACCACCTTGCCGTCGTGCCAGACGCTCACCGTCTCAGGCGACGCCTCGCTGACGTTCACGTACGTGTAGCCGAACGTGTTCTGCTGGTTCTTGACGACGGCCTGGAACAGCGCCTTCCACACCTGCGGGCCGGCGACCCCGTCGGCGGTCATCCCCTGCGTGTTCTCGAACGCCATCACCGCGCCGCGGGTCAGCTCGCCGGACGCGCCGGGCTGCCATTCGCCGACCAGCTGCGAGGGGGTGTTCTGATAGCGCCAGCTGAACGACCCCTTGGGCGGGTCGATCGCCGCGTTCTCCTGCGCGCTGATCGTGCCCGCCACCGGCGTGCCCGAAGCGAAGTCGAGCGGCAGGTAGCCCAGCTGCGCGAGCAGCTGCTGCAGGCGCAGCGTGGAGCCGCCGGGAACCGTCCAGGTGCCGTTCGGATCGCTGCCGTGGACGGTGCCGCCGATCAGGTGCACGCCGGCCGGAAGCCCGACCTGGACGGTCGCTCCGAGCCCGTACCCGTAGCCCTCGGGGACGAACGTGATCGTGTGCGCGTTCAGCGGATGCCAGGTGCCCGGGGTGTCGGGGGAGACCGGTGGCATCGCGCGCCCGAGGACCTTGGCGACGGGCTTCGAGAAGGTGAGCGTGATCCGCGTCCGCGGCTTGATCTGCGTCCCGGGCGCGGGGGTCGCGACCGCGGTGGCCGCCGCGCCCGCCGGGAACCAGCTGACGTTCGTGACACGCGGGCGCTCCCACGTGCGGGGCGCTCCCGCGACCGCGACCGTGCCGGCCGTGGCCGAGTCGGGCAGCGTCACCTCCGTGACCGGCGTCGCGTACACCTGACGGTGCAGCCGCCCGCCGGGGGCGCCGGTCTCCACCACCCGAACCGGCTCGCGGAAGTGGATCCGCACCGGCTCGCCCGAGCGGACGGTCACGTACTGCGAGGTGACCGTCGTCTTCGGCGTCGTGATCGTCAGGCACACCCGCTCGAGGCTGCCGGTCAGCCACGAGATCCAACCGGGCCGGCGGATCGTCGCGTACACGGTCACCCGTTCGCCGGCCCGGACCGCGTGCGCTGGCTCGAGCGTGCCGCGCGACAGCCGGAACGCCACCTCCCGCGCGTCGGGCTGGCGCAGCACGGCCAGCCGCGTGATCGTCCCACCGCCGAGCGGCAGATGGATGTCGGCCAGCGCGACCGGATCGGCCGTGATCCGTGCCGAGGACGAGGACACGAGCACCGCCCCGATCGCCGCGGCCGCTACCGGCAGCGTGACCGCCGCCAGCGCAAGCCAGCGTCCCCACCTGCGGCGGGGTCTGTCGGCCCTGCCCAGAGCTGGGCCCGGATAGCTCATGGGAGCGGCCGTACGGCGAGGTGTTTGCAGGGAAACGCCACTACGTTCCTCCTGCCCGGACATCGTACCGGGCGCGAAGGCGGCATCTGTGCATCGACCGCGCTTGCAAGAAGGCTCTCATCAAGGCCGCTCGAGCTGATGCTCGAGCGCCGCGAGCACGGCCTCCCGGCCGCGGCCCGAAGCCTCGTGGTCGCGGAGCTGCCGGGCCTGCGCCGGCGCCAGCGACGGGATCAGCTCGAGCAGCTCGTCCTCGGTCAGCTCGGCGTACCCCGGCCTCCCCCGGGCGGGCGGGCCGAGCCGGTCAGCCGGCCCGCCCGGCGAACCGCTCGTCGCGCCTGCACCGGCGGACCTGACGCTGGGGCTCCAGCGCAGGAACTCCTCGACCTCGCGCTGGTACCGGTACGGCCGCTCGCCGGCTTGCAGCAGCGGCCGCACGCGCTGATGGGTGCGCAGCTCGAGCACCGCCTCCCGGCTCGTGTAGCGAAACGCGTACCCGGTCGCCTTCAGGCGGCGGTTGTCGAGACCGCGACCGTGGCGCAGGTCGCGCAGCAGCTGGACGGGCACCGGCAGTCCGACCCGGCGCAACTGGCGCGCGGCGAACCCCGTCCCCCACGGGGGCAGCAGCGGGAGCAGCGGCTTGCCGAGCAGCGATGCGATCTCGGACAGCGTCAGCACGCCGTCGGCGGCCGCGTTGTAGGCGCCGGGCAGCTCGAACAGCGCCGCGTGGCGCAGGACACCGACGACATCGGTCTCGTGGACGACCTGCCAGCGAGGGTCGAACCCGAGAATCGCAGGCACGGCCGGCAGCCCGAGCAGCGCCTGGTGAGCGCTGCGGACATGCCCGCCGATCGCCTCGGCGAAACGCAGCACGGTGACCGTCAGCTGCGGTCGGGAGGCGGCCGTCACGGCGAGCTGGCGCTCGAGCTCGATCAGCTCGTGCGCGGGGCCCGCGGGCGGCATCGCCTCGCTGAAGAACGCCGGCGCCCCTCTGCCCGAGGTCCCGTACACGCGGGCGGAGGCCTTGACGACGAGCTTGCGGACCGGTCCGACAGCGGCGGCGGCCACGGCGCGGGTGGCCGCCGCGCGCGGGGCGGCGGCGCCGTGCCCGGTCTCCGCCTGGGCATCGGGGATCAGCCACGTGTCGACCACGGTGTCGATCGCGGCCGCCCGGATGATCCGCTCGAGCGGCGCCGCGTCGCCGCCGACGCGCACGAACTCGGTGCGGCGCAGCTCGTGGCGCGGGTCGGACTCGTCGACGCCGACGATCGCGTCGACCGCCGGCTCGCGCTCGAGCTCCTGCGCCAGCACTCCGCCCCAGTGCGACGCGAGGCCTGTGATCAGAATCCGCATGACCCGCTTGCTAGCCGAGCCAGACGCTGCTTCGCTGAGCGACCATCTCGAGCAGGTTCTCCTGGATCAGGGCGCGGACCGCGTCCGCCAGATCCGCGGTCGCCGACCGGCCACGGGGCGGTGCCGCATCCTGCCCAGAGGTCGCGAGCGGCTCGAGGAAGCGGATCCGCAGTCGCGCCGACAGCGGCGCGAGCGCGGCCAGCGGGATCCGCAGGCGGCCGCCCGGCAGCGACAGCGACCCCAGTGCCGGCAGCGCCTCCTCGGCGCCCAGCACGGCAACCGGAACGATCGGCGCACCGGCCGCAGTCGCGGCCTCGACGAGCTGGCGCGCGTCGAAGCCGTGCAACCGGTAGCGCGAGCGCAGCGACTTGCGCGCGCCGGCCGCGACCTCGGGGAAGGCGAGCACGAGCTCGCGTTCGTCGAACAGCAGCCGGTGCAGGTTGGCGGGATGGGCCGCAACGGCCCCGAGCTTCGTCAGCACCATCCCGAGCCCGGGCAGCTCCTCATAGCAGCGAGTTGCGGCGAGCTGGACGGAGCGGCCGAGCGGGTGCTCCTCGCGGACGGAGCGAACGATCATCGCGCCGTCGAGCGGCAAGCGCCCGGCGCGATTGGCGAGCAGCAGCGCGCCGCCGGCGGCGGGGACGTTGTCGAGCCCCTCGGCCTCGACCCGGAACCAGTAGTGGTAGAGGAAGTGCAGGACGGTGGCGTCGGCCAGCGCGGTCAGCCGTTCGGAGCGTCCCCAGTCGGTGGTCGTGCGGTCGGGCTCGAAGCCCGGAAGGCCTTCCGGGCCGGGCTCGAAGCGCGGCTCGAGCTGGACGCTGACCATCGCCCCGATTCTCGCAGGGCCCGGGTGACGGGGGCGCCCGGGCGGGGTCGATCAGCGGGTGACGGCGCCGCGCGAGGCGCTCGAGACGAGCCGCGCGTACTTCGACAGCGCGACCCCTGGGTCCGGCCGGTCCGGCGGCGCGTACGCCGCGACGCGCGCGGCGATCTCGGCGTCGGGGAGCGCCACGACGAGCCGCCGGGCGGCGACGTCGATCGTGATCGCGTCGCCGGTGTGGACGGCGGCGATCGGACCGCCGCGGACCGCTTCGGGTGCCACGTGGGCGACCATGAACCCGTGCGTCGCCCCTGAGAAGCGGCCGTCGGTGATCAGCGCCACGTCCTCGCCCAGTCCGGCGCCGCTGATCGCGGCGGTGACGGCGAGCATCTCGCGCATTCCGGGACCGCCGGCCGGGCCTTCGTTGCGGATCACCACCACGTCGCCGGGCTCGATCTGGCCGGCGGTGACGGCCGCCATCGCGTCCTCCTCGCGCTCGAACACCTTCGCCGGGCCCGTGTGGAGCCGGCGTGGGTGGCCGGCGAGCTTGACCACGCAGCCGTCGGGGGCGATGTTGCCGCGCAGGATCGCGAGCCCGCCCTCGGGCGCCAGCGGATCGTCGAGCTGCCTGACGACCTGCTGGCCGGGCGTCTCGGCGGCTTGGTCGGCCAGTTCGCCGGCGGTTGCGCCCGTGACCGTGACGGTCGCGGAATTCAGCAGGCCGGCCTGCTTCAGCCGCTTGAGCACGAGCGGCACGCCGCCGGCCTCGTACAGATCAGGCGCGGCGTAGGCTCCGAACGGCTTCAGGTCGCACAGCAGCGGCGTCCGCCGGCTGATCCGGTCGAAGTCGTCGATCGAGAGCTCGACCCCGAGCTCCTCGGCGACCGCGAGCAGGTGCAGGACGCCGTTGGTCGAGCCGCCGCTCATCGCGATCGCCGCGATCGCGTTCTCGAGGCTGTGCTTGGTGATGATGTCGGTCGGGCGAAGGTTGCGGTGCAGGACGTCGAGGACGAGCCGGCCGGTCTCGAGCGCGACGTCGGCCTTGCGGCCGGCGGTCGCCGGGACCATCGAGAAGCCCGCGGGCGAGATCCCCAGCACCTCGAACGCCATCGCCATCGTGTTGGCGGTGAACTGGCCGCCGCAGGCGCCCGCGCCAGGCGACGCGACGTCCTCCAGCTCGGTCAGCTCCTCGCGCGTGATCCGCCCGGCGGCGTGAGCGCCGACGGCCTCGAACACCTCCTGGATCGTCACCTGCCGCCCACGGAAGTGGCCGGGCATGATCGAGCCGCCGTACAGCATCACGCTCGGCACGTTCAGGCGGCAGAGCGCCATCACCGTCCCGGGAATCGTCTTGTCGCAGCCGCTGATCGCGACCACCGCATCGAACTGGTGGGCGTCGCAGACCAGCTCGATCGAATCGGCGATCACCTCGCGGCTGGGGAGCGAGGCCCGCATCCCCGGCAGCCCCATCGTGATCCCGTCGGAGATCGCGATCGTGTTCAGCTCCATCGGGGTGCCGCCGGCCTGTCTGATGCCCTCCTTCACCTTCGCGGCCAGCGCGCGCAGGTGGAAGTTGCACGGCATCGTCTCGATCCAGGTGTTGGCGACTGCGATCAGCGGCTTGGCGAGCGCCTCGTCGTCATAGCCGATGCCCTTCAGATAGGCGCGCGCGGCCGCTCGCTCGGGGCCGTCGGTCAGCAGGCGGCTGCGCCACTTGGGGTCGAAGCCGTTGGTCGGTGCATTGCTTCCTGGAGCTGTCATCGTGCGCGACACTAGTGGAAGATCGTCGGCGGCGCCTCGACCCGGAGGGTCGACGGCCTGCCTACGCCGGGCCGGCGCTCAACTGGCGTTGTCGACCGGCGCCGAGCCGCGCCAGCCAGCGGAGTCGCCCAGCCTGGCGCGCTCCCAGCGCCCGAGCCGCCACAGATCGCGGCTCACCTGCGCGGGGTCGACCTGGCGGCCGGGCAGGTGCATGTTGGCGATCTCGAGCAGGCGCTCCTCGTCGCCCGTCAGCGCCATCCACTTGGCGAGCACGTCGTCGCTGTCAGGTAGCCGGCTGCTGCCATACGGACGGCTGTCGTCCGGGAACGTGATGCAGTACTCGCTGAGCAGCTTGCTGGTCTGGGCGAGGTAAGCGACGACCGGTCGGTGCGGGTAGATCAGATACGCGTACTCCGCGCCCGTGCCCGCGTCCTGCCGCCGTCCCCAAACCCGGATGAATCCGAGCTCGCGGTACATCGCCCACTCCTCCTCGCTGACGCAGGAGCGCAGCAGCTCCCGGGCTCGCTGCTCGGCCCGGCGCTCGCGCCCCGGATCGAAAGACAGCTCGGGCGCGCGCCGGACGCGAGCCTGGTGGCGCCGCCATGCCTCCATCAGCCGCGGACCGACCAGGTCGAACAGCAGCGCGACCGCGACGATCGTCGATGCGCCGAGCGCTACCAGCACCCGCGCCCCCCTCAGCCCGTCAGGCTCCGCCCGCGGCGCGTGGGAAGAAGATCACCCGCTCCGCGTCGCGCGGCACGTCGTCGAACGATTTCACCATCCGTGCCTCCCGGCGCCCGCTGGCGCCGACCAACGGCACGGCCGCCCACAGGCCCTCGTCCAGCTGCCGGCGGAACGCCTCGATCAGCAGCTCCTCCTCCTCCGGCAACTCGATGTCGCCCTCTGCGATCACCACCTCGCCGTGCCCTGGCTTCATCCGCAGAAAGCGCACTGCAGGATTATGTCAGACGGGCGCCGGCTTGCACCGGACTTCCGGTCGTGCCGGCGGCGGCGCGCACCCGCGCTCAGCGGACACCCAGACCGGCGCGGCAAGCCTCGCTCACGCCCGCCCGAGCACGTTCACGGGCCCGGGCCCACGACCGATCCCGCGCAGGCCGTGAGCGATCGCCTGCGCCGTCCGCTGCTTCGCGACGCGGGCCGCCGTCAGGGGGTCGTCACCCACAGCGAGCCTCGCGGCGAGGATGCTCGAATGGGTACAGCCCGAGCCGTGCGCGGCGCCGTCGGGATACCGCTCGCCGGGGATCTCGACCGGGTCTCCGCCGTCGTAGAAGAGATCGACCGCGACCTCGCGGTGGCCGCCCGTGAGCACCACCGCCGAGGCGCCGAGAGCCCGGATCGCGGCGGCGAGTCCAAGCGCCTCGCCGCCGGCGTCTCGCTCGTGCTCGCCCGTCCACCCACCCCCCGCGATCACCCACGCCTCCGGAAGGTTCGGCGTCACCACGGTGGCCAGCGGCAGGACACGCTCGACGAGCGCGACGCGCGCCGCCGGCTCGAGCAACGTGGCCCCGGACTCGGCGACCATCACCGGGTCGAGCACCACCGGGACACCGCTGGGCACCAGCTCCAGCGCCTCGCGGACGGCGTCGATCGTGGCAACCGTCCCGAGCATGCCGATCTTGATCGCGTCCACGCCGATGTCGTCGATCACCGCCGCGACCTGGGCGACGATCACCTCCGGGGGGATGTGGTGGATCGCGGTGACGCCCACCGTGTTCTGAGCGGTCACGGCCGTGATCGCGGTCATCCCGTGAACGCCGCACGCGGCGAACGCCTTCAGGTCGGCCTGGATTCCGGCGCCACCACCCGAGTCCGAGCCGGCGATCGACAGGACCCGCCGGACCGAGTTCTGGGACGTGGCGGGCTGCGGGTCGGACATGGTCGCCTGCAGATTAGTGGCCCGATCCGCACATACATCGCCCGTCGGGCGGCGCCGGGCGGCGCCGGGGGCCGTCCGCGTCGGCTCGCCGGCGTGCCGGCCCGTGCGTCCTTGCCCGACACCCTGGCTTGGCCGTGCCAGTGGTTGTCGGGTGCTCGCCACCCGTCGTGACGGCCCCGCCCCGACTCGACGCGCAGCGAGCGCGGTCGCCCGCGCCGGCGGGGGGCGTGTCCGTTCGATCCCGCCCGCGGCCGGGCTCGAAGCGGTCGGGCACGGGTGTTCGAATCTGCCAACCCCCCATCGCAGCGGGGGGATGGCAGCCACAGCCACCTGTGAGATGGTCTGAGCTGCCAACCCCCGGCAGATCCCGGGGGTTGGCAGATTCGGCTCGCCCCAGCTTGCAGGCGCGGTCCGGGGCGTCGAGCGCTCGATCTGGCAAAGCACCTTCAGAGTCCCCTCACGGGATCACCGAGTAGCGGCCACCGGGACCCCGGCGGAGCCAGCCCGACAGCTCCAACGCTGCCAGCTCGGCGAGCCCACGATCGACCCCCAGCCCCGAGCGCGTCAGCGCGCCGGCCACCTCGCCGCTCTGCTCGAGCGCGCTCAGCAGCGCCGCCTGGGCGTCGGTGAGCGCCGGCCTGCGGTCGTCGGGAGGCTCGCGCACGCCTGCTCCGAACAGCAGATCGAGCACGTCGCCGGCGCCGCGGATCAGCGCCGCGCCGCCGGCGATCAGCTCGTGTGGCCCCGCCGCCGGAGCGCTCGTCACCTGCCCTGGAACCGCGCCGAGCGTGCGCCCGAGTTCGGCGGCATGACGCGCGGTCATCAGGGCGCCAGAGCTCTGACGCGCCTCGACCACGATCGTCAGCTCCGACAGCGCCGCGATCACGCGGTTGCGTGCCTGGAACATCCACCGCCGGACCGAAGTCCCCGGTGGCAGCTCGCCGAGCACCACCCCCGCGCCTGCGATCCGGGCGTGCAGCCGCGCAAGCGTCTGCGGGTAGGGCCGGTCGACCCCTCCGGGCAGCACGGCGACGGTCCGTCCGCCCTGCGCCCCGAGCGCGCCGGCGTGCGCGGCGGCGTCGATGCCGTGTGCCATGCCGCTGACCACGGTCACCCCGGCGCCGGCGACGCCACGCCCGAGTGCCGAGGCCATCTCGCCGCCGTACCGAGACGGTGTGCGCGTCCCGACGATCGCGGCCGCGCCCGCCTCGACACAGGCTCGCAGCCGGTCGATGCCACCCAGGACGTGCAAGACGGCGGGCGGCGCCGCCAGATCGCGCAGCGCAGCCGGATACGTCGAGCTGCAACCGCAGACCAGCTCCACCCCGGCCCGGATCGCCGTCGCTTGCGCCGCCGCGGTACTGAACTCACGTCGCTGACGCTCGATCTCGTTCCGCTTTCCTCCGGCGACGGCGAGCACCAGCTGATCGTCGTCGAGCGCGAGCAGCGACAGCACGCGCTCGCGCTCGACCTCGAGGTGACCCGCCAGCCGCGCGATCAGCCACGTCCGCGCCAGGCATCGCGAACACGCCTGCGGCCGATCGACGCCTCGGGCTCGACGACTCATGCCGCAAGCGCCTCCTCCCCCGCCGAGCGCTGCCGCAGGCTGAGCGCCAGCAGCAGGTCGACCTCGGTCACGCGTTCGCGTCCCTCGAGGTCCGCGATCGTCCTCGCCACGCGCACGACGCGATGGCGCCCGCGGGCCGAGAGCGCGCCACCGGTGTAGGCCCGGCCGAGCGCGTCGCGCGCGCCGTCGTCGAGTGCGACGCGGGTCTGCACGAGTCGAGCGTCGAGGTCGGCGTTGCAGGTGGCGCCGGTCTCCTCGAGCCGCACCAACTGCCGCTCGCGTGCATCGGCGACGCGCTCGCGAGCGTGGCGCGAATCCGTCAACGGCGGGCCCCGGAGCTCGGCTTCGACGGGACGCCCCACGTTGACGAGCAGATCGATCCGGTCGAGCAGCGGCCCGCTCAGGCGACGTTGGTGGCGCCTCAGATCGGCGTCGGCGCAGGTGCAGCGGTCCTCGACGCCGGCGAACCCGCACGGGCACGGGTTGGTCGCGGCGACGAGCATGAACCGTGTCGGAAACACGAGCGCGCGCTGACCGCGCACGATCGTCACGCGGCCGTCCTCGAGTGGCTGGCGGAGCGCCTCGAGCGCGAGCCGATTGAACTCCGAAAGCTCGTCGAGGAACAGCACGCCGAAGTGCGCCAGCGACGCCTCGCCCGGCCTCGGCGGGGAGCCACCGCCGACGAGGCCGGCGGACGAGATCGAGTGGTGCGGAGCGCGGAACGGACGGGTCTCGATCAGTCCGTCGGCGTGAAGCCCGGCGACGCTGTGGATCCGCGTGACCTCGAGCGCCTGCGCGCGCGTCAGCGGCGGCAGGATCGACGGCAGCCTCCGCGCGAGCATCGTCTTGCCGGTCCCCGGCGGCCCTTCGAGCAGGAGGTTGTGGCCACCCGCGGCGGCGATCTGAAGCGCCAGCAGCGGGATCTGGTGGCCGCGTACGTCAGCCAGGTCGACCGTGGCCGCCGGGGGCGGTCGCGACGGAGCGGGCGGCGGTGGTGGCAGCTCGGCCCCGGCCGCTGCGGCAACTGCCTCGCGCAGCCCGCGCACGCCCGCCACCTCGACCCGGTCGACCAGGGAGGCCTCCCGCGCACGTGCCCGCGGCACGATCAGGCGCGCGATGCCGGCGCGCCGTGCGCCCTCTGCGACTGCGAGGACCCCGGGGGAATCGCGCAGCTCGCCGCCGAGCGACAGCTCGCCGTAGACGGCGACGGGCGCCGACGGATCCGGCTCGAACTGCCTGCTCGCCGCCAGCACGGCCAGTGCCAGCGCGACGTCGAATCCCGGGCCGGCCTTGCGCAGCGATGCCGGCGCGAGGTTCGCGGTGATCCGCTTCTGCGGGAACTCGTAACCCGAGTTCAGGATCGCCGCGCGGATCCGCTCGCGCGATTCGCGCACCGCCGCGTCACCGAGCCCGACGATCGTGAACGCCGGCAGTCCGGATCGGATGTCGACCTCGACCGACACGGGGCGCGGGTCGACCCCGTCGATCGCGAAGGTGGCGATTCGGGCGAGCACGCCGGCCACGCTACGGCGAGTCCTGTGCGCCCTTCGTGTCGTCGGGTGACGCCTCTGTACGGATCCGAGGCGGGCTCGCGGAACCGGCACAGATTCGTCGACCGCGGTCGCAGTCTCGTCACGTCGACGGCCATACGGTCGTGGCCGTGACACCCGATCCAGCGACATCCCGACCGCCGGACCGAAGCTCGCCCGGCCGAGGCTCGACCGATCCCCGCCGCTCGCTCGGCGCGCTCGGCGAGCAACTCGCGGCCGAGCATCTCGTCAGGCGCGGCTACACGATCGTCGAGCGCAACTTCCGCACGCGCTGGGGCGAGCTCGACATCATCGCCTGCGACGGAGCAACGCTGGTGTTCTGCGAGGTCAAGACGCTGCGGGCACGAGTGAGCGGGCACCAGCCGCTCGAGGCGGTCGGCGCGCTCAAGCGCGCGCAGGTGCGCCGGATGGCGGCAAGATGGCTGGCCGAGCGGCCCGAGCGCCCGCGCGCCCCGGTCCTGCGGTTCGATGCGATCGGCATCAGGATCGACGCCGGTGGCGGGCTCGTCGAGCTCGACCACCTCGAGGGCGCGTTCTAGAACGACAGCTGCTGGTATGCGGCCGACTGGAACGACAGGCGGTGCAGCGGCGACACCCCGAGCCGCTCGATCGCCTCCCGGTGCTCCGGCGTCGCGTATCCGACGTGCTGCGCGAACTCCCAGCCAGGGTGCCGCGCATCGGCCCGGCGCATGTAGCGATCGCGCGTCTCCTTCGCGATCACCGACGCGGCCGCGATCGCCGCCGAGGTCGCGTCGCCGCCGACCACCGCCCGCTGCTCGAAGCCGAGGTCGGCGACCCGGAAGCCGTCGGACAGGCAGATGCAGCCCGGACAGGCGACGCCCGCAAGCGCGTCTCGCAACGCCGCCAGGTTGGTCACGTGCAGCCCCCGCTCGTCGATCCCGGGCGCGCAGCGAGACACGACGACCACCTTTGCGGCAAGCCGCAGGATCACCGGGTAGAGCTCGGCGCGCATCGCCGGCGCCTGCCGTTTGGAGTCATCGAGCTTCGACAGCGAGCGGGTGTCGGCGGGCCGCAGCCGCTCGAGGTCGAACAGAACCGCCGCCGCCACCAGCGGGCCGGCCAGGCACCCGCGGCCTGCCTCATCCGCACCGGCGACGAACCGCACGCCGAGCGCGCGATCGTGGCGAAACAGGCGCGGCCCGGGCCGCCGCCGCTTAGAAGAAGCCGATGCGATCCGGCGGCCAGTAGGTGAAGAAGGCGACCCCGATGACCCACCGCTGCGGAACCGGGCCCCAGAATCGGCTGTCGTCTGACTCCCCACGGTTGTCGCCCATCATGAAGTAATGGCCGGGCGGAATCCTGATTGTCTCGGGGAAGTTGCAGTTCGGACCGCCGCCGCAGGGCTCGACGTAGGAGCCCTTCTCCTCGACGCCGTTGCGCCACACGTGGCCGTTGATGATCTTGATGCGGTCGCCCGGCAGGCCGACGACGCGCTTGACGAACGTCTGCGTCGACGCACGCGGCGTCGGCTTGTCGCACGCCTGCACCGAATTGGTGCCCTGTGCCGGGTCCCCGCAGATCGGCGAATCCGGATTGGCGCCCGCGGGTGGATGGAACACCACCACGTCGTACAGCCCCGGATGGGTGTCCAGGCGGTTGACCAGGATTCGCTGCCCGATCTGCAGCGTCGGGACCATCGATGGACTCGGGATCCGGTACGGCTTGACGACGAACGCCTGGATCAGGAGCGCCAGCCCGACCGCAACGGCGATCGTGACGATCAGCTCGACCACGCTTCCGAGGAAGCCGCGCTGCCTGCGCTTCGCGCCGGCGATCAGCAGCGGGGTGGGTCGCTCAGCGCTCAACGGAGGTCGGTCCGTGTCCACGGTCGGCTCGCCGAGCTGGTCCGGCTCTCCTCCATCTCCTAACAGCCGGCTGCTCGGCACCTAGATCGTCTCGTTGAAGTTACACGCCACGCGGTCGCGGCATCGCAGTGCGGGCCGCCACCATCCGCTATTCGGCGGACACGGGCTCGACGTCGCCCTCGGTCTCGACGTCGCCCTCGGTCTCGGCAGCGCCCTCGGTCTCGGCAGCGCCCTCGGGCTCGGCCGGCACCTCGGCAGCGCCCTCGGACACGGCCGGCACCTCGGCAGCTGCGCCGGCGCCGGCGTCTTCGAGTGCAGCACCGTCGGCCACGACGTCGTCGTCGGCGAACGCCTCGCCGTACAGCAGCTCGCGCTCGACCGCGACCTCGGGACCGGTGTTGCGCCGTTCGCGCACGCGAGCGCGCTTTCCAACCCGGTCGCGCAGGTAGTAGAGCTTCGCGCGCCGGACGTCGCCCCGCGCCGCCACCTCGATCCGCTCGATCTTCGGCGAGTGCAGCGGGAAGGTCCGCTCCACCCCGACGCCGAACGACTGCTTGCGGACCGTGAAGGTCTCCCGCGCGCCGTGTCCCTGGCGCTTGATCACGACGCCCTCGAACACCTGCGTGCGGCGTCGGGTGCCCTCGATCACCTGAAAGTGAACGCGCAGACGGTCGCCTGCGTCGAATACGGGAACGCGGCGAAGTTGGGCGCGCTCCAAAGCTTGGATGACGGTGCTCATGGCTGGATCTCGGTGTGGCCGGCGGCACCGGCTTGATTTCGCGCCCCGCCCCCGCGTGGTCGAGTGCGCGTCCTTGGCGGCGAACTATGGTAGCGGACGCCGGTCTGCGGGCGCGCCCGCACCCCTCGCGGCGTCCGTGGCGGTGCCGCCGCGGGCCCGCGCCTGCTCCAGACGCCATTCGCGGATCCGCGCGTGGTGGCCTGACAGCAGGACCTCGGGGACGTCCCAGCCACGGTACCGAGCAGGGCGCGTGTAGTGCGGGTACTCCGGCGCTCCCTCCAGCGCCTGGCTGAACGACTCCTCGTACGCCGAGTCGGCGTGCCCGAGCGCTCCCGGCAGCTTTCGGAGCAGCGCATCGCACACCACCATCGCCGGCAGCTCGCCGCCCGCCAGCACGTAGCGCCCGATCGAGAGGCGGTCCGAGCAGAAGTGCTCGAGGATCCGCTCGTCGAAGCCCTCGTAACGGCCGCAGAGCAGCGTCAGCGCCGGCTCGGCCGCGAGCTCGTCGACGACCGCGTCGTCGAGCAGCCGCCCCGTCGGCGTGAGCGCGACCACGCGCCGCCTGCCGGACGCGATCAACCCGACGGGGTCGACCCCGTAGCGGGCTCGGAGCGCCGCTTCGATCACGTCGACGCGCACGACCATCCCGGCTCCGCCGCCGAACGGCGTGTCGTCCACCTGCCCCGCCGACAGCGGCGTGTGCTCGCGCGGGTTGATCAGCGCCAGCTGGTGGCCGGCGCCGAGCGCGTTCTGAACATGGCGCTGCGAGCGAAACCACGCGAACGCCTCGGGGAACAGGGTGAACACGTCGATCTCCATGCGCTTCGCGGCGGCGGGGAGCGCGCCGGCTTCACCCCTCTCCCAGGAACCCGAGATCGATGTCGATCTCGCGCCGCTCGACGTCGACCGCTCGCACGGCGTCGCCGACGAGCGGCACCAGCAGCGGCGCGGCGTCCGGCCCCGATCCGTCGCGCTGCACCTCCAGCAGCTCGCACGACGGCAGCGCCTGCAGCCGCGTGACGACGCCGACAGGCCGTGCGCCGTCGCGCACCCGGCAACCCTCGAGCTCCTCCGCCCACCATTCGTCGGCCTGGAGCGGCGGCGCCTGCGCGCGCGCGACCAGCAGCTCGGTGCCGCGCAGCGCCTCAGCGGTGGCACGATCCCGGCAACCCTCGAGTCGCAGGATCAGGCGGGCATCGTGCCCCGCGCGTCGCTCGATCAGCCGCACCTCACCACCCTCTCCCAGTGCCACCTCTCCCCCCTCCGGGAGCAGCAGCGGCAGCGCGCCGGTCACGTGGAAGCTGCCGTCGAGTCCGTGCGGGCGGCCGATCCGCCCGGCGCGCAACCACACGGTGCCGTCAGCGGTCGACGATGTCGACGAACACGCGCCCGCCCGACCGGACGGCAGCGGTCTTGACGACCGTCCGCAACGCGGAGGCGGTGCGGCCGCCGCGACCGATCACGTTGCCGTAGTCGTCGGGACCGACCGACAGCTCCAGTACGACGACGCCGCCGTCCTCCCGAAGCTCCCTGATCCGCACCTCGTCTGGCTCGTCGACCAGCCCCCGGGCGAGGTACTCGAGCAGTTCCCTCGGGGAGGCTTCCACCGCCGCCGCCGATGCTAGGAGATGCCCTGCGTGCGCAGGAGCTTGCGGACGGTGTCCGTCGGTTGGGCGCCGCGACCGAGCCAGTCGCGGATCTTCGCCTCGTCGAGCACGATCGTCGACGGATTGGTCTGAGCGTTGTAGTGGCCGACGGTCGCGATCACGCGACCGTCGCGCTTGGAGCGCTGGTCGGCGACCACCACCCGCCAGATCGGGTTCTTGCGCCCGCCGACGCGGGTCAATCGAAGTCTGACTGCCATGGACCGAGCAGGGTAGCGGCTCAGCGACTCTGACGCATCAACGCGCCGAGATCCGGCATCCGGCCGCTCGAAACCTGTCGCATCACCTTGCGCATCTGCTCGAACTGCGCGATCAGCGCCTTCACCGCCTGCACGTTCGTGCCCGAGCCCTTGGCGATCCGCAGCCGTCGCGAGCCCTTGATCAGCTCTGGGTGACGGCGCTCCTGCGGCGTCATCGACAGGATGATCGCCTGCACCCGGTCGAACTCGCGCTCGTCGAGGTTCACACCGCGCAGCTCCTTGCTCATCCCGGGGATCATCGCCAGCAGGTTCTGGAGCGGTCCGAGGCGCCGGATCTGCTTCATCTGCTCGAGGAAGTCGTCGAGGCTGAACTCCCGCGTGCGGAACTTCCGCTCGAGCTCGGCCGCCTGGCGCTGGTCGTAGGCCTGCTCGGCCTTCTCGATCAGCGACATCACATCGCCCATGCCGAGGATCCGCTGGGCCATCCGCTCGGGGTGGAAGCGCTCGAACTGGTCGAGCTTCTCACCGGTCGAAGCGAACACGATCGGCTTGCCGGTGATCGCCTTGACCGAAAGCGCCGCGCCGCCGCGAGCGTCGCCGTCGAGCTTCGTCATCACGACCCCGTCGAAGTCGACGACCTCGGCGAACTGCTCGGCGACCTGGACGGCGTCCTGACCGGTCATCGCGTCGACCACGAGCAGCACCGACGTCGGTCGCACCGTCCGCTTGATCTGAGCAAGCTCCTCCATCAAGGCGCTGTCGACGTGCAGGCGCCCGCTCGTGTCGACGATCAGCACGTCCTTCCCCTCGCTCTGAGCGCGGTCGCGGGCCCACGCGGCGATCTTGACCGGATCGCGGTCGGTGCCCTGCTCGTAGACGTCGGCTCCCGCCTGACGGCCGACCTTGACCAGCTGCTCGACGGCTGCGGGCCGGTACACATCGCACGCTGCGACCGCTACCGAGGAGTTGTGCTGCTCGCGCAGGAACCGGGCGAGCTTCCCGGTCGCGGTCGTCTTGCCCGAGCCCTGCAGCCCCGCCATCACGATCACGGTCGGCGGGCGCGAGGCGAACGGCAGCTCCGGCGATTCGCCGCCCATCAGCGCCGTCAGCTCGTCGCTGACGATCTTCACGACCTGCTGGCCGGGGTTGAGCTTGCCGATCACGTCGGCCCCGAGCGCCCGCTCCTTGACCGCGTTCGTGAAGCTCTTGACGACCTTGAAGTTGACGTCGGCCTCGAGCAGCGCGAGGCGGATCTCCCGCATCGCCGAGTTGACGTCGGCCTCGGTCAGCGTTCCGTGGCCGCGGACCTCGGCGAGCGTCGCCTGAAGCTTGTCGGCGAGCGAGTCGAACACGCCAGCGAGCTTACTTCACGCCCCGGGACCGCCTCGATGGACGCGCCGTCACCGCACCCCCGCAGCCTCGAGCAAGCTGGCCGATCAGCCGGCGTCCGGATCGCCCCGTTCACCAAGCGCCGGCGGGAGCGCGCTGGCGTCGGCACCCGCGGCGACGGCCCCGTTGCCGGCGTGATCGCTGCCGGCGAGCGCCGCCGCGACTCCGTCGACTGCCCCCTGGGCACCGGCGACCTGCGAGAACGCCCTGCCCAGCCCGCCGAACGCCTCGGCGAACTCCGACGGGATCACGAACACCTTGTTCGCGCTCCCCTGGGCGAGCTGCGGCAGCATCTGCAGGTACTGGTAGCTCAGCAGCTTCGGGTCGGGGTCGCCCAGGTGGATCGCCTCGAACACCGTATGGATCGCCTTCGCCTCGCCCTCGGCCCGCAGGATCGCCGCCTGCTTCTGGCCCTCGGCGGTCAGCACCGCGGCCTGCTTCTGGCCCTCGGCGGTCAGGATCTGCGACTGCTTGACCCCCTCGGCGTTGAGGATCGCCGCGCGGCGGTCGCGCTCGGCGCGCATCTGCTTCTCCATCGCCTCCTGGATCGAGCCGGGCGGGTCGATCGACTTCAGCTCGACCCGGTTGATCCGGATCCCCCACTTCCCGGTGGCGTCATCGAGCACCGAGCGCAGCTGGGCGTTGATGTGGTCGCGGCTCGTGAGCGCCTGCTCGAGCGTCAGCGAGCCGATCACGTTGCGCAGCGTCGTCACCGTGATCTGCTCGATCGCCTGCAGCGGGTTGGCCACCTCGTAGGTTGCCGATTTGGCGTCGTTGACCGTGAAGTACAGGACGGTGTCGATCCCGACCACGAGATTGTCCTCGGTGATCACGGGCTGCGGAGGGAACGTCACCACCTGCTCGCGCAGGTCGATCAGCGGCTTCAGCCGGTCCATGAACGGCATCAGCAGCGTCATCCCCGGGCTCAGCGTGCGGTGGTAGCGGCCGAGCCGCTCGACGATCCCTGCTCTCGCCTGGGGCACGATCCGTACGGTGCGAGCGGCCACGATCACGAGCAGCACGACCACGACGACTGCGACGATTGCGGCTGCCATCAGCTCCTCCTCATTCCATTACAAGTGCGGTTGCACCGCGGATCGCGACGACCTCGACGCGCGTCCCCGGCTCGATCTCACGGTCGTCGTCGAGGGCCCGAGCGGTCCACACCTCGCCGTCGATCTTGACGCATCCAACGCCCTCGCCGTTGGCGATCCGCTCGAGCACGATCGCGTGCTTGCCAACCAGCGCGGCCGCGCCCGTTCGGGTCGGCGGAGCGTGCAGCAGCCGCGTCGTCACGAGCGGCCGCACGAACGCGAGCGTCGCGACCGACACGGCCACGAACACCACGAAGGCGGCGACCTCACCCCCACCGGCCGCTTCGGCGAGCGCGGCGAGCGCGCCGCCGAATGCGAACGGGGCGAGGAAGAACCCCGTCGTCAGCACCTCTCCGACCCCGAACCCACAGGCGACCAGCGCCCACAAGATCCATCCAGCCATGCTTGGGCGAGCTTACTCCCAGCGGCTACGCGCCCACTCAGGGAAAACCCGAACCACCCCGTGTCAGCCGCTTCGCGTCAGCTGACGAGCGCGCGGGCGAACTCGGACGGCTCGAACGGTCGCAGGTCCTCGAGCTGCTCGCCGACTCCGATCAGCTTCACCGGAATCCCGAGCTCGTGCGCGATCGCCAGCGCGATCCCGCCCTTCGCGGTCCCGTCGAGCTTCGTCAGCACGAGCCCCGAGATCGCGATCGCCTCGGAGAACAGCTGCGCCTGGCGCAGACCGTTCTGACCGGTGGTCGCGTCGACGGTGAGGAGCGTCTCGTGCGGCGCGTCCGGGATCTGCTTGCCGATCACCCGGCGGACCTTGGCGAGCTCGCCCATCAGGTCGTTCTGGGTGTGCAGCCGCCCGGCGGTGTCGACGATCACGACGTCGGCGCGCTCGCGCATCGCGATCGCAACGCCCTCGTAGGCGACCGAGCCCGGATCGGCCCGCTCGGCGCCCGCGACGAACCGCGCGCCGGCGCGCTGCGCCCACATCCCGAGCTGCTCGACAGCCGCCGCCCGGTAGGTGTCGGCCGCGACCATCACCACGGCGGCACCCAGCTCGCGGCTGAGGTGATGCGCCAGCTTGCCGGTCGTCGTCGTCTTGCCGGTGCCGTTGACGCCGGCCATCAGGATCACCGTCGGTTTCGGACGCAGGTCGATCCGATCGTCGCCCGCCCGCGCGATCTCTGCCAGCAGCTCGACCAGCCGGTCGCGCAGCGCCTCGCCGCCGGCGATCCCCCCTGCCGTCGCCTCTCGCTCGAGCTGCTCGACGACGCCCGCCGTCGTTCGCGCGCCCACGTCGGCGTAGATCAGCGCCTCCTCGAGCCGCTCCCAGGTCTCGTCGGTGAGCTCCTCGAACAGCGTCGCCTGGATCTCGGCGCCGAGCGCCTGACGGGTCTTGCGCAGATGCTCGCGCAGCCGGCGGAAGCGGCCGACGCGCTTCTCCTCGACGACCGGCTCGGGCTCGGCCGCTGCCGAGCCGCCCGCGCCGTCGACGATGAACAGGTCAGACCACTCTCGCGCCACGCCCAACCAAGGCTACGCGGCCGCGCGCGCCGGCAGTCGCCGCGAGATCACCTTCGAGATCCCGTCGCCGCCCATCGACACGCCGTACAGCGAATCGGCCGCCTCCATCGTTCGCTTCTGGTGGGTGACGACGATGAACTGGGCTCGTTGCGAGTAGGTCCCGAGCAGCTCGAGGAAGCGGTCGATGTTGAGATCGTCGAGTGCTGCCTCGACCTCGTCGAGGATGTAGAACGGACACGGCCGCGCCAGGAACACGCTGAACAGGAACGCGAGCGCGGTCATCGACTTCTCGCCACCGGACAGGAGCGTCAGCCGCTTCATCGCCTTGCCGGCGGGCGTGATCTCGATCTCGACGCCGAGCAGCTCCTCGTCCCCGCCGCCCTCGACCTCGTCGTCCGTGTCCGCGGCCGGCTCGCCGTCGCCGTCGACCGTCTGGCCACCCAGGACCCGCGCCGGCCCCTCGGCCTCGGCGACCAGTCGCAACCGGCCGCTGCCGCCCGGGAACAGCCGCGCCGCGAGCTCCTCGAAGTTGGCCGCCGCGGCCGCGAACGTCTCCTCGAATGCCTCACGGATCTGCCGGTCGGTCTCCCGGATCAGCTTCTCCAGCTCACGCATCGCGGTCTCGAGGTCGGTCCGCTGCGTCTCGAGCTCCTCTACGCGGGCGAGCGCCTCGGCGTACTCGTCCTGAGCCAGTGGATTGACCGGACCGAGCTGCTCGCGGCGCCGGGCGATCCGCTCGAGCCGGCCCTCGAGCGCCGCCCGCTCCTCGGCGGACAACGCCGCCTCGGCGGGCGCCGGCTCGAGCTCGAGCTCCGCGGCCAGCGCGGTCAGCGCCTCCTGCGCATCGCCGGCCTGGTCGCGGGCGCGCTGCGCCCGGACCTCGACCGCCGTCAGGGCTTCAGCGGCAGCGTGCAGCCGGTTCTGCAAGCCGGCCTCCGCCTGAGCGCACGCCTGGAGCTCGGCGGCGACGTGCTCACCCGCCGCGCGATCGGCCGCGAGCGCCGCCTCG
>DAHUYL010000215.1 GCA_027315255.1 Solirubrobacterales bacterium | reverse complement strand
CTACGCACCGGCGTCACCTTCTTCAACAACCACAACGCCACCGCCGTCGACGAACGCGCCCCCTTCGGCGGCATCAACCAATCCGGCATCGGCCGCGAACTCGGCCGCGAAGGCCTCCACGCCTTCACCGAGACACACGTGATGAGCGTCCCGACATGACCGACCTGACGTGCGCCGGCGCTGCCGAGGGATCAGCGGCCCTCTCGGAGCTGCAGCCGGTTGCCATCCGGGTCCAGGAACTGTGCGACGCAGCCCCATGGGAACTCGAGCACGTCCGTCACGAACTCCACGCCGCGCGACTTCAGCTCCTCGACCGTCTTGCGGCAGTCGTCGGTCACGAACGTGACGCACGGTGGCGGGCTTCCGAGCGCCGGCTGGGCCTCCCCCGGTGTCCCCGGCCAGAGGACCAGCTGGAACTCGTCCCCCTTCGCACCGACCGTCAGAAACCGAGGGCCGTCGGGCGTCGGGTTCTCCACCCGCTTCTCCAGGTGGTTGTGGTCACTACTCCCACGACAGCGGCCGAGCGCCAAACGTGACAGTCGCGCCGTGAGCGTCGAGCTGGTGCAATCGTGCGGCAGCGATTGTTGACGATCCTCGCGCTAATCCCGCTATGATTGAGGACGCGATGAGTTCCGACGACGGCTACGAGCGGCTGCGCGCTGCGATCCTCGCCGGCGACTTCCAGCCGAACGAGCGGCTGATCGAGGCCGACCTGATCGAGTCGCTCGGCGTCTCCCGGGCGGCCGTTCGGACCGCGCTCGTGCGGCTCGCGCACGAAGGGCTCGTCGAGCACGAGCGCAATCGCGGCGCCAAGGTCCGGCTCGTCCAGGTCGAGGAGGCGATCGAGATCATGCAGGCGCGCGCGCTGCTGGAGGCGCTTGCCGCCCGCGAGGCCGCCGTCCGCGCCAGCGATGCGGAAGTCCACGAGCTGCGGCAGATCCTCGCCGAGCTGCGACGCCTGCTCGACGCAGGCGATCTGGTCGGCTGCTCGACCGCCGGAGCGACGCTCCACGCCCGCATCCTCGAGATCGCACGTCACGCGACGGCCGCGCGGCTCGTCTCCTCGCTGAACTCGCAGATGGTGCGCTTCCAGTACCGCACGATCCTCGTGCCCGGCCGAGCGGCGCGCTCGTTAAGCGAGCACACGGCGGTCGTCGAGGCGATCGCCGCGCGCGCGCCGGCCGCCGCCGAGGCCGCGATGCGGCTGCATCTCGACCACGTGACCGAGGCGCTGCGGAGCAGCGTCGCGTCGCAGCCGAGGGCCGTGGCCTCGTGAACTGTCAACAATATTATTGATGATCTTGTGGCACGGATTGCCGGAGTGAGGAGAGGGAGATGGGCAGCGGAGGTGCCGACGTGACGGCGCAAGCCGAGCCGACGGTCGACGAGCGCACGCGATTCGAGATCCTGCCGTTCGGGCGAGGCGAGCCCGAGGCCGCCGAGCTGACCGAGAAGGTCCGGTTGACCGTCACGTGCTCGCCGAAGCACGGACCCGATCGGTCGGTCGAGGTGGCCGCTCGGCTGCGCGCGCTCGGTCATCGGGTGACCGTCCACGTGGCCGCGCGGATGGTTCGTGACCGCGCTCACCTCGACGCGCTGCTCGTGGCGCTGGCCGGCGCAGGGGTCGACGACGTGTTCCTCGTCGGTGGGGACGTCAAGCAGCCGCTCGGCCCGTACGCCGCCGGCGGCGACGTGCTGAGGCTGCTTGCCGACCACCCGCACCGCCCGCGCAGCGTCGGGATCCCCGGCTACCCCGAGGGTCACCCGCTGATCGGCCCCGACACGCTCGATCGGGTGCTGCTCGAGAAGGCCCGGCACGCCGACTACGTCACGACCCAGCTCTGCTTCCACCCGGGCGCGCTGCGCGAGTGGATCCTCGTCAAGCGCGCCGCCGGGATGTCGATCCCGGTGTTCGCGGGGGTCCCCGGACGGGTCCACCCAGGCCGCCTGCTGGAGCTGTCGGTCAAGGTGGGCGTCGGGCCGTCGCTCAGCTATCTGCGCAAGCAGCACGGGATCCAGCATCTCGTCGGTCGCTCCGCCGCGGACAACCTGTACGACGCGCTGGCACCCCAGCTCGCCGACCCGCAGCTCGGTCTCGCGGGCTTTCACTACTTCACGTTCAACCAGCTGCTGGAGACGTGGCAGTGGCAGCACCGCAAGGGTGCGCACGCAGCGGGCAAGCGGCCGGCCGAAGCGGTGGACACAGCCAGGTAACCAAGTCGCCCGATTCGAACCACTACGAGGAGAAGATCAGATGCCCGACCCCAGTCTCGCCGACGCGCTGGCGCAGGCCGGCAGCGCCGTCACACTGGCGCGCAACTCCCAGCTCGGACCGTATGTCTATCCGGCGGTGCCGGCCGAGTTCTCGAACTGGCGCGACGAGCAGGTCGCGTGGCGCGAGACGTGCGCGCTGTTCGACCAGACCCATCACATGACCGACCTGACGGTGTCGGGTCCCGACGTGATCAAGCTGCTCTCCGACGTGGGCGTCAACAGCTTCGCAACCTTCGGCCCCGGCAAGGCCAAGCAATTCGTCGCGTGCAACCACGACGGCTACGTGATCGGCGACGCGATCCTGTTCTACATGGACACGGATACCGTCAGGCTGGTCGGCAGGCCTTCCGTTCACAACTGGGTGCAGTACCACGCCGAGACCGGCTCCTATGACGTCACGGTCGACCGTGACGAGCGGACCGCGGCCAACCCGACGGGCCGCCGCCAGCTGTACCGCTACCAGGTGCAGGGGCCGACCGCGCTGAAGGTGCTCGAGCGGGCGATCGGCGGGCCACTGCCCGAGATCAAGTTCTTCAACATGGGCGAGATCACGATCGCCGGTCACGCCGTGCGCGCACTGCACCACGGCATGTCCGGCGCCCCCGGACTCGAGCTGTTCGGCCCATGGGACGAGGGGCCGGCGGTCAAGGCGGCGATCGTCGAGGCCGGCGCAGAGTTCGGGCTGGCGCAGGTCGGCTCGCGCGTGTACGCGACGAACACGCTCGAGTCGGGGTGGATCCCGTGCCCGCTGCCGGCGATCTTCACCGGCGAGCAGCTCGAGGCCTACCGGCAGTGGCTGCCCGCGAACTGGTACGAAGGCACCGGCTCGCTCGGCGGCAGCTTCTACTCGGACGCGATCGAGGACTACTACCTGACTCCGCACGACCTCGGCTACTGGTCGTTCGTCAAGTTCGACCACGAGTTCGTGGGACGCGCTGCGCTCGAGGCGATGGCCGACTCCCCGCGGCGGCGCAAGGTGACGCTCGCGTGGAACGGCGAGGATGTCGCGCACGCGATCGGGACGATGTTCGAGAAGGGCGACGCGACCAAGTACATCGACCTCCCGCTGTCCAACTACGCGACCTGGCCGTACGACAAGCTGCTCGACGGCGATCGCGTCGTCGGGGTCTCGACGTTCTCGGGCTACAGCTACAACGAACGCTCGATGCTGTCGCTCGCGATCGTCGACACCGACATCGAGATCGGCGCAGAGCTCGTGCTCGTGTGGGGCGAGGAGGACGGCGGCTCGAACCGACCGGTCGTCGAGCGCCACGCCCAGACCGAGATCCGCGCGGTCGTCAGCCCGGTCCCGTACAGCGAGGTCGCTCGCACCAGCTACGCCACCGGGTGGCGCACGGGCACGCCGGTGCGATGAGCCTGCCGCCCGCGCCCACCGCTCCGGTGCAGCGCTGGAGCACGGCCGCGCACCCGTTCCACCAGCGGTGGTGCGCGGGTGCGCTCACGGGCGACGATCTGCGCGCATCCGCGAGCGAGCACCACCACGCGGTGCTCGCTCTCGCGCGCGCGGCTCGCAGCGCGGCGGAGCTCGCTGCGCGATCCGTCGCGGCGCCGTCGCACTGCGGCGACCTCGTCCCGGCCCTGCGCCGTGCCGCGGTCCTGCGGGAGCGCGAGCTCGACCTGTGGTACGAGTTCGCTGCGGCGGTCGGCTGGCGCGGCTCACCGTGGTGCTACGCCGAGGACCCGCTGCCGGAGACCGTGGCCTGCGCTCGCGACTGGGTGGGCGACGGGCACCGCGACCTGGCGGAGCAGCTCGCGACGATCCACGCGATCGAGTCGATCCAGGCGCGGCTCGCGCCGGTCCAGCGTGACGCGCTGATCGACCACTACGGGCTGCGGGATCCGCGGGCGATCGGCTGGTTCCGGCGTCGCTGCGAGCGGGCGAGCGCCGGCGCCGCGCTCGCGCACGAGGCACTGGAGCGCCTGGGCCCGCAGCAGGCGCAGGCGGTGCTCCGCGCGCGCGGACCGGCCACGCTGCGGTCCTACGTCGAGCTGCTCGACGGCGTCGAGCGCTTGACGAGCTGGCGCTTGCCGGCCACGGCGGGGTCGGGCCGGTGACCAGGACGATCCGCCTGTTGATCTCGTGCCCGGACCGCCCCGGGATCGTCGCCGGTGTGGCGCAGTTCCTGTTCGAAGCGGGCGCCAACATCGTCCGCTCCGACCAGTACACGACCGATCCCAGCGGGGGCACGTTCTTCATGCGGGTCGAGTTCGCGATCGACGAGGCTCGCGCCGGCGGCCTGGCAGAGCGGTTCGGGTTGGCACTCGCCGAACCGTTCCGGATGACCTGGCGGATGTGGGACGCGGCCGAGCGCAAGCGGATCGCGATCCTCGTCTCCCGCTACGACCACTGCCTGCTCGACCTCCTGTGGCGCTGGCGGCGCGGCGATCTGGAGGCCGAGGTGGTGATGGTGATCTCCAATCACCCGGATCTGCGCGAGCAGGTGGAGTCCTTCGGCCTCGCCTATCACCACGTTCCGGTCACGCGCGAGACGAAGGCCGAGGCCGAGGCGGGTGCGCTGGGGCTGCTCGAAGGGCACTGCGACCTGGTCGTGCTCGCCCGGTACATGCAGATCCTGTCGGGGGATTTTCTCGCCCGCGCGCGCGTGCCGGTGATCAACATCCACCACTCGTTCCTGCCCGCGTTCGCCGGCGCCTCCCCATACGAGCAGGCGAAGCAGCGAGGCGTCAAGTTGATCGGCGCGACCGCGCACTACGTCAGCGAGGAGCTCGACGCGGGGCCGATCATCGAGCAGGACGTGATCCGCGTCAGCCACCGCGACGACGTCGCGGCGCTGACCCACAGCGGCGCCGACATCGAGCGTGCCGTGCTCGCGCGGGCCGTCCAGTCGCACTGCCAGGATCGCGTCCTGCGTCACGGCAACACGACCGTGGTGTTCTGATGTCGGCGCCGGGGTGTCGCTCACGACGCTCACGGGCCGCGTTCGCGCGCCGATGGCCGTCCTGATCGACACGAGCGTGGTCCCCAGCGGGGAGCGCGCGGATTACTGGGCGGCGATGGCGCGCCGAGCGCTGCACCCCTTGCGGATCCACACCGTCGACGGCGCCAGCTTCAGCGCGCGGATGTGGTCTGAGCAGCTCGGGTCGATCGGCCTCGTCCGGATCTCCGCGACCGCGAGCACGATGAGCCGCAGCGCCCGCGAGATCGCCGCCGCCGACCCCGAATGCCTGCATCTGCACCTGATGCTGCGCGGACGGCTGGATGGAGTCCAGCAGGAGCGGCTGGCCACGCTGGAGCCCGGGGACATGGCCGTGTACGACACGTCCAGGTCGGCGATCCTCCGCGCCGAGGCGCCGTTCGAGGTGCTCGTGCTGCGCATCCCCAAGTCCGCGCTCGGCCGTCAAGCACCCATGGTCGCGCGCCTGGCGAGCGTCCGGATCGCGGGCGGCTCGGGCCTCCCCCGCCTCGCCGGCCGCGTCTTCTGTGCGACCGTCGGCGGCCTCGCCGGCGGCAGCATCGCGCCCGACGACCTCGGCGCCCAGCGCCACGTGCTCGACGTCGTTCGCCGGCTCTATGCGGACCTCGCGGCCGCTCCGGACCTCGAGCGCCCGTACTCGACCGCAGAGCTGCTGCTGCGTGCCAAGGCCGAGATCGAGACCAGGCTGGGCGATCCCGGCCTCGGTCCCGAGCAGGTCGCGCGCGCGTGCTTCATCTCGACTCGCTATCTGCACCGCGTGTTCGAGCGGGAGGGCACGAGCGTGTGCGAGTTCATTCGCACCGCGCGGCTCGAGCGTTGCCGGCGCGACCTGCTCGACCCGGCGCTCGCGCGCGAGCCGATCCACGCGATCGCCGGCCGCTGGGGGCTCGTCAGCGCCGCGCACTTCAGCCGGCTGTTCCGCGACGCGTACGGGTGCTGCCCCCGCGAGTGTCGCAGTGGCCGCGGGATCATCAACCAACGCGGCGCGGCGCTCGCGGCCGCGACCGATCGAGAGTGAGGATCGCATGACACAGCATCTCGAGGATCTGCTGTCCGGTCGCAACGTGGTCGACCTGCTGCGCAATTCCCCGACCGGTCCGAACGTGTACCCGGGCGTGCCGTCGGAGTTCACGAACTGGCGTGACGAGCAGCAGGCATGGCAGCAGACGTGCGTGCTGTTCAACCAGACCTATCACATGGCTGAGCTGACGGTTGCCGGACCGGACGCCCTGCGGCTCCTGTCGTCGCTCGGCGTCAACAGCTTCGCCACCACCGCCGTCGACAAGGCCAAGCAGTTCATTCCGTGCACGCCCGACGGCTACGTGGTCGGGGACGTGATCCTGTTCCACCTCGCAGAGCAGGAGTTCAACCTCGTCGGCCGGGCCCCCGTGCTCAACTGGGTCACCTACCACGCGCAGACCGGCGGCTACGACGTGCAGCTCGAATTCGACCAGCGCACCGCGTTGCGCAGCGACGGCCGGCGGCGGTCGTTCCGCTTCCAGGTCCAGGGACCGAACGCGATGGACGTGATCCGCAGGCTGCTCGGACGGGAGCCACCCGAGCTCAAGTTCTTCAACATGACGATGGTCACGATCGCAGGGCGCGCGGTGCGCGCGCTGCGCCACGGGATGGCCGGGCAACCCGGATGGGAGCTGTTCGGAGCGTTCGACGACGGCGACGCGGTACGCGAGGCGATCCTCGCCGCGGGCGCCGAGCTCGGACTGCGGCAGGTCGGCGGCCGCGCGTACTCGTCGAACGCGCTCGAATCGGCGTGGATCCCGTCACCGCTCCCGGCGATCTACTCGGGCGAAGCGCTGCGCGCCTACCGTGAGTGGCTGCCGGCGGCCGGCTACGAGGGCTCCGCCTCGATCGGGGGCAGCTTCGTGTCCTCGAGCATCGAGGACTACTACTTCACCCCGTGGGATCTCGGCTACGGCCACATCGTCAAGTTCGACCACGATTTCATCGGCCGCGAGTCGCTCGAGCGGATGGCGGCGGCGGGCCCACATCGCCACAAGGTGACACTCGCGCTCGACGAGGACGATGTCACCGCGGCGATCGCGACGATGTTCGGCAAGCGCGACCGCGCCAAGTTCATCGACTTTCCATCCGCCGTCTACTCGATGCACCCGTACGACGCGGTGCTCGCCGAGGGCATGACGGTCGGGATCTCCACCTGGATCGGCTATAGCGCCAACGAGGGGCGGATGCTGACGCTCGCCGTGGTCGACGCCGAACACGCCGAGCCGGGCACCGAGGTGACGCTCCTGTGGGGCGAGGAGGGCGGCGGCACCGCCAAGCCGACGGTCGAGCCCCACGTCCAGCGCGAGATCCGTGCCACGGTCGCGCCCGCTCCCTACGTCGAGACCGTGCGACGCTCGTACGCGCCCGACGGGTGGCGCGCTGCGCGGGTCTGACGGTGCCGCCGATCCCGGTTTCGCTCGCGGCCAGGAGCCCGCGGCGCGTGAACGTGTGCCGGCCGATCCGGATCAGGCGCGCTCCCCGCCACGCATAGCAGTGCTCCGTCGGGTTGAACGCGGTCGTCGGGCGGTCTGCGACGCTCGGGGCGAGCGCGTCGCGCGGGTCACGGTCGGTGTGTCGCGTGGAAACGGCACAGGCGCGACAGCACCGAGGTTTGCGGTTGGGGTGGTGCGGATCGGCTGCGTATGGCGGCGTGGCTGCGCGCGGTGTGATCGCGGGGCCGGTGCTGGCGCGGTTGTGCGGTCGTGCCGGTCGGCGGCCGGGCTGAGCAGCTCCCAGCCCGGCTGGTGCCGGCCGCCACCCATACGCCGTCGGCCCGACGAGCACGAACGTGCGCCGGACCACCCGCGGCGGATCACCTGCGAGGCGGTCGAACCCCTCCTTCGCGGCAGAGTCCCCGCCGTGGGCGACGGTCGGGCCGGCGCGGACGACCTTCAAGAACGCTACGCGCTGGGGAGCACCCCGGTGATCGCGAGCGCCAGAACCGAGACGCCGACGACCGGGAAGGTCGGCCGCTCGCCACGCCCCACGGTGCCGGCCGCCTCACCATCCGTTGATCGCGTCCTCGATCCCGATCCAGGCTTGGTTGAAGAACGATGGCGGCAGATACGTCGTGGTCGAGGCGGTGCCGCTCACGGGCGAGGCATCACCCTGGGAGTTCACGGACGCGACGCCGAACGAATAGGCCGTGCCCGGCGACAGCCCGGCGATGCGGTAGGAGCAGCTCCGGGCGCAGGCGGGATCCACGCCGGTGGCCGCCGTTGCGTACGGCCCGCTGCGGCACACGGCTTCGGTGCCTCGGCAGTCGACGATCTCGTATGACGCGGGAGCGTTCCCGCCGGACGGTTCCGTCCAGCTCAGGCCGACCGCCGTCGCGGTCTCGCCCGTCACGGCCGGCGCCGAAGGGGTCGCCGCCAACGTCACGGCCGATCCCGTGGCCGCCGGCGACGCAACCCCGTTCGACACGGCGACGACCGAGAACCCGACGGCTGAGTTCGGAGGTAGCCCACCGAGCTCCTGCGGACCGCCGCCGGCGTCGGAGATCGCCGGCAGCGAGCTGCCGCTGTCGAACAGTTCGTAGGTTGTCCCGGCGGGAGCGCCGGGCGCGGCCCGCCAATCGACCTGGACCGATGTGGCCGTGACCGGCCCGGCAGCGACGCCGGTCGGTGCGTTCTGGACGTCCCAGCTCGCGCTCCAGTCGCTCGCCGTCCCGCTCGACGTGCTGCAGCCCGTCGCGCCCGTCAGGACGCAGTAGCTCTGGCGTTCCTGCGAGTAGAGGCCGTCGGGTGACAGATCGCGACCCTGTCCGGCCGACAGCAGCCCCGAGTCCCAGCCCGTGCTCTCGTTCGCGGGTTGGAACTCGAACCAGTCGACGTCCGTGATGGCCTCTCCATTCCCGTAGCCGGCGAGCTTCAGGAAGTTCTCCGCGTCCGACGCCTGCGTCGCGGGAGACCCGTCGGCGGTGGTCGGGCTACACGGCGCCTTGCAGCCCGGCGGGCGTAGGTTGGCGGCGGCTTCGGTGATCCACACCTGGAGGCCGGTCCCGAAGTTCGAGCGCAACCAGCTCGTGAACGACGAGATCACCGGGGTGCTCGGCCAGCTGAGCACGTCCGCGTAATCGTGAACCGCCCATACCGATGGCAGGCCATCCCCCGGCATGAACCCGGGGGTTCCGGCAGCGGACCCGTGGATTCCGACCGCGTAGGCGCCATTCCACAGCTCGTTGGCAGCGGGCGTTCCGCTCAGGTTGGCCGTCAGCGCGGCGACGGTCTCGGCCGTCCCCGTTGCCTGCTGGAGCTGCGTTGCGGCGACGTTCGCGAGCTCCCACAGCTCGGAGGCCTCGATCGGACCGCATTGAGCAGGAGCCGGAGACGAGCCGCTCGAATTGCACAGCGACGCCGGCCCCCCGTACGGTCCACCGCCACACGGGTTGGTCGGACTGGCAGATGCGCACTCGCCGCCGAGCGCTCCGTTCAGCACCGACGAGCCGTTCGGCTCGTTCCACGCCTCCCAGTTCACGACGACGGGGAGCTTGCCGCTGTTGCCGGGTGCCAGCTGCCGCATGATCTGCGTGACGCCACACCGGTAGTCGTCCCCCGCCTGTGTGATCCCGACGAACGGCTTCGCGCCGCTGCCGTAGCCGGGGTCGGGGATCGGTGGAGCTCCGTCACCGCTGCCGTTCGTGAACGCCACCTCCGGGGTTAGCCCGTCCGCCGCCGCCGCCTGGATCGCCCACACGAGGGCGTCGAACACCTGCTGGCCGGTCAGACGCACATCCCCGGGCCCGGCGAGATCCGGATTCGAATACGCGGGCGATTGAACGCAGCCGGTGCCCGCCGGGCCCTCGATGTTCAGCGCGTCGTACGGGATCGCGAACCTCGCCCACCGCATGTGTCCCGCGCCGCCCATGTCGGCCAGCAGCGTCGCAAACGCAAGCGACTCCGCGGTGTTCGAGCTCGCGACCGCATACCCGCTGAGGGTGCCGCTGCAGGGGACGGTGGCCGTCGAGCAGCTCGCGAACGCCGCAGTGCCCTCGTATCCGAACGTCGTCGCCAGCCCGTACACGCTCGTCGCCAGGGCCTGCCCGCTCCACAGCATCAGCACGGCGCTGAGCACGACCGCTCCAACCGCGACACGGGCGACGAGCGCGGGACGCCGCATCCGCCTCAGGCGCCGCCGCCGGCGTCCAGCTCGGCCGCGACCGACCGCCACAGGGTGACGTGGACGGTCGGGCGCGAGCGCTTCGAGATCGCACCGGCACGACCCGAGGAGATCGCCTGGGTCGCGTCCGAGGTCGTCGCGAACCGCTGCAGCGACAGCGCGGCCGGCAGCGCGCGATCGAGTCCGAGCGTGCTCGCGTACCACAGCTCCTCGACCGGCGTCCCCGCGACGTCCAGGCGGACCAGCGCACGGCGGCGAACCTCGTCGACCACGGAATGCGAGACGACCAGCACGATCCCCTCGCCCGCGACCGCCGCAGCGATCGCCGCAGCCTGACTCGTGTAGTGGCTCAGCTGTCGCGGCTGGAGCCCGCTGCGCTCGAAGAAGGCGCCGGTGCCGGTGGTCGGGTCCAGGTCGGGATGTGGAATCAACCAGCGCTCCCCGGCCAGCTCGGACGGCTGCACCTGGCTGCGCCCGGCGAGGCGATGGCCCGGGGCGCCAACGAGCAGTTGACGGCAGCGCAGGAACGGGACGACGGCGATCGCCCCCGCGCGCTCCGGCCCGGGGTGCGGACCGAGCGCGATGTCGGCCCGGCGATGCTCGAGCAGCTCGGCGAACGAGCGGCCCGGCGCCGGCTCGACCGCGATCTCCACCCCCTCCCCGCGCGCCGCGAACGCGTCGATCAGCGGGGCGATGTACTCGGCGGCGAGCTGGGTCGTGACGAGCTCGAGACGCCGCGGGCGGCCGGGCGTGTCGTGGACCGAGCGGCGCGCCTGCTCCGCCAGCCCGAGGATCTCGGTGGCGAGCGCTGCCAGCCGGCGCCCGCCGGCCGTGAGCGCGATGCCGCGACCGGAGCGAACGAACAGCTCGTCGCCAAGCTCCCTGCGCAGCGCGGCGACGGCCACGGACACGGCCGGCTCGGTGACCTCGAGCTCGGCGGCCGCGGCCTTCACCGAACCGAGCCGCGCGACGAGGACGAACGATTGCAGCTGCGCGAGCGTCACCCCGCAATTGGTAGCTGATCGGCACCCCACCGGGCGTGCCCTAAGCGATCACTTAACTGAGGCTTGACGGTTCGCTCCCGAGACGCCACAGTGCCGTCAACCAGTGGAGAGGGAGACGGTTGCAGGTTCCAGCGGCGTTCGAGTACGAGCGCGCCTCTAGCGTCGAGCATGCGCTCGGGCTGCTTGCGCAGCTCGGCCCGGGCGCACGCCTGCTCGCCGGCGGCCACTCGCTGCTGCCGATGATGAAGCTGCGGCTCGCCTCGCCCGCCTACGTGATCGACATCGATCCGCTGGTGAGCGAGCTCGGCTACGTCCGCGAGCACGGAGACGAGGTGCGGATCGGAGCGATGACGCGCCACCGGGAGCTGCTCGAGTCGCCGCTGCTGCGCGAGAAGCTGGCGATCTTCACGGACGCGGAGCGGGTGATCGCGGATCCCGTCGTGCGCAACCGCGGCACGATCGGCGGCGCGCTGTGCCAGGCCGACCCATCCGAGGATCTCAGCGCCGTGTGCGCGGCCGTCGGCGCCTCGATCGTGATTCGCGGCCTCGATTCAGAGCGCGTCGTCCCGATCGAGGCGTTCGGCCGAGGGCCCTACCGGACAGCCGTGGGAGACGCGGAGATGGTGACCGAGATCCGCGTGCCGCTGCGGGCGGGCTCGGGCAGCGCCTACGAGAAGCTCGACCGGCGCGCCGGCGACTGGGCGGTTGCCGCCGCGGGCGTCTCGGTGACCCTGACCGACGGCCTGATCGAGCGGGCCGGGATCGCGCTCGCCGCCGTCGGCGCCGGCACCCGCTCGGCCGAGGCGGAGGCGGCGCTCGCCGGCCGGCCGCCATCGCAGGAGGCATTCGAGCAGGCAGCGGCAGCCGCCGCGGACGGTGCACGCCCGGTCTCCGACCAGCGCGGCTCGGCCCGCTACAAGCGTCACCTCGCGGGCGTGCTGGTGCTGCGCGCGCTGAACCGCGCCGCGGAGAGGGCAACTCGATGATGGCGGTCACGCTCCGCGTCAACGACCGCGAGTACACGCGCACGGTCGAGCCGAGGACGCTGCTCGTCCACTTCCTGCGCGACGAGCTGCGGCTGACCGGAACCCACTGGGGCTGCGACACGTCCAACTGCGGGACCTGCGTGGTGCTGATGGACGGCGAGCCGGTCAAGTCGTGCACCGTGCTCGCCGCGACCGCCTCCCGCTACGCGGTTCGCACGGTCGAGGGGCTCGAAGGCGAACAGGGGCTCGATCCCGTGCAGCTCGGCTTCGCCGCCGAGCACGGCCTGCAGTGCGGCTTCTGCACGCCGGGGATGCTGATGAGCGCCCGGGCGCTGCTCGACCGCATGGCGGCTCGCGGGAGCGCGGGTGGGAATCCGCTTCCGACCGACGCCGAGATCCGCGAGGCGATCTCCGGCCAGATCTGTCGCTGCACCGGCTACACCACGATCGTCCGCTCGATCAGATGGGCGGCGGAGCATTCAGGAGAGGAGGCTCACCCGTGACGGGATGGATTGTCGGAATCGTGCTCGGCGTGGTCGTGATCGCCGTGGCGGCCGCGATCGTGATCACGATCGTGCGGCTCGCCCAGCGGATCGCGCGCCAGGCGCAGACCGCGGTCGAGGGGGTCGGCGCCGTCAAGCGCCAGACCGACGAGCTCGCGGGGATCTCGAGGGTCAACGACTCGGGCGTGCGGATCCTCCGCAGCGCGCGCGCGCTCAGAAAGGTGGCGGTGGGCAGATGACGCTCGTGCTCGCAACCTCGGCCCACACCTACTGGGGGATCTCGCTGATCATCGGCCTTGTGGCCGCGCTCGCGGTCGCCGCGCTGCTGGCGATCCTGATCCGGGCGGTCTCGAGCATCGAGCGCTCCGTCAGGCAGCTGCTCGGCGTCGCCGGCCTCGTCGCCGGCAACACCTCGCATATCCCGGAGCTGACGGCGACCGCGCCGGTGCTCGCAAAGATCGTCGAGGAGGCGGTGGTGCAGGACGGCTACATGAACGCGCTGACCGATGGGTTCGGTGGCGCATGAGCACGCACGCACTGGTCGCGCTCAGCGTCGCGCTGGCGATCGTCGTGATCGTCGTGCTCGCCGCCGCGCTGATTCTCGTCCGTCGCGGACTCGAGTCGATCTCGGGGAACCTCGCGACGCTCGCAACCGCGCTCGAATCGGTCGAGTCGGAGCACCTGCGGCCGCTCGAGCCGGCGGTCAGGGACATCAACGCCCAGTTCGCGACGATCCTCGGCGCGCTGCCGGGAATTGCCACGAAGGCGGCGGTGGTGGCCGAGCGGAGGCCGCGATGACCCTCTACTGGATCGGCGACGCGATCCTGATCCTCGTCGTCGCACCGCTGGTGGTGGCGCTGCTGCAGGCGGTCCTGACCACGGCCCGCGGGATCGTGCCGAGCGTCGAGCGGATCGCCAACGCCGCCGCCGCCGGCTCCAAGGACCTGGACGCGGTGCCGCTGCTGCTGAGCACCCAGGAGCACGTGATCCGGACCGTGCAGACGGTCGCCGACTACGGCGGCTCGCTCGACGTGATCCTCGACGACAACACCGAAGGAGCGAACTGATGCCCGCGGCAGGAGTGGTGCTGGCGATCGCGGTCGTCGCGATCGTGGCGGTGCTCGTCTACTTCCTCGTCTCGACGATCCTCGCGCTGCGCGCGATCGCCACGGGGCTCGATCGCGCGATCGCCGGCGTCGGTGAGCTGATCGGCAAGTCAGAGCCGGTCGCGCCGGTCGTCCAGACGATCAACGCCAACCTCGACGCGGCAGTCGACGCGCTCGAGGGGCTGCTCGTCAAGAAGGCGGGACTGGACGATGCGGTCGGGCTGATCGACGGGCTGTACCCGGGAGCCGCGGCCGAGGGGCTGCGCAACTTCCCGGAGAGCCTTCAGGTCACCCCGCCGCGGATCGCCGAGGTCTACACGAAGGGGACGCTGACGCTCGCCCGGCTCGGCCGCGAGGCGCCGATCGCGGCGGCGAGCCCGAACGGGCCGGCACTTCGCGACGTCACCTACGGCAGCGCCGCCGCGCGGGCGCTCTATCCCGACGCGCGCCAGGCGCGGCCCGCGAAGATGCCGCGCTCACCGGTGATCGGGACCGGCGCCCCGGTGCAGTACGAGCCGGCGCAGACGCCCGGCACCAGACGGACCCCGCCCGCCGCGACCGCGGTGCTCGAGCGCCCGACGACACACGAGAGGAGCCCAGATGCAGACGCCCGCACCGTTTGAGTACGAGCGCGCGACGAGCCTCGCCGGCGCGATCGCAGCACTGAAGGCCGCAGGCGCCGAGGCCCGCGTGATCGCCGGCGGCCACAGCCTGCTGCCGATGATGAAGCTGCGGCTGGCGAGCCCGGAGCGGCTGATCGACATCAACGACCTCGAGTCTGACCTGGCCTACATCCGCGAGCAGCAGGGCGAGATCAGGATCGGCGCGCTCACCCGCCACGCCGAGCTGCTGGACTCCGAGCTGCTGGCCGAGCACTTCCCCGTGTTCCGCGACGCCGAGGAGGTGATCGCCGACCCGGTCGTGCGCAACCGCGGGACGATCGGCGGCTCGCTCTGCCAGGCCGATCCCGGCGAGGACCTGAGCGCCGTGTGCGCGGCGCTGAAGGCGCACGTCGTGCTCCAGGGCCCGAGCGGCGAGCGGATCGTGGCGATGCGCGAGTTCCAGCTCGGTCCGTACGTCACGGTCGTGGCCCCGGACGAGATCCTGACCGAGGTCAGGATCAGGACGAGCCCCGGGGCCGGCAGCGCCTACGAGAAGGTCGAGCGGCGGGCCGGCGACTTCGCGATCGGCGCCGCCGCGGCCGCGCTCGAGATCGAGGGGGGCACGATCGCGGCCGCCGGCGTGGCGCTCAGCGCGCTCGCCCCGACGACGATCGAGATCACCCGCGCCGAGGAGCTGCTGCGCGGCGCCCGACCCTCGGAGGAGCTGTTCGAGCAGGCGGGCGGGATCGCCTCGGAGGACTGCGCGCCGATGGCCGACGGCCGCGGGCCGGTCGACTACAAGCGCCACCTCGCCGGCGTGCTGACCAAACGCGCCCTGCGCCGCGCCGCGGCCCGCGCACTGCAGACGGAGGCATGAGCGTGCAGATCACGGTGAACATCAACGGCGAGGACGTCACGCGCGAGGAGGAGCCGCGCAAGCTGCTCGTCCACTTCATCCGCGAGACGCCGGGGCTGACCGGCACGCACTGGGGCTGCGACACCTCCAACTGCGGCGCCTGCGTGGTGCTGATGGACGGCAAGCCGGTGAAGTCGTGCACGGTGCTGGCGGCGATGGCGCAGGGCCATCAGATCCGGACGGTCGAGTCGCTCGAACGCGACGGACGCCTGGACCCGGTGCAGCAGGGCTTCCACGAGCTGCACGCGCTCCAGTGCGGGTTCTGCACCCCGGGGATGATGATGACCGCCCGAGCGTTGCTCGACGCAAACCCCGACCCGAGCGAGGCCGAGATCCGCACCGCGATCTCCGGCGGCATCTGCCGCTGCACCGGATACAAGAACATCGTCGCCGCGATCCGCTGGGCGGCGGAGCACCCCGCGACCGTCGAACAGGAGGCGTGAGCGATGGCCGTCACAACCGAGAACCTGCCGAGCGGTGAGCAGGAGCGCCCGATCGGGTTCGGGCGCCTGAAGCGCAAGGAGGACGCGCGCTTCATCCGCGGCAAGGGCAACTACCTCGACGACATCCGCCTGCCCGGGATGCTGCACGCCGCGATCCTGCGCAGCCCGTACGCGCACGCGAAGATCAACTCGATCGACACGAGCGCGGCGCTCGCGCACCCGAACGTCGCCGCGGTGATCACCGCCAAGGACCTGGAGACGCTGGGGCTCGCGTGGATGCCCACGATCTCCTACGACACGCAGGCCGTGCTCGCCGGCGACAAGGTCCGCTTCCAGGGCCAGGAGGTGGCGTGCGTGATCGCCACCGACGAGTACTCGGCGCGCGACGCGCTGGCGCTGATCGAGGTCGACTACGACCCGCTGCCGGCGGTCGTCAACGCGCGCAAGGCGCTCGATCCCGACGCGCCGCTGATCCGCGACGACAAGCAGGGGCAGCTCGACAACCTCGCGAGCCCGACCTGGGAGGCGGGCGACGAGGAGGCGGCCGACCGCGTGTTCGCGGAGGCGGACGTGGTCGTCGAGCAGGACATGATCTATCCCCGCTGTCACCCGGCCCCGCTCGAGACCTGCGGGATGATCGCCGACTTCAATCCGCAGACGGGGCAGCTCGACATCTACAACGGCAACCAGGCGCCGCACGCGCACCGGACCGTGTACGCGCACGTCGCCGGGCTGGCCGAGCACATGATCCGGATCCGCTGCAACGACATCGGCGGCGGCTTCGGCAACAAGGTCCCCGTCTACCCCGGGTACGTGTGCGCGATCGCGGGCTCGATCGTCGCCGGCCGGCCCGTCAAGTGGATCGAGGACCGCTCCGAGAACCTGATGTCGACCGGGTTCGCGCGCGACTACGTCATGCACGGCGCGATCTGCGCCAAGGACGGGAGGATCACGGGCCTGAAGGTCGACGTGATCGCCGACCACGGGGCGTTCGACTCGACCGCCCAGCCGACGAAGTTCCCGGCCGGCTTCTTCCACATCTGCTGCGGCTCCTACGCGCTCGAGGCCGCGCACGTGAAGGTCAAGGCCGTCTACACGAACAAGGCGCCGGGCGGGGTCGCCTACCGCTGCTCGTTCCGGATCACGGAGGCGGTGTACCTGGTCGAGCGGATGGTCGGGGCGCTGGCGATGGAGATGGGCGTCGACCCGATCGAGCTGCGGATGCGGAGCTTCATCGCGCCCGAGCAGTTCCCGTACGAGACGACCACGGGCTGGACGTTCGACTCCGGCGACTACGCGAACACGATGCGGGTCGCGATGGAGATCGCCGGCTACGACGAGCTGCGCCGCGAGCAGGCGGAGAAGCGCGCCCGCGGCGAGCTGATGGGGATCGGGGTGGCGTTCTTCACCGAGGGCGTCGGCGCCGGACCCCGCAAGCACATGGACATCCTCGGGCTGTCGATGAACGACGGCGCCGACCTGCGGATCCATCCCTCGGGCAAGGCGGTCGTGTCGCTCAGCTGCCAGACCCAGGGCCAGGGCCACGAGACGACGTTCGCCCAGATCGTCGCCGAGGAGCTGGGGATCCCGCCCGAGGACGTCGAGGTCCGCCATGGCGACACCGACAAGTCCCCGTACGGCCTCGGCACCTACGGCTCGCGCTCGACGCCGGTGTCGGGGGGCGCGGTCGCGATCGTCAGCCGCAAGGTGCGCGACAAGGCGCGGCTGATCGCGGCGACGATGCTCGAGACGAGGCCCGAGGACCTGGCGTGGGAGAAGGGCCGCTGGTACGTGAAGGGCGACCCCGAGCAGGGCGTCCTGATCGAGCAGATCGCGGCGCGGGCATACAGCGGCGAGCCGCTGCCCGAGGGCTACGAGGGCGGCCTTGACGCGCAGGTGATCTACGACCCACCGAACCTCACCTACCCCTACGGCGCCTACATCGCGGTCGTCGACATCGATCCCGAGACGGCGGCGGTCAAGGTCAGGCGGTTCATCGCAGTCGACGACTGCGGCGTGCGGATCAACCCGATGATCGTCGACGGCCAGATCCACGGCGGTATCGCCGAGGGGATCGGGATCGCCTTGATGGAGGTGATCACGTTCGACGAGGAGGGCAACTGCCTGAACGGCTCGTTCATGGACTACCTGATCCCGACCGCGCTCGAGTGCCCCGACTTCGAGCTCGGGGCGACGGTGACGCCGTGCCCGCACCACCCGCTCGGCGCCAAGGGCGTCGGCGAGTCGCCGAACGTCGGCACGCCGCCGGCGATCGTCGCGGCCGTGATCGACGCGCTGCACGAGACCCACGGGGTCACGCACATCGACATGCCGTGCACGCCCGCCCGCGTGTGGGCGGCGATGCAGGGAAGACCGGAGCCGCCGCAGTGATCTCGCAGGAGCTCGCACGCCGCGCCCGGGAACTGACCGGGGCCGGTGAGGCGTTCGTCACGGCGACGGTCGTGCGCGCACGCCACCCGACCAGCGCCCACGCCGGCGACGTGGCGCTGGTCCACGCAGACGGGACGATCGAAGGGTTCGTCGGGGGGGTCTGCGCGGAGCAGAGCGTGCGCGCGTACGCGCTCCACGCGCTCGAGTCGGGCGAGCCGCTGCTGCTGGCGATCGAGCCCGAGGCCGGCGAGGACGAGCCCGGCGAGGACGGCACCGTGACCGTCCGCAACCCGTGCCTGGCGGGCGGGGCGGTCGAGATCTTCCTCGAGCCGGTGCTCGCGCAGCCGCGGGTGAGCGTCGCCGGCGAGAGCCCGATCGCGGACTCGGTGCGAGCGCTCGCGCCTGCGGTCGGGCTTGTCGTCGCCGAGGTCGCCAGCCCGGAGGCAGGCGACCTCGCGCTGGTAGTGGCCGCGCACGGCCGCGACGAGCTCGGCCCGCTACACGGCGCGCTCGAGCTGGGGATCCCGTACATCGGCCTGGTCGCGAGTCCGGCCCGCGGCGCAGCGGTGCTCGACGACCTGCGCGCGGCGGGCGTCGCGGACGAGCTGCTCGCGCGGATCGACACGCCCGCCGGCGTCGCGATCGGCGCGCTCACGCCGGCCGAGATCGCGGTCGCGATCCTGGCGCGAATCATCAGCGTGCGGCGCAGCACCGCCGCTGCTGCTCCGGCCAGAGCAGCAGCGGCGAAGGAACCGCTCACGGCGCTCGACCCGATCTGCGGGATGACCGTCGCAATCGGACCGCAGACCCCGACCGCCGAGGTCGGCGGCGAGACGTTCCACTTCTGCTGCGAGGGATGCCGGACCCGCTTCCTGGAGCGCGCGGCGGCGTGAGCTCCGAGCCGGTCACCAGCGAGGCCGCCGAGGAGGTCAGGCGGCTGCTCCCGGACGTCGAGACGCTCGCGATCAGGCTCGCCGCGGTCGACTACCTGGTCGACGAGGCGCTCGCCACCTCGATCTTCCTGAGCCTGCGCCTGCCGCAGCCGCTGCTGCTCGAGGGCGAGGCGGGCGTCGGCAAGACGGAGGCGGCGAAGGCGCTGGCGGCGGTGCTCGAGACGCCGCTGATCCGCCTGCAGTGCTACGAGGGGATCGACGCGGCCGAGGCGCTGTACGAGTGGAACTACCCGCGCCAGCTGCTCGGGATCCGGCTTGCCGAGTCCGAGGGCAGGAGCCTGCACGAGGAAGATCTGTTCGGCAGCGACTACCTGATCCGCCGGCCGCTGCTGCGCGCGCTCGAGCACCCCGGCCCGCGCCCGGCGGTGCTCCTGATCGACGAGATCGATCGCGCCGACGACGACTTCGAGGCGTTCCTGCTCGAGCTGCTCGGCGAGGCGGCGGTGACGATCCCCGAGCTGGGCGTGATCCGCGCCACCCACCCGCCCGCGATCGTGCTGACCTCGAACCGGACGCGGGACCTGCACGACGCGGTCAAGCGCCGCTGCCTGTACCAGTGGATCGACTATCCGAGCGCCGACCGCGAGGTCGAGATCATCCGCCGGCGCGTCAAGGGTGTCTCGGAGACGCTCGCCGTCCAGGTCGCGACCGCGATCACCCGGATCCGCATGAGCGACGTGCAGAAGCCGCCGGGGGTCGCCGAGGCGATCGACTGGGTGGCGGCGCTGCAGGTGCTCGGGGTCGACGCGCTCGAACCCTCGGTCATCGATCGCACGCTCGGGTCGGTGCTCAAGTACGCCGAGGATCAGGAGGCCGTGCGGGCGGCCGGCCTCGAGCGGCTGCTGAGGACGGCGCGGTGAGCCGCGAGCTCGAGGTCGCCACGGGGGTCCGCGGGCTGACGCTGGACCTCCCGCCGCTCGTCGGCGCGTTCACGCGGCGGCTGCACGACGCCGGCATGCCGGTCGGCCCCGCGCGCGCCACGTGGCTGGCGCGCGCGCTCGCGCTCGAGGCGCCGGTCGCGCGGCGCCGGCTGTACTTCACCGCGCGCGCGGTGCTGGTCAGCGACCCCGCGCAAATGCGGGTGTTCGACGCGGTGTTCGCGGAGGTGTTCGGGGCCGGGACGGCGGCCGGCGAGCTCGCGGCGCCGGCGCCGGAGATGCCGGCTGGAGCCCCTGCCACGGCGGCGCAGGCCCCCCCGGGGCCGGAGCTCGAGGGCGCGGGCGCGCCCGCAGCGCGAGCCAGCATCGCGACAGGCGCGCGTCCGGACTCACGGGCACTCGAGCTCGACGAGCTGGCGCTTCCGGTCCTGGCGAGCGACGAGGAGCTGCTGCGCGACAAGCGCTTCGACGCGCTCGACGCCGGCGAGCTCGCCATGCTCTCGCGCCTGATCGCGCGGCTCGCGCTGTCGCCGCCGGTGCGGCTCACGCGGCGCCAGCGGCGCGACCGCCACGGGCGCCGGATCGACCTGCGGCGGACGCTGCGCGACAGCCGCCGCAGCGGCGGCGAGCCCGTCCGGCTGACCCGGCGCCGGCGGATCGAGACCCGCCGGCGGCTGGTGATGCTGTGCGACATCTCGGGCTCGATGGAACCCTACGCGCGCGCGTACCTGCAGCTGCTCGTGTGCGCGGTCGGGAGCAGCCGGCGTGCCGAGGCGTTCGCGTTCGCGACCCGGCTGACGCGGCTGACGCGCGCGCTGCGGGGCGGGCGGGCGGATCGCGCGATGCAGCGGGCCGCCGCGACCGCACCCGACTGGAGCAGCGGCACCCGGATCGCCGATGCGCTGAAGGCGTTCAACGACGGCTACGGCAGGCGCGGGATCGCCCGCGGCTCAGTCGTCGTGATCATCTCCGACGGCTGGGAGCGGGGCGATCCGGCGGGCGTTGCACGCGAGATGGCGCGCCTCGCCCGGGTCGCGCACCGGATCGTGTGGGTCAACCCGCGCGTCGCGGCCGCCGGCTTCGAGCCGAGGGCCGGCGGGATGGCGGCGGCGCTGCCGCACGTGGACGCGCTGCTCAGCGGGCACACGCTGGAGGCGCTCGAGGAGCTCGCCGACGTGATCGCGGCACCACGGGTCGCGCGCGGAGTGGCGGTGGAGCCCCCCGGCGGAGGTGACGCAGAGCCGTGGGCGAGCGCGACGCCGATCCCGGGCAGCTCGGTCGCGATGCCGAGCGGCTACGGTCCACGGCGCGGACTGACGACGCCCGGATGGAGCCACGGATGAACGCCGAGGCGAGCAGACGGTGCATCTACCCGGGCTGCGAGCGGCCCGCGGTTCCAGCGCACCCGCTCGGCGGTCCGCAGCCGAGCTTCTGCGACCTGGAGGCGCACAACGCGCTGAGCGCCCATCTGGAGCGGCAGCGCCTCGAGGCGGCAGATCGAACCACGAAGGAGGTAGACGATGGCCGATGAGGCCTACCGGGCGGTGTTCCTGCGCATCCACCCGACCGGCAAGATGGTCCTGAGCCTGACGACCGAGGCCGACGGCCAGGAGTCGAGCTACGCGCAGCTGGTGGCCGGCGAGCTCGGAGTGCCCGCGCTCGACGTCAAGGTCGTGGCGGCGGACACCAACCGCTTCGGCGACGGGCACGGCTACAACACCACCCCGTCGACCGGCACCGCCGCCGCGATCGTCAGCGCGACCGGCAAGATCCGGGCCAAGGCGCAGCTGCTCGCCGGGATGGCACTCGAGACCCCGGCGGAGAGCCTCAGCTGGGAGGGCGGCGCGTTCGTCGCGCAGGGCGAGCCGGCGAGGTCGCAGACGATCGCCGAGATCGCGCTGTACGCCCACGGGAGCGGCGAGCTGCCGCCTGGCGTGGAGGGCGGGCTCGACGCGCAGACCGTGTACCGCGACTGATGGCGATCGCTCCCGGCTCATACACGTTCGGGCCGTCCAACGCGCGGCTGACCGTGCGCACCGGCAAGGCCGGAGTCGCGGCCAAGGCTGGGCACAACCTGCTGATCGAGGCGCGCGACTGGGAGGCGACGCTCGAGCTCGGGGGCCAGGACAACGAGTCGCGAATTGCGCTGAGGGTCGATACGGGTGCGCTGGAGGTGCTCGAGGGAACCGGCGGCGTCCAGGCGCTGACCGAGGACGACAAGCGCTCGATCGCGCAGACGATCAACGAGGAGGTGTTGAAGGGAGCGATCGTCGAGTTCCGCTCGCGCGCGGTCGAGCTGGGCGTGGCCGGCCTGAGCGCCGACGGCGAGCTGGAGCTGATGGGACAGCGCCACCCGCTGGCGGTGACGCTGTCGCTCGAGGGCTCCGGGCGGCTGACGGGCACGACCAGGTTCAAGCAGAGCGACTGGGGGATCAAGCCGTACACGACCTTGTTCGGCACGCTCAAGGTGGCCGACGAGGTCGAGGTGGCGGTCGAGGCACAACTCGGACAGGAGGAGGAGCGGCATGGTTGAGCTGGACCATCAGTTCAGTACGGGCAAGTCGACCGACTACAACTGGGAGGCGATCCTCGACCTCGAGCGGCTGATCCCGTGCGTCGAGGGCGGCAGCGTGCTCGAGCGCACCGCCGACGACAGCGTCAGGGCCGAGATCAAGGTGAAGATGGGCGCGATGTCGCTGAAGTTCAAGGGCACGGTCGAGGTCGCCGAGCGCGACGAGGACGCCCATCGCGTGGTGCTGCGCGTGAAGTCGCGCGAGGAGGGCGGCCAGGGGCATGCCAACGCCGACGTCACGCTCACGCTCGGCGATGGTGGCGGCACCGTTCACACCGCCGCGCAGATCACCGGCAAGGCCGCGTCGATGGGCGAGGGCGTGATGGTCAGCGTGCTCGACGCGCTGATCCGGGACTTCACCGAGAAGCTGTCCGCAATCTAGGACTGACCCCGACCGTCGTGGAGCCGTTCGGCTTCGGCCCGATTCCGCGCAAGGAGGACGCCCGCATGATCCGCGGCCAGGGACTGTTCGTCGACGACCTGCAGCCGGCCGGGATGCTGCACGGCGCTGTCCTGCGCAGCCCGCTGGCGCACGCCCGGGTCGTCTCGATCGACCCCAGTGCAGCGCTGGCGCATCCCAAGGTGCGCGCGGTGCTCGTCGGCCGCGACCTCGAGCGGCGGGGGATGGCGTGGATGCCGACGATGTCGGCCGATACCCAGGCCGTGCTCGCGCTCGACAAGGTCCACTTCCAGGGCCAGGAGGTCGCATTCGTGATCGCCGAGGACCGCTACGCCGCGCGCGACGCGCTCGAGCTGATCGACGTGGAGTACGAGCCGCTGCCGGTGGTGGTCGATCCGATTCGCGCGCTCGATCGCGACGCGCCGGTGATCCGCGATGACCGGTCGGGTCAGGCCGGCAACCTCGTGTTCGACTGGGAGGCCGGCGACGCGGCGGCGACCAGCGCGGCGTTTGCCAGGGCCGACGTCGTCGTCGAGCAGGAGCTGGTGTTCCCGCGCTCGCACCCGGCGCCGATGGAGACCTGCGGCGCGCTCGCGCAGTTCGACCGGGTCAGCGGCAGGCTGACCGTCCACTGCACGACCCAGGCGCCGCATGCCCACCGCACGCTGTACGCGCTCGTGACCGGCGTGCCCGAGCACAAGATCCGGGTGATCTCGCCCGACGTCGGTGGCGGGTTCGGTAACAAGGTGCCGGTCTACCCCGGTTACCTGCTCGCGATCGCGGGCGCGATCGACACCGGCGCGCCTGTCAAGTGGGTCGAGGACCGCTCCGAGAACCTGATGGCCTCCGGCTTCGCGCGCGATTACCTGATGCGCGGCCAGATCGCCGCCACGCGTAGCGGGCGGATATTGGCGGTGCGCGTCGACGTGATCGCCGACCACGGTGCGTTCAACGCCGCGGCGCAGCCGAGCAACTACCCGGCCGGGTTCTTCAGCGTGTTCACCGGCTCCTACGACCTCGAGGCGGCCCACTGCCGGGTGCGCGGCGCCTACACGAACAAGGCTCCGGGAGGTGTCGCCTATTCTTGCTCGTTCCGGATCGCCGAGGCCGTCTACCTGGTCGAGCGGCTGGTCGACTGTCTTGCCCGCGAGCTGGGGAGCGACCCGGCGGCGTTGCGGCTGTCGAATCTGATCGCCGCGGATCAGTTCCCGTACCGCTGCCCGACCGGCTGGGTGTACGACTCCGGCGACTACGAGCGCGCGCTGCGGCTCGCGCTCGAATTGTCCGGCTACGAGGAGCTGCGCCGCGAGCAGGCGCGCGCGCGCGAGCGCGGCGAGCTGATGGGAATCGGGCTGGCGTTCTTCACCGAGGCGGTCGGCGCCGGCCCGCGCCGGCACATGGACATCATGGGGCTGGGGATGAACGACACCGCGACGTTGCGCGTGCACCCGACGGGCAAGGCACAGCTGGCGGTCAGCGTGCAGACGCAGGGGCAGGGGCACGAGACGACGTTCGCCCAGATCGTCGCGTCCGAGCTTGGTATCCCGGTGGAGGACATCGACGTCGTCCACGGAGACACCGACCTGACGCCGTACGGACTCGGCACCTACGGCTCGCGCTCGACCCCCGTCAGCGGCGCCGCCACCGCGCTGGTGGCGCGCAAGGTCAGGGACCGCGCGCGGCTGGTCGCGTCGGCGATGCTCGAGGTCGCGCCTGAGGATCTCGAGTGGGAGGGTGCGGGGTCGGGGCGGCCGGCTGGCTGGTTCGTCAAGGGCGACCCCGAGCAGGGGGCGACGATCCCGGAGATAGCTCGTGCCGCGCGCGGGTCGGTCGAGCTGCCGGAGGGCGTCGAGGCCGGGCTCGACGCCGAGCTCGTCTACGACCCGCCGAACCTGACGTTCCCGTTCGGCGCGTACGTTTGCGTCGTGGACGTCGACCCCGGAACCGGCAAGGTGACCGTGCGGCGGTTCGTCGCGGTCGACGACTGCGGCACCCGGATCAACCCGAAGATCATCGAGGGACAGATCCACCGCGGCCTCACAGACGGCGTCGGCTGCGCGCTGATGCAGCAGATCGCGTTCGACGACGAGGGCAACTGCCTGAGCGGCTCGCTGATGGACTACCTGATCCCGACCGCGCTCGAGGTCCCCGAGTGGGAGACCGGGTTCACGGTCACGCCGTGCCCGCACCACCCGCTCGGCGCCAAGGGGATCGGCGAGTCGGCGACGGTCGGCTCGCCGCCGGCGATCGTCGGGGCGATCTGCGACGCACTCGGCGAGCTCGGCGTGCGGCACCTCGACATCCCGTGCACGCCGTCGCGCGTGTGGGAGGCGATGCAGGACGCCCGGGAGGCTGCGCGCGGGCGCAGCGGGGTGAAGCACGCGTGGCGGTGAAGACGATGCGGCTAGCCGAGCCCGGCGAGGTCCCGCTGGGCGGCGGCACCGCCGTCCAGGATCAACCCGGCCGGCCGGTGTTTCGCGGCAACGGCGATCACGACTACGTCTGCGGGCAGTGCGGCAACCTGCTCGCAGCGTCGATGCCGGCCGAGTGGATGAACCGCAAGCTGCGCATCCGCTGTGGCGGGTGCGGCGCCGTCAACGTCGCGATCGAGGAGGAGGGGGTCGACTACGGGTCGGCCTACCGGCGCCGCCCGGCCGACGGATGACCGGGCCCGGGTTCGTGAGCGGGCTGGTGCTCGCCGCCGGCGGCTCGCAGCGCCTCGGCGAGCCCAAGCAGCTGTTGCCGTTGGGCGACTCGACACTGCTTGGAGCGGTGCTGGAGGTGGTTCGCAGGTGCGCGCTCGATCAGCGACTGTGCGTGATCGGCGGCGCCTCCGAGCGGGTCCGGACGGCGGTCGATCTGTCCGGGTTCGACGTCGTCGAGAACCCGAGCTTCGGCGAGGGCTGCTCGTCGTCGATCGCGGCCGCGCTCGGCGCGGTCGACCCCCGCGCCCAGACGCTCGTGCTGATGCTCGGCGACCAGCCGGGCATCTCGCCGGCGAGCGTCGCGGCGCTCCTCCGCGGGCGAGGCGAGGCTCCGATCGCCGCGTGCCTATACGAGGACGGGCGCGGCCATCCGCTCGCGTTCGACCGGGCGCTGTTCGGCGAGCTCGCCGCGATGCACGGCGACAAGGCCGTCTGGAAGCTGATGGACCGCCACGCGCGTTCGCTCGTCGAGGTGGCGGTCGCCGGGATGATCCCCCGCGACGTCGACACGCGGGAGGATTACGAGCGGCTGCTCGAGCAGCTCGGTCAAGCCAGCTGACTCCCAGTGCTCGCTGGTGCTCGCGTTGTTGAACTCCCAGGGCGATGCCGACCGGCACGTTCTTGCCGCCTCCGCCGGCGGGCGTGCGGCCGTGCTCGGTCGGATGCTCCGCCGGCTGGCTCGCGCTGATCGCCTCGTTCGTCGCGGTTGGCTACCCGCTGCTCGCCGGCCGCTTCGAACGCAGCCCCAGCATCGGTCAGCTCGCGGTGATCCTGCTAGCGAACCTGATCGTGACGATCGCCGCGAGCGCGCTCGCGGCACTGTTCGCCAGGCCGCTGGTCTACGACCGTGCAGTCTCCGTGCTGGGGCTGAGCTTGTGCGCCGTGCTCACGGTGCCGCTGCGCCTCCCGGGTTCCGCGATCGCAACCGCAGGCGCGCTCGACGCCGAGCACGCCCGCCGACGTCCCCGCCCGCCTCACCGGCGGCAGCGCCTCGGTCCTGATCTTGACGGCAGTCGTTGGGATCGTCTGCGCACGGCGGTGGCGCTACCGAGACTGACCTCGATCGCCACCTGCGACGCGGCCCCGACGATTACCTGACAGATCATCGACCTGCGCAGCGACCGCAGCTACGTTGCTCGACATCGTCGTGACCATCCATCACCGAGAGGACGCAGATGTCGACATATGCCATCGCACACGTGCAGTCGGTCGTTCCCGGACCTGAGATCGTCGAGTACCTCGAGCGGATCGACGCGACGCTGTCGGGGTTCGGGGGGCGCTTCCTGGTTCACGGGGGCCAAGCCGAAGTCCGCGAAGGAGACTTCGGTGGATACGTGATCGTGATCGAGTTCCCGGACCGAGATCACGCGCGCGGCTGGTACGAGTCACCGGCCTATCGGGAGATCATCACCTTGCGGACTGCGAACACCATCGGCTGGGTCGTCCTCGTCGATGGCGTGCCGATCGGTCACCGTGCGACCGATATCCTCAGCGCTGCGCCGGTCACCCAGTGACTCGACCGACTCGGGAGATCCGCGGCTGCTCGAAGTGACGTCGCGGTCAATACCGGCCAGACGGACCGCGGCCGCCGGCGACACGCGCCGGCGAGGCCGGGGTCGGGCGTCTGATCCCCCGCGGCGGGACTCGAAGCGGCCCGGCACACCAGTTCGAATCTGCCAACCCCCCTCGCAGCGGGGGGGTTGGCAGCTACAGCTAGGTGTGAGGTGGTCTGAGCTGCCAACCCCCGGCAAATCGGGGGGGTTGGCAGATTCAGCTCGCTCCGGCCGGCACCCGCGTAAACCCGTCGACGTTCGTGATGTTCGCGGTCGGGCCCGCGAGCATGCGGTCAAGTTCCGAACGCCGGACGATCCACTTGCGCACGCCCGCGCGCGAGGCCTTCAGCTGCCCCTTGCTGGCCCACTGCCGCACAGTCGCCGGGTTGACGCGGAGCTCGTCGGCGATCTCAGCCAGCGTGAGCCATGGGTCCGCTGCGTCGCGCTCTGCCTCAGCCAGAGATTTCCTCTTTCGCTTGATGCCTCCGTCCGTCCGGGTCGAGCGCTCCTGGGATCCCGTCAAGGCCCGGTCGACGTCAAGACCGGTGCCGGCCGCCGGGCTGTGCCGATGGCGTTCGTCGTCAGAAGACAACTCATGGCCCACAAGGCACGGACAGGACGTGACGGCCCGGACCTCGTCTTCGACCGCACCGCCACTGAGGTCTTCTACGCGTCCACGATCCGGGCCCGAGCGAACAAGGCGTGGGAGGAGGCGGGCCTCGAGCCGATCACACGGCACGAGGCCCGCCACTGCGCGAACTCGTACTTCATCGCCGCCTGCCTCGACTGGAAGCAGATCTCCACCTGGGCCGGACACGGCGACGTTCGCCAGACGTGGAACCGCTACGGACACCTCGTCCCGGGCGGCGAGGAGCAGGCCCGCGAGCGCCTCGACGCCTACCTAAACCCTCCTAAGCCCACCCCGACTGTGGCGCAGACTGTGGCGCAGGACCCCCAGAACGACGAAACCCCCGTCGCCACGGGGGTTCTGAAGTACCGCTACCGGGATTCGAACCCGGGTTTCCGCCGTGAGAGGGCGGCGTCCTAGTCCCCTAGACGATAGCGGCGCAGCGCTGCAGCGCAGGGTAGCGGACCGACCAGCCTGGGCGGCCCGCGCCGTCACAGCCCGAGGCCCGCGGCATCACCCCGGCCCGCTGGCAGGGATGCTACCTTGATGGCTTCCCAAGCGGCTGTGGTGAAATTGGTAAACACGCGGCGTTCAGGTCGCCGTGCCCGTACGGGCTTGGGGGTTCGAGTCCCTTCAGCCGCATCGCTCGCTCGCCCGCTCCCCGCTCAGGCCGGGCTGCGCTGCCGGCGACGCGACCGGACGTGGCCAGCTGCGCGGGGTGCTGTCGAACGGGGGCGTTCGACGCGGAACCCGCTGCCGACGTCGACCATTCGTCCCCGCAGCGTCGGTCGACCCGGGCGTGAACTGATGATCGAGACCCGCCTGAGAGGCGGCCCCGCATCCGCACACGAGGGGCCGAAGGGTCGCAACCCCATGCTCGCCGCAGGGCGGTTGTGCAGGCAGCGCCCCTGGAGGGCGCCTGATGCACACCCCGCGCGCAAACACCGGGGGGTTGTGACGTTTTGGCCCCTTTCGAGCCTGGGCGTGCGCGACACCGCAATCGAGCCGCTGTCGTGGCGTTCCAACTTCACCCGGACCCCCCAAACGCCGCCGTCTTGCCCGGCATCCCCGACATGCCAGCGAACCGTGGCCGCCTCGCGAGGGCTCTGGAGCGACCACATCTCCGACCCTTGTGACGCTCGCCCAGGATGCAAGCCGCCCCGGCCCGACGGGCGCGGCCGGCCCGGCGCCGGCGGCCTGGCGGTGCCGAATCAGCCCGCGTCGAGGTTCCAGCGCTGGACGACTCGCGCCTCGCGCTCGTGACCGAGCACGCCCAGCGCGGCCGGGCTGAGGGCCAACCGCCCGCCGCCGGCGGCTGACAGCTCGATCCAGCGGGCCGCCAGCACGCGCAGGATGTGCCCGTGGGCGAACGCGATCGCCGCCTGGCCCGCCCCGTTCGCAGCAAGCGACAGAACGCGGTCTGCGCGTGCGGCCACGTCGCCCGGCGACTCGCCGCCCGGACAGCCATCGCGCCACAGGTTCCAGCCCGGATCACGAGCGCCGATCTCGGCGCTCGTCAGGCCTTCGTAGTCGCCGTAGTCCCACTCCCGCAGGTCCTCGACGATCGACGCGCGCTCACCGAACCCGGCCAGCTCGCAGGTCTCGCGCGCCCGGCGCAGGGGGCTGCAGAGCACGGTCGAGAAGGCGCCCGGATCGAGGATCGAGCTGAGCCGCTGCGCACGCTCGCGACCGATCGGGAGCAGCGGCAGGTCGGTGTTGCCCGTGTGCCGGCCGCTCTCGCTCCACTCGGTCGCGCCGTGGCGAACCACCACGACGCCACCGGCCGGCGCGTCGATCGGCGACCGACTCACGACGGGGCCGACGCCCGTTCGGCGCTTGCTCGCCCAGCGCTCCGGCGGTCGCCGAGCTCGTGGGCCGCCAGCAGCGCCGCGCCGAGCACGCCCGCGGTCGCATGGAACCGGGCCACGCGGATCCGCGTACGGGTCCCGAGCCCCGGGACGACATGGGCGCGCGCGAGCTCGGTCGCGGGGCCGAGCAGGAGCTCGCCCGCGGCGGCCGCGGCGCCGCCGCCGAGCACGACCTCGTCCGGATCGAAGGTGTTGATCGCATTGCAGATCCCGATCCCCACCATCCGCGCCCAGCGCCTGACCCCGGCGCACGCCTCCGGGTTGCCGCGGCGCGCCGCGTCGATGATGTCGCTGCCGCGCTCGAGCCCCATCGAGACGGCGAGCCGGTCGAGCGCCCGCCCCGCACCGAGGTACTCGAGCGACCCCTCCTGGGGGAAATGCGGGGACGGCAGGCCGTCATCGGCGGGATCGACGGCGATGATCGTGTGACCGATCTCGCCGGCACCTCCGGTGGTCCCGCGGAAGATGCGCCCCCCGATCACGATCCCGCCGCCGATCCCGGTCCCGACGGTGATCATCACAAGGTCGCGAGCGACGAGCTCCAGCTGCTCGTCATGGGCCTCGGCGAGTGCAGCGACGGTCGCGTCGTTGTCGACGAACACGGGCACCCCGAGGCGCTCGCCGAGCACCTGTCGCAGGGGGACGTCGGCGAGCGGGATGTTCGCGGAGGACACGACACGGCCCGTCGCGAAGTCGACCACCGATGGCACGCCGATGCCGACCCCTGCCAGTTGCGGACCGCGACGAGCCTGCACCATCGAGACGAGCTGCTCGATCAGTCGCCGCTGATCTGAAAGCTCGGTGGGCGCGATCGACGAGTCTGACAGCTCACCGCCACTGAGCGCCGCGACCGCGACCTTGGTCCCCCCCAGGTCCACGCCGATCACCTCTCCGGCTCGGGCTGTTGCGGCCGGCATGACCGCCTGCAGTCCCGCCTCGCCGGTGGGAGTCACACCGCCCCCAGGCTGCGCAGGCCGCTCGCCGCGGCGTCATCCAGCAGCAAGGTGATCTGCTTGGCCTCGTGAGCCACCAACGATGACGGAACGTTCGGATCCGGTCGCGCCTCCGGCCCGAACGCCGCGGTGATCGCGTCGGCCTTCGACTCTCCCGTTGCCAGGAACACGATGTGCCGCGCCGAGGTCAGCGTCGGCAGCGTGAACGAGATCCTCGGCACGAACGGCTCCAGGCCCGCCTGCGGGACGCCGACGACCATGCGGTCGCGCTCGTGCAGCGAGGGCTGATTTGGAAACAACGATGCACAGTGGCCATCCGGGCCGATCCCCAGCAGCAGCAGATCGAACTCCGGCGTCCCCGCGGCGTCCAGCGTGCGCTCGTAATCCGCGGCGCCCTCATCGGGTCCGAGCTCGCCGCGCATCCGGTGTGCAGCGGCGGGGCGATTGTCGGCCGGGAGCCGGTCAAGCAAGGACTCGGAGATCATCCGCCAGTTGCACCGCTCATCGGCCGGCTCGACGCACCGCTCGTCCCCGATCCAGAACGTCGTTTGGCGCAGATCGATCCCGACCGTGTGGACGGCGTCGCAGAATTTCTCATACGCCGCGCGCGGAGTGGAGCCTCCGGTCAGGACGATGTGCCCATTGCGGAGCGCCGCTCCCACCATCAGCGCTGCGCAGCTGCGCGCCGGGTCCTGCACGACCTCGATCGAAATCTTCAACTTGCGCCCCTCAGCACCGCGACGCAAGGATCGCTCACGCGGCGCACAGCGCGAGCGCTGCTCCGAGCGCCGGTTCGTAGGTCTGATCGCGAAGCAATGCCTGCCGGACTCCTTCGCCGAGGATGCCGCCTTCGCCACGCGAGGCCCCCAGGATTCGCCATACGCGCTCGGTGCCATCCGCGTCCAGCTCGCAGGCGTCGAGACCGCCGCGCCCTCGCGCCAGCGAGAACGCCGTTCCGGCATCGCTGGAGACGGTCAGACCGGCAAGCCCCGGCACGTCCAGCTCCGACGGACGCAGCGCCACGAGCACCTCGTCGGAGCCATCGAGCCCGAGATCGCCCCGTCGCAGATTGCCGGTGAGCACCCCTCCGATCGCGTCCAGGGGCCGGCCCTCCCACTCCAGCCGTGATGCCAGCCATCCCGCCAGGAGCAGCGCGCTCGCGGCCGAGCTCTCGCGGTGACGCACCTCGAGTCGTGAGAGGCGTCGCAGTTCGCCGCGGCGATCGGGCAGGTCGAAGCTGGCGGCCAGGCGCTCGCGCCACGGTGTGGTGCGAAGCCAGGCGAGGTCGACCACATAGGCGTGCTGCGCAAGCGTCCGCGCGCGCGCGAACGCCTGTGCGGGGTCGTCGGTGTCGTCGGAGTCGATCAGCACAACGTCCATGACGCCCTTGAGCGCGTCCACCGCCTCATCGTGACCGTGCGGAGACCAGACCACGGTCGGCAGCTCGTCAACCAGGATCGGGTCGACGATCGTGCGCAGACCTCGGAGGTGCTCGGTGCCTATGTCAAGCACGACGCTCTCGTGCAGGACCCCCGACGTGCCTCCCGCGCGCTCCCCGTCCGCGACGGTCGCGACGGCGTCCAGAGCACGACGGCCTTCCTGCACCGCGCACAGCACGGTTCGTGAGGCGTGATACCGGCCCGCGCCCTCGAGCCGGTTTGCGATCTCGCCCTTCCAGTCGCGGTCGACGATCACGACGAGGTTGAGCACGCGGGCCGGAGCGAGCGCCGCGTCGGTGGCGTGGCGGGTACGCAGCAGTTCACGCAGCGCCGCCTCGACCGCGTCGGGCGTGGTGGACTCGGCAGCCCAGACGTCCTCGCTCACAGCCGCCGCCAGACGCGTCCGTCACCGAGCAGCGTCTGGGCCTCCGGCGGCCCAGCCGAGCCTGCGTCGTACTGCGGGATCGTGGACGAGCGGTCGGCGTCCCAGGCGCTGAGGATCGGATCGACTATCCCCCACAGAGCCTCGATCTCGTCGTTTCGCGTGAACAGCGTTGCGTCGCCGCGCATCGCGTCGAGAATCAGGCGTTCATAGGCCTCTGGCGACTCGGACAGGAATGAGGTTCCGTAACGGAATTCCATGTTCACGGGGTGGATCCGCATCCGCGTGCCAGGGATCTTGGCGCCGATCGACATCGACACGCCCTCGTCGGGTTGGACGGTTAGGACGATCTGGTTGGCCTGAATCCCAACCGAGCCCGAACTCTGCAGGGCCACGTGTGGAATCTGCTTGAGGATCACCGCGATCTCGGTCAGCTTTCGCCCCAGCCGCTTGCCGGTCCTCAGATAGAAGGGCACCCCGGCCCAGCGCCAGTTGGAAACATGCAGCCGCAGCGCCGCGTAGGTCGGGGTGCGCGAGTACCGCGCCACCCCCTCCTCCTCGCGATAGCCCGGCACCTCCTCGCCGGCCACGACCCCCGGCGCGTATTGCGCCCGGACCGCCATCGATGCAACCTCCTCGGGCCTCGGCGGCACGATCGCCTCGAGCACCTTGAGCTTCTCGTCGCGCAGCCGATCGGCGTCAAATGCCGTCGGCGGTTCCATCGCCAGCAGCGCCAGCAGCTGGAGCATGTGGTTCTGCACGAGGTCGCGGAGCGCCCCTGAGCGCTCGTAGTACTCCGCCCGGCCGCCGATCCCGATGTCCTCGGCGACCGTGATCTGCACGTGATCGATGTAGTTGCGGTTCCAGACCGGCTCGAACAGCGCGTTGGCGAACCGCAGCGC
>DAHUYL010000214.1 GCA_027315255.1 Solirubrobacterales bacterium | reverse complement strand
TGGAGAGTTGAGAGGATTCGTCCCTAGTACGAGAGGACCGGGATGAACGCACCTCTGGTGTATCTGTTGTCCTGCCAAGGGCACCGCAGGTTAGCTACGTGCGGATCGGATAACCGCTGAAAGCATCTAAGCGGGAAGCCGACCTCGAGATGAGCTCTCCCATCCCCTAGAGGGAGTAGGACCCCTGGTAGACTACCAGGTTGATAGGCCAGATCTGGAAGGGTGGTGACACCCGTAGGAGACTGGTACTAATGGGTCGAGGGCTTGACGGATTTCTGTTCGATATCCGTGGCCGGCGCGCATTCGCGCCGGTACATTGGCCACTGTGTAGTTTTGAAGGCCCGCGAGGGGCCCGGTCGCTCACCGTTTTCCGGTGGCTATGGCGAGGGGGAAACACCTCTTCCCATTCCGAACAGAGCCGTTAAGCCCCTCAGCGCCGATGGTACTTGGCCCGCAAGGGCCTGGGAGAGTAGGTCGCCGCCGGTTATTCATCCGCCGCCCGCCGCCCGCCGCCCGGAGCTGCCGATCTGGCAACGCCGGCGCGGCGCTTGGCTTTGCGTGAGACCGGTGAAGGAATCCTCACCGACCTCTCATGGTCCTCTCATCAACGGCGGGCAGGCTCTACGGCCAAAGGGGCCGTGCACCGGCCCTCCGATCCAGGCGAGGAAGCATGCGCGTAGCGTTCGTCAGCGAGGTGTTCCTGCCGGCGGTCGACGGAGTCGTCACCCGGCTCACGCACACGCTCGAGGAGCTCGCGGCCGCAGGCGATCAGGTGCTCGTGGTCGCGCCCGCGGGCGGCCCGCCCGGGTACGCGGGCGCGGCGGTGGTGGCGATGCCGGCGCTGCCGATGCCGCTCTACCCGGACGGCGTCGGCTATCCGGAGAAGCGGATCTCGCTCCCGGTCCCGCGGCTCAGCCGCGCACTCGACGGCTTCCGGCCCGACGTGATCCATGCGATCAACCCGATGCTGCTGGCAGCAGGGGGCGTGCGCTACGCCCGCCGCCGCGGCATCCCGCTGGTCGCGTCGTACCACGCCAACATCCCGTCGTACGCGCGCTGCTACGGGCTCGGCCGGCTGGAAGGCGCCGGCTGGCGCTACGTCCGCTGGCTGCACAACCTCGCCGACGTCAACCTCGCCACCTCGCACGCGACGCTCGCGATGCTGCGCGAGCGTCGGATCGAGCGGCTTGCGCTGTGGCCCTACGGCATCGAGCCGATGCTGAGGGAGCCTCGCGCGGTCGAGCCGGCATGGCGGTCGCGACTCAGTGGTGGCCGTCCCGAGCGACCGCTGCTGCTGTACGTCGGACGGCTGGCGAAGGAGAAGGACGTGACGCAGCTGCTCGGAGCCGTCCGCGACCGCGACGACGTGGCGCTCGCGATCGTGGGGGACGGCCCGCTGCGGAGCGAGCTCGAGACGGCGTTCGCCGGCACCCCGACCGTGTTCCACGGGATCCTGCGGGGCGAGGATCTCGCCGCCGCGTACGCGACCGCCGACGTGTTCGTGTTCCCGTCGCGCAGCGAGACGCTCGGCCTGGTGATGCTCGAAGCCCACACGGCCGGATTGCCGGTCGTCGCCGCCGACAGTGCGGCGAGCCGCGAGCTCGTCCGAGACGGCATCGACGGGCTCCGATACGACCCTGACACGCGCGGATCGCTCGCCGCCGCGATCGCCAGGATCGTGGCCGACCCGGCGCTTGCGGAGGCGATGTCCGCGCGGGCGCGCGAGGCGGTCGCAACGGCCTCGTGGCGCGGCGCGACCGCGGTCCTGCGCGAGCACTATGCGGCCGTGATCGGTCAGGCGACCCGCTCACCGGCACCCGTCGTTGCGCTCCCCGTTCGCGCCGGGCCGGCCGCGACGGGCCCGCGCTCCGGGTCGGCAGTGAGCGCTCAGACCCAGAGCGAGCCGGACGGCGGGCGCGCGGGCGAGCGCGAGCCGGGCGGCGCGCCGCCGTTCCGGACGGGCGTCAGGCAGTGAGCCGGGGACGGCGGCACCGAGCCGCCGCGCCGTGCCGCGCGCCACTCGTGCCGCGCCCGATGAGGATGCGACAGGAAGTGGTCCAGATCGGTCTGGGCGGTCAGCTCGGGATCCTCGTCAGATCCGATGTCGCCGCCGGAGTCGTCGAGGTCGCCGCCGAGGATGTCGGCAGTGCGGGCGCTCCACCATGAGCGCAGGCGGTTTGCAGGCATTTGGAACATATGTTCGAAGGGTAGCTCGCACCTCGGACGGAACCCTCAGGCAAGGGTCGCCCAGACGTCGAGCTTCGTCCGGATCCGCTCGACCACGGCCGACGTGAACTCGGTGGTGCCGGCGCTGCCGCCCAGGTCGGGCGTCCTCACACCACCGGCGACGGTCTCGAGCGCCGCCTCGTAGATCGCCCGCGACGCCGTCTCGCAAGCCTCGCCGTGGCGCCCGGCCGCGTGATGCATCACCGCGCCGCAGGCGAGGATCATCGCCAGCGGGTTGGCGATGTCCTTACCGAGCAGCGCCGGCGCGGTGCCGTGCGGCGCCTCCGCCATCGCGCAGGTCATCTCGTAGTCGGAGTCGAAGGCGAGCAGCACCGACTCGGCGCCGGCGATCGAGCCGAACAGCGGCAGCACCATGTCCGACAGGCAGTCCCCGTCGCGGTTCAGGGCGGGGATCACGAGCGTCTTGTCGGTAGCGCCCGACAGCAGCCCCGCGTAGGTCGCGTCGATCAGCACCGGCTGGTAGTCGACGCCGGGATGCCGTGCGGCGGCGGCGTCCATCTCCTCCTTGAGCATCCCCTCGTACACCGGCGAGACCGTCCACTTGGGGCCGCCGTAGACGCGCGCGCCCATCGTCTCGGCGGTGCGAAACGCGTACTCGGCGACGGCGTGGCAGGTAGAGCGCGTGATCCGCTCGGTCCGGCACGCGACCTCGTCGGGGCCGCCGGCGTCGCCCTCGCGCCACTGCTGGGCGCCGTAGGCGTCTCCGACGGCCATGCGCACGACCGAGATCGGGTAGTAGACGCCCGAATGCGGCGCCACCCCGGGAAGGCGCCTCCCGGTCCGGACGATCACCTTCCCGTCGATCCCCTCGCGCACGATCCGATTCGGGGAGCCGACGTCGTCGCGGCCCTCGGGCGTGACCGTCGCGGCCTTCAGGCCGAGCCCCGCGGTGCGCATCGCCGCGGCGGCCTCGTGGACGACCGCGTTCTGGCTCGAGCGGCGGTTCTCGAGCGACAGGTCGAAGCGCTCGAACTCGACCGGGAGCTCGAGCAGCTCGCCATCGAGCACGCGCAGCGACTGCTCGAGCAGCTCCTGCCCGGTCTCGTCGCCATCGAGCACCACGATCCTGATCGCGTCGGCCACGGCGGCGGACCTTACTGAACGGCCGGCAGCAGCTCCGCGCTGCGCGCCGCGAGCGCGGCGATCACCGTCTCCAGGTGCTCGTCGAAGTCGACCCCGAGCTCCGCCGCGCCCGCGCGCAGCTCCTCGCGGCCGACGGCGGCGGCAAAGCTCGGCTGCTTCAGCTTCTTCTTGACCGACTTCGGGGTCATTCCGGTGAGCCCCTCGGGCCGCACGTACGCGCACGCCAGCACGAACCCCGACAGCTCGTCGACCGCGTACAGCGCTCGCTCCATCGGCGTCTCGCGCGGAACTCCCATGAAGTCGGCGTGCGATGCGACCGCCCGCACGAGCTCCTCCGGATATCCCCGTGCGCGCAGCTCCGCGATCGCGTAGCGGGGATGGCCGTCCTCCAGATTGGGGTAGCGCTCGTAGTCGAGGTCGTGCAGCAGGCCCGTCAGGCCCCACAGCTCGACGTCGCCGTCGAATCGCGGCGCGTACGCGCCCATCGCCGCCTCGACTGCCAGCATGTGGCGGCGCAAGGAGTCGCTCTCGGTCCACTCGCACAGAAGGGTCCAGGCGGCCTGGCGCGAAACATCAGTTGGCATGCTCGCTACCTTAACCGACACCCGCATCTCGGCCGGGGCTCGTCCGCCTCAGCCATCGAAGCCACTCATGGAGAAGTTCATCATCGAGGGTGGCGTGCCGCTGTCCGGCACGATCACACCCGCCGGCAACAAGAACGGCGCCCTGCCGATCCTCGCCGCCTGCCTGCTCACCGAGGACGAGGTCGTGCTGCGCAACGTCCCGCGGATCGACGACGTCGAGGCCATGCTCGAGCTGCTCTGCTCGCTCGGCGCGCGGGCCGACTGGAGCGGTCCCGGCGAGGTGACCGTCGATCCGGGCACCGTCGACTCGACCGACGTCGACCGCGAGCTGGCTGAGCGGATCCGGGCCTCGTTCCTGCTGGCCGGGCCGCTCCTGGCTCGGTTCGGCCGCGCTTGCATGCCGCCGCCGGGTGGCGACGTGATCGGTCGCCGCCGGCTCGATCCGCACCTCGACGCATTCCGCGCCCTCGGCGCGAGCGTCCGCCACGGGCACGACATCGAGTTGCTGGCCCCCCCGCTGGGGCTGAAGCCGTGCGATTTCCTGATGGACGAGCCGTCGGTGATGGCGACCGAGAACGCGCTGATGGCTGCTGCGCTGACCCGCGGCACGACCGTGATCCGCAACGCGGCTTCCGAGCCACACGTCCAGGACCTGGCGCGCATGCTGGTCGCGATGGGGGCACCGATCGACGGGATCGGCTCCAACGTGATGACCGTCCACGGCAGCGGACGCCTGCGCGGCTGCGTCCATCAGGTGGCGCCGGACCACATCGAGATCGGCTCGTTCATGGCGCTCGCGGGCGTCACCGGCGGCGAGCTCAGGGTCAGGGACACGGTCCCCGACGATCTCCGGATGATCCGGCTCGTGTTCGAACGGCTCGGCCTGCGCTCGGAGCTCCAGGGACGCGACGTGATCGTCCCCGGCGGCCAGCACCTGCTGATCCGCAACGACGCGGGCGACCACACGCCGAAGGTCCAGGACGGCCCCTGGCCTGCGTTCCCGGCTGACCTGACGAGCATCGCCCTGGCGCTCGCCACCCAGGCCGAGGGGACGGTGATCATCCACGAGTGGATGTTCGAGAACCGGCTGTTCTTCACCGACAAGCTGCAGCTGATGGGAGCGGCGATCACGATCTGCGACCCGCACCGGGCGATCGTCGTGGGGCCACGCCGCCTCCGCGGCGAACGGATGGAATCGCCCGACATCCGCGCCGGGATGGCGATGCTGATCGCCGCGCTGTGCGCCGACGGCGTGACCGAGATCGGCAACGTCCGTCAGATCGACCGCGGCTACGAGCGGATCGACGAGCGCCTCCGACAGCTGGGCGCACGGATCGAGCGCGTCGAGGACGCACCTCGAATCGCCAGCTGAGCCAGGTGCAGCGAACCACCCCCCGGCGCTCACATCCGCTTGGCCCAGTCTCCAACCTGAAGACCCACTTGTCATCCCTTGGGCGAGGTGATGGCACCGAGCGCTGTCTCCCGGGTGGTGGCGGGGAGCTGTGGTGTCTGGTATGATCTTTCGTTCTCGGGGGGTTGGTGCTTGCAGCCGGCGGGCGATTGCCTGTGGCGGTGCTGGCAGTGGTCTGCGGAGAAGCGAGGGAGCGATGCGACGGTTTGTCGGCATGAGCAGGCTTGCGGCGCTCGGTGCTCCACTGGTTTTGGTCGGCGCGATCTGCTTGGCTGTCGCGGGAGACGTGCTGGCGGCCTCCCCGCCAGACATGTTCGCCGCGTTGCCTTCGTCGATGACGACCGCTCGCTCCGAGGCGGCCGCCGCGACGCTGGCGGACGGGCGGGTGCTGATCGCCGGCGGCAGCAGCGGCGGCAGGTCGTTTCTGTCGAGTGCTGAGGTGTTCGATCCTTCGACGGACACGTTCACAGCGGTGCCTGGTTCGATGACGACCGCGCGTTACGGCGCCGTGGCTGCGGCGCTGCCGGACGGGGAGGTGCTGATCGCCGGCGGCACGAACAACGGCACCTCGATCTTATCGAGCGCTGAGGTGTTCGATCCCTCGACGAACGCGTTCACGGCGCTGTCCAGCTCGATGACGACCCCGCGCGTAGCGGCGGTGGCGGCGGTCCTGGCGAACGGGGAGGTGCTGATCGCCGGCGGCAACAGCGGCACCTCGGACTTGTCGAGCGCCGAGGTGTTCGATCCTTCGACGAACACGTTCACCGCGCTGTCCGCTCCGATGACGGCCGCGCGCGAGTATTCGGTGGCGGCGGCATTGCCCGACGGGCGGGTTCTGATCGCGGGCGGCGCCGGCAGCCCGGAAGCGTTGTCGAGCGCTGAGGTGTTCGATCCCTCGACGAACGCTTTCACGGCGCTGTCCAGCTCGATGACGACCGGGCGCGAGTTTGACGTGGCGGCGGCATTGCCGGACGGGCGGGTGCTGATCGCCGGCGGCTTCAACAGCGGCACGAACCTGTCGAGCGCTGAGGTGTTCGAGTCAGCGCCCGATGGCTCTTTGACCGGCGGCGAATTCGGCGATCGGACGGTCGGGCAGACCTCGGCCTTCCAGCCGGTTGAGGTCACGAACGTGGGGGTGCAGACGTTGCGGCTCTCCGCCGCGAGCATCGCGGGCTCAGACCCGGGCGATTTCCAGATCACCGCCGATGGCTGTGCGGGCACTGCCTTGGCCTACGACCAGAGCTGTGAGGTGTGGATCAGCTTCACGCCGGCGGCGGCCGGGGCGCGGACTGCGACGCTCGACCTTCCGGACAACACGGCCTTCAGCCCGCAGACCTTGACATTGACGGGAGCGGGGGTGCCGGCCAACAGCGGCCCGACCGGCCCGCAGGGCCCGGCAGGCTCGCAGGGCCCGGCAGGCTCGCAGGGCCCGGCAGGCTCGCAGGGCCCGGCGGGAGCGACCGGGCCGAGCGGTCCGCCTGGCTCTGGTGGCTCGCAGGGCCCCGCCGGTCCGGCAGGCCCGCCCGGTCCGCAGGGCCCCGCCGGCCGACCCGGCGCGGCGGGGGCGCCTGGCAGGGTCGAGCTG
>DAHUYL010000199.1 GCA_027315255.1 Solirubrobacterales bacterium | reverse complement strand
CGAGAAACTCGAGCTCACCGACGACGCGCTCGACTGATCGCGGCCCACCTATGACATCACGGTGGCGCCTTGCCCGGTCTCGCCGACGCGAACCGCCGCGTGACGAGTCGCGAAGGCGTTGCTCGCATCCGGCACACAGTGCGCGGGATGCTCACGATCACTTTCAGCACGTGGAGACAGCCGGAGCGGACGATCGGTACGGCGAGGTTCCGCTTCTCGGCAGACCGGACTCGTGAGCGAGCACGCTGATGCATCCGCCAGCCAGCCTGCAGTCGTCCAAGTCGCGCCTCGGCGACGTTCGGAGGGCCAGGCCATTGCTTGCGGGACCCGGTGCGATCCGACAGCTCGGCGCGCTCGTGGCGTGAGTTGCGATGCTGCTTTCGCCGATCTGACCGATCATCGGTTAGGGTGCTCGCGTTGGGCTTCCTCAGGGATTCGGCTCGAGCCGACGACCAAGTCGTGGAGATGTGCTGGCTCGGATGGGCGTCCCGGAGCGAGAGAGGGTGAGGCTTGTTGGTGAGGCGGTTCTGGAGAGGTGCTGATGGTCTGTGGTTGGTGAGGCTCGTCGCCGTCTCGGTGTTGGTGTTCGCTCTGGGTGTTCTTCCGACCTCCGCCGCGCAGTACGAGACCGGCCCGTCCGCGGTCGGGGTGGTGCAGACCAACGCGAGCTTGTCTGAGCACCTGACGGTGCTGCCGGATCGCTGGTTCGCACATGACGCCCCGGCCAACGGGCTTCCCGTGATCACCGTCAACGACGCGGTGGGTTACCAGAAGATCAATGGGTTCGGTGCGGCGATGACCGACAGCTCGGCATGGTTGATCGAACGCATGCTGCCGGCCGCCGAGCGCTCGGCCGTGATGAGCGCGCTGTTCGGGACGAACGGGATCCGCCTCAACTTCGTGCGGGTGCCGATCGGTGCCTCCGACTTCACGGTCGGCGGCAAGCCCTACAGCTACGACGACCTCCCGCCGGGACAGACCGATCCGCAACTGAAGGACTTCTCGATCGCGCACGACAAGGCGTACATCCTGCCGGCGCTGACGCAGGCGCTGGCGGCCGACCACCGGATCGAGTTCCTCGCCAGCCCGTGGTCACCGCCGGCATGGATGAAGGGCAACGACGCGCTCGACGATCTCGACGGCAACGGCACATTGAACGCGGGCGCGTACTGGCCGTGGGCGGAGTACATCGTCAAGTTCATCCAGGCATACGCGGCCGCCGGCGTCCCGATCGAGGCGATGACACCCGCGAACGAGCCCGGAAACCCGAGTGACTACCCCGGGTTGAACATAACGACCTCAAGTCTTGCGATCTGGATCAACCAGGATCTCGAGCCGGCGCTCGCGAGGGCTCAAGCGCACCTGAAGCTGTACGGCGAGGACTACGGATGGGGGACTTCGTTGCTCGCGGAGGAGGCGATCAGCGGACCCGCCCGTCAGGCCCTGTCCGGTCTCGCGTGGCACTGCTACTTCGGAAGCCCCGATGTCATGGCCTCGCTACACCAGCAGGCTCCGCAGTACGACGAGATCGTCGACGAGTGCTCGCCCGGCATCAGCGCGATCCCGACATCCGAGGTCGTGATCTCTTCGCTGCGTGACTGGGCCAGCACCGTTGCGCTTTGGAATCTCGCGCTCGATCCCGACGGTGGGCCCGTGCAGCAGCCCAATACAGGCTGCTACGGCTGCTACGGGCTCGTCACGATCAACGAGAAGCCTGCCCCGCCGGTGTTCACGCGCGCCTTCTACCAGCTCGGACAAGCCAGCCGGTTCGTCGACCCGGGCGCCCAACGAGTCGCCTCCAACAACTTCGTCACCTACACCTACGTCAAACCCCGCGTGAACTTCATCGCCGCAGGCCTCGACGACGTCGCGTTCGTAAACCCAGACGGCACCAGAGTGTTGATTGCCTACAACAACGCCTCGCAGCCGATCACCTTCGCCGTCGCCTGGCACGACTTGTCCTTCACCTACACGCTGCCAGCCGGCGCAATGGTCACCTTCGACTGGCGAGACTGAGGACGGCCGCATCGTGGCGATCCCGCGCCCACCCCCCGACACGGGCCCGGGTGGATCGCAGCCGTCGCCCCCGCAGTCCGGCGCGGCTGTCTCAATCCCGAGGACGAGAGACCACAAAGACGATCTTCCCGTACTCGCAGGGTGCGTCAAGCCGCGTCCCCAGTTCGGAGGCGACCTTTCATCGCCCATCCGGCGTTAGAGGCAGCCACGAGCGGCAGCGAGGGGTGGCGGCCGCGCGGGCGATCTCGCTGCCCCACCGGGAGCGACACCGGGATGGCGATCGTTCTCGTTGCGCGGTCACCGTGCAGCTTCGCTGGCGCTCGAGCGCGCTCCGAGTTGCCAACCGGCTCTGCGATCGATGTCAGGCGGATCCGTGCGGGGCAAGGACCCCTCGTTGAAGGCCGTCAATGGAGCGGCGTGTTTGGACGCGCGGCCGTGATTGCCGCTCGGGCCGCGCCGGTGGCGTTCGCCGGGATGCCGGTGAGCCGTTCGCCTTCCGGCCCGAGTCGGTAGTTGCCCTGCTGTTCGCTGGAACGGAGGAATCCGGCGGTGCTGGCCCAGGCGAGCCAGTAGCTCAGCTCTTCGCCGCTGGGGGCGCGCCACGGGCGTCGCGAGCGCGATACGTAGTCGGTCCAGCCGAGACGCTCGGCGCTCGGGCCCGGCCAGCGCCTCAGGGCGTCGCTGAGTCGAGTCTGGTTCACCGGCCACGTCTGTTGAACGATCGCGCATGCGCGTAGGTACTGGGGAGTCCGTAGCAGCAGGTCAGCGGCGGGTTCGGCGATAGGGATCGTTGGTAGGAACGTGATCGCATCGCTGACGGCGGCATCGAGCTCGGCGCCCCACAGCGGCTCACCGACAGCGCGCAGGAGCTTCTCGGCGACCGAGCCGACGCCCTTCCAGGTGATTCCCAGCGCTGTCGCGGCGGCAGCGACGCTTGTCACCAGCCGTGAGGTTGGGTTCTGGACGACGAACAGGACGACGAGCGCGACCGCTGCGAGCAACAGCACGACGATCCACGCGTACCGGGACAGGACAGAGCGACCGAGCTGGAAGCCGCGGCGGGCGACCGTGCTGGCAGCGTCGGCGTAGTCGTCGGGCGTAAGTTGATCGCGAGGGTCCTTCTCGCCGCACAGGACGCTGCGCCACATTTCTCCCTGCCGGCGCACGATCGCGTTGATCGAGGGTCGGGCAGATCCAAACCGCTCATCGCTTTGGCGGGTCGCGTTCGCGGCCCACGCCTCCCAGCGCGTCAGCGACATCAGCACGCCCTTGGCCGTGTGCGCCGGGAGCGCGGATGCGAGATCGTGCAGCCACCCTCGCACTGTCTCCAACCGGTAGTGGGCGAAGCGTTCCTTCAGCGCCGCACGGTCATCGGCCTGCTGGCAGCTGTCGGCCAGCGCGCGCCCGAGACCGTACGCCTTCCCCAGGCTTGGGTCGGCGGCCGTCAGCCCGGTGAGGATCGAGGCGTGGAGCGTGCGGATCGCCCGCTGAGCCAGCCCGACATCAAGCTGCTCGGCGGTGAACTGCGCCCGCACTGGCTGTGTACGCGGCGCGGTCACCCCAGCTGCCGCGAACGTCGCTCGAAGCATTGCCAGCGCGGCATCGATCTTCTCCAGACGCATCTGCAAGCGTTGCGCGGGGGTGAGCCGACTGATGCCGGGCAAGCGCCGCGGTGGGTCACCTGGGCCGCGCGCCGGCGGGTCGGGCGGCGGGGAATCGATCACGAAATCGTGGTCATACAGCTCCGCCATCATCCAACCGAGCTCCAACGCGATACCGGTCGTCGCGGCCATCGGCGCCGGCGCAGCTTACGGAACGGAACGTGCACCGTGGGATTTCAAGCTCCCGACAGCTCCGGCGTCAGTAGGCGGCTCCGGCGTCGGGGTCTGCGGCCGTCCGCTCCGATGCGGCTCGTGACCCGGCTGCGCCAAACGGCACATCAGGACCGGTGCGCGGTCAGCTGCACCGCGGCCGTGACGAGCTCGACGTTGCTCGGTGCATTGCTGCCGTCCGGCAACGTGAGGACGTCCTCGAGTCCCACACGCACGTCGTGTCCGGCGGCGGCAGCTGATGCGATGACTTCCCACGTCCGCGGTCCGTAGCCGTGCCAGAGCTGCGGCACTGCTGCGGGCACCAGCTGCGCGACAGCACGAGCGTCCTCAGCGCCACCGTCCACTTCGACAAGCACCCGCACGATCTGGTGCCCGAACGGACTGCGCGCCAGTTCCTCGGCATCGGCTTCTGTGCCAAGCCCCGCCTCGACGCCGATGCCGGCGCGAAGCGCAGCCCGGACGATCCCCGCCCACCCAAGCTCTGAGAGATTCACCGAGACGAAGTCCGGCGGTTCTCGCCAGGTCTTGATCGCCGCCGCGCGAACGAACGGGTCACGCTCGATCGACTCGGCGGCCGAGAGCCCAACCGGCAACCCACGAGCCGCCCTGCGAATCGCTGCAACAGCAGCATCGCATGCATCGGCCTCGAGCGTCTCAGCACCGCCAGCGTCGCGAGGATGGATATGCACAGCAAACGCCCCGGCGCGCCGCACAGCGACGGCGGCGGCAGCGAGCTCACTCGGAGTTCGCGGCACACCGGGGTGCTCACTGCGCGCACGTCCGCCGTTCAAGCAAGCCTTTACGGCCATCTCACGCCATCACGCGAGACCACTACCCCGCCGGTCATCGAGCCGCCCCGACGCTCATGGTGAGAAGCATGACATCAGTACGCGGCACGCGGCCCGCTGATGTTCGACACGGAATGCTGCTCGGCACACCTGCAAAAGGAATAACCTTGGCCGCGGGGAACAGCCGTCGTGGGACCCCGGTCGCGGCGTCACCCGGACACGCACCAGCAGGGCACTTGACTGGAAAGGACTGCAATGGCTGCTTACTTCATCTACGCCCGCAAGGAGATCACCGACGAGGACAAGTCGCGTGAGTACAGCCGGCAAGCCGTGCCGCAGATCCGCCAGTTCGGCGGTGAGGTGCTCGCCGCCCGTGGAGCGGTCCACGTCCTCGAGGGCGAATGGCAGCCCCAGTCGGTCACGATCCTGAAGTTCGACGACATCGAGGCGCTGAACGCCTGGTACGAGTCACCTGAGTACGCGCCGCTCAAGCAGATGCGGCTCGAGAGCAACGTCGGCGACATCATCGTCGTAGAAGCGAGCTGACGAACCTTCGGGCCGGCAGGCGTCGTGCTCGGAAGAGCGCTGCCCGAGCTGGCTCGCGCTGCCTGATCCAGGAGCGAAGCACGAGCCGCCGCGGTACTGACACGACGGCGCGACGGTGATCGGGGCAGGAAGCCTCAGCTCAGTACGCCGTGCAGCGCGAGCGGTGCCGCGGCGAGGCCTTGTAGACCGGTCCCTGGCCGCGGTGCCACAGCAGCTGGTCGACGGCCGCGGCCGTGACCGTCTCAGGCATCGCCGCGACGATCAGCTCGACCGCGTGGACGGCGCAGGCGCGGATCTCGACCTCCTCCGGCGAGCCGTGCTCGATCAGCTCCTCGCGCTCGATCCGGGTGACCAGCCGGCGATCGAAGGTGAGGATCCCGTCCAGCCGCAGCACGTGCGGCACGAGGTTGTCGGCGAACATCGTCAGCTCGTGCAGGTCGCGGAAGCGTGCCACCCCGGCCCGGCTGAGGTCGGCGGCGGTTATCTGGGCGCGCTTCAGGAACGGGACCTGCTCGCCCTCGTACAGCGAGCTGTCCGCGAACGAATGCCAGCCCGCGAGCGTCTCGACGAGCCGGACCGCCGAGCCCGCGGCGGCATCCACGACCCGCGCGAACGAGCCTCCGTACTCGGTCAGCAGGTGGTTGCCGAGGTCGCGCAGCGACCAGGCGAACAGCTCAGGCAACTCGTGCGCGGGATCCTGGCGCAGCAACCAGGCGAGCTCGCGGCCGGTGATCAGGCTCAGCTCGAGCGCCGACCACGGGCCGCGCCGCTCGAACCGGCGGCGGATGCCGTCGGCGACGGTCGTGTAGCCGCTGCGACCGGGGGCCTTGCGTAGCGTCGGGAACCACCCCGAGCCGAAGTTGATCGCGTCGAGCGTGAGCCAGAAGGCGGCAAGTTGCTCGCGCTCCTCGGATCCCTGGACGAATTCGCCGGCGGCGGCGGCGCCGGCGGGCAAGGATGCCGCGTACAGGGGGATCTGCTCGCGCTCGATCCGCACCCGCCGGGCGCTCGCGGCGACCCGCTCGCACTGATCCTTGACGTCCTTGACGACCATCGGCCTGGGCGTGGTTTCAGTCACCTTCACCTACGCACCGATCCTACCCCGTGCCCGGTGGCGCGCTGCGAGCGCACCCGGCCCGCGGTGTGACCGCCTGCCCGGCCGCTACCGTCTGAGTGGACCGATGAGCGCGGAAGCCGCGACGACCAGCACCGACACCGACGAGCAGTTGCAGGAGCTGCTGGCCGGCCTCAGCGAGCCCCAGCGGGCCGCCGTGACGCACGGCGAAGGGCCGCTGCTGATCCTCGCGGGCGCCGGCTCGGGCAAGACGAGGGTGCTCGCCCACCGGATCGCGTACCTGGTCGCGACCGACGCCGCCAAGCCCAGCGAGATCCTCGCGATCACGTTCACGAACAAGGCCGCCGGCGAGATGCGGGACCGGGTCGAGCTGCTGGTCGGCCGCCGCGTGCGCGCGATGTGGGTGATGACCTTCCATGCGGCCTGCGCGCGGATGCTGCGCGCCCACGCCGACAGTCTCGGCTACACCCGGGGCTTCACGATCTACGACCAGGCGGACTCGCGCCGGCTCGTCAAGCGCTGCCTCGAGGAGGCGGGGATCGACGTCAAGCGCTACACGCCGGCGGCCGTGCACTCGCAGATCTCCGAGGCCAAGAACAGGCTGATCGACCCGGACAGCTACGCGGTGCAGGCCGGGTCCGTGTTCGAGCAGATCGTCGCCGACGCGTACGCCGGCTACCAGGCCGCCCTGCACTCGTCGAACGCGATGGACTTCGACGACCTGCTGGTCCGGGCGGTCGACCTGCTGACGCTGTACCCGGAGGTCAGGGAGCGCTACCGGCAGAGCTTCCGCTATGTGCTCGTCGACGAGTACCAGGACACCAACCGGGTCCAGTACCAGTGGCTCCAGCTGCTGGCCGGCGAGCATCGCAACCTGATGGTCGTAGGGGACGACAGTCAGTCGATCTACGGCTTCCGCGGCGCGGACATTCGCAACATCCTCGAGTTCCAGGACACGTTCCCGGACGCGCTCGTGGTCAAGCTGGAGCAGAACTACCGCTCGACCGAGACGATCCTCGAGGCGGCCAACGCGGTGATCTCGAACAACCGGGGGCGGATGGCCAAGCACCTGTGGACCGAGCTCGGCGCCGGCGACCCGATCAAGGTCCGCGAGCTCGACGACGAGCACGCCGAGGCGCGGTTCGTCACCGCCGAGATCGACCGGCTCGTCGACGAGGGGATCTCGCGACGCGAGATCGCCGTCTTCTACCGGACGAACGCGCAGTCGCGCGTGCTGCAGGAGACGCTCGGACGGGCGGAGATCGCCTACCAGGTGATCGGCGGGACGAAGTTCTACGAGCGCGCGGAGATCAAGGATGCGCTCGCGTACCTGACGGCGATCGTCAACCCGCAGGACACCGGCGCGTTCACGCGGATCATCAACTCGCCGAAACGCGGGATCGGCACCGCCTCGGTCGGAAAGCTGCTGGCACACGCGAACACGCTCGGGCAGCCGATCTGGGACGCGGCGCTCGAGCCCGGGCGGGTTCCGACGCTCGGTGCAGGCGCGGTCAAGTCGATCGGCCGCTTCATGGCGACGATGCGGATCCTCCGCGAGCGCGCGGAGTCGGGGATCCCGGTCGCGAAGCTGCTCGAACAGCTGCTCGAGGCGACCGGCTACCTCGAGGCGCTGCGGGCCGAGCGCACGATCGAGGCGCAGGGGCGGATCGAGAACCTCGCCGAGCTCGTCAACGGCGCCTCCGAATACGACGGCGATACGGCCGCCGAGCACACGCTCGCCGAGTACCTGCAGCGGGTGGCGCTGATCGCCGACGCCGACGAGCGGACCGACGACGATGGCCTCGTCACGCTGATGACGCTCCACAACGCCAAGGGGCTCGAGTACCCGATCGTGTTCATGATCGGCTGCGAGGACGGCGTGTTCCCGCATTCGCGCGCGCTCGAGGCCGGCGAGGTCGAGGAGGAGCGACGTCTCTGCTACGTCGGGATCACCCGCGCCCAGCGCGACCTGTACCTGACCCATGCGCGCCAGCGCACCGTGTTCGGCGCGCGCAGCTACGCGCTCCCGAGCCGCTTCCTGGCGGAGATCCCGGCGAAGCTGACCGACGGGCAGAGCCGCTCGCGTGCCCCGGGCGGCTTTCGCGAGCGGCTCACGCACTGGGCGCGGGAGGCTGAGTCCGCGATCTCGGCGGGGCCGCCGCGGCCGCCGGCGCCGCCTCCGCCGCAGGTCTTGTTCCGCCTCGGTGACGACGTTGCGCACCCGTCGTTCGGCGAGGGGGTGGTGACGGGGCTCGAGCCCGGCGGCATCGTCGTGATCCGGTTCAGCCGCGACGCCTCCGAACGCAAGCTGGTCGCCGAGCTTGCGCCGATCACGAAGCGCTGATGCGACTGTCGCGGCTTCGAACCGCCGAATGGATCGTCGGCGTGGCGGCACTCGCACTGCTCGTCGTGCGGTTTGCGCTGCCGTGGTTCGGGGTGTCCGGGCGACTGGCGGCGACCGCCAGTGAGTACGGCGGCGAGGTTCAGGAGAACGGCTGGAACAGCCTGGGCGTGCTCGGCCCGCTGGCAGTCCTCGTCGGCGTGCTCGGGGTCGCGGCATGGCTGCTGCAGGCGACACGCGCCGCGCCGGCGCTCCCGGTGTCAGCGGTCATGATCGAGCTGCCGCTCAGCCTGGCGCTGACGCTCGGCTTGCTGATCCGGGTGCTGCTCGACCACCCGCAGGTGATCGCCGGCGCCGGGCGTGCGACCACGGCGAAGCCGGCCGCCTATGCCGAGCTCGTGCTTGCCGTTGCGGTCCTGGTGGGGGCGTACCTGTCGCTGCGCACGGACGGGATCGCCGCGTACGACGCGCCACAGCAGATCGAGACCCTCGCCTCCTAGAATCCGGCAGGTGCTGGAACGCGCCCAGGTGGACCACGTTGCCCGGCTCGCCCGGCTCGAGCTGAGCGACGCCGAGGCCGAGCGGATGGCGGTCGAGCTGTCGAAGGTGCTCGACCACATCGAGAAGATCCGCGAGCTCGACCTCGAGGGCGTTCCGCCGACCTCCCACGTGGTCGACGTCGTCAACGCACTGCGCGCCGACGAGCCGACGTCCTCGCTCCCGCGCGAGGTGGCGCTGAGGTCCGCGCCCGAGCCGGTCGCGGGCGGCTTCGGCGTCCCGAGCCCGGGCGCGGGCGGCGAATGAGCGACGAGATCGTCGAGCTGACCGCCTCGCAGGCCGCGGCCGCGGTTCACGCGGGCGAGCTGGACCCGGGCGAGCTGTTCGAGACCTACCGGGCGCGGGCGGCGGCCGACACGCTGAACGCCTACCTCTGGGTCAGCGACCGGACCCCGGCCGGGCCGCCGGCCGGTGAGCCGGCGGCCACCTCCAGCCCACTCGGCGGGGTGCCGCTGGCGGTCAAGGACCTGTTCTGCACCGAAGGGGTGCCGAGCCAGGCGGGCTCGCGGATCCTCGAGGGCTACCGGCCGCCGTACAGCGCCACCGTCGTCCGGCGGCTGGCGCAGGCCGGCGCGCCGCTGCTCGGAAAGACCAACCAGGACGAGTTCGCGATGGGCTCCTCGAACGAGAACTCCGGCTTCGGTCCGGTCCGCAACCCGTGGGACGAGACGCGCGTTCCCGGCGGCTCGTCGGGCGGCAGCGCCGCCGCCGTCGCCGCCGGCCTCGCCCCGTGGGCGATCGGCACGGACACCGGTGGCTCGGTGCGCCAGCCGGCGGCGCTGTGCGGGATCGTCGGGCTGAAGCCGACCTACGGCGCGTGCTCGCGGTTCGGGATGATCGCGTTCGCGTCCTCGCTCGACCAGGCCGGCCCGCTCACCCGTGACGTCACCGACGCGGCGCTGCTGCTGCGTCACATGGTCGGCCGCGATCCGCGCGACTCGACCTCGCTCGAGTTCCCCGAACCGATCGAGCTGCCGACCCGTGAGGACCTCCGCGGCATCCGGCTGGGGGTCCCCGACGAGCTCGTCGGCGAGGGCGGCGGGGTGCAGGATGGCGTGCGCCGCAGCTTCGAGCAGACGCTCGAGCTGGCACGCGGCCTCGGCGCGACGGTCGAGCCCTGCCGCCTGCCGCACGCGCCGCACGCGCTGTCCGCGTACTACCTGATCGCGCCCGCCGAGGCCTCGGCCAACCTGGCGCGGTTCGACGGCGTCCGCTACGGGCTGCGGGTCGACTCAGGCGCCGATCTCGTGTCGATGTACAGCCGCACCCGCGCGGCGGGCTTCGGGCCCGAGGTCAAGCGCCGGATCATGCTCGGCACCTACGCGCTCTCGAGCGGGTACTACGACGCGTACTACGGCACCGCGCTGCGGGTGCGCACGAAGATCGCCGAGGACTTCCGCACGGCGTTTCAGTCGTTCGACTTCGTCGTCACCCCGACCAGTCCGTGGACCGCGTTCGAGCTCGGCGCGAAGCTCGAGGATCCGCTGGCGATGTACCTGAACGACTTCTGCACGGTCCCGATGCCGCTCGCCGGGATCCCGGCGATCTCGATCCCGTCCGGGCTGAGCGAGGGCCTGCCGGTCGGCTTCCAGCTCGCCGGCCCCGCGTTCAGCGAGAACCGGCTGCTGGCGGCGGCGTACGCGCTCGAGCGTGCGATCGGATTCGACTCCTCACCCGCCCGCCGTCGCGATCCCGGAGGGAGCACGCCGTGAACGCGACCGAGTACGAGCCCGTGATCGGGCTCGAGATCCACGTCCAGCTGAAGACCCGGACGAAGATGTTCTGCGGCTGCGAGCTGTCGTTCGGCGAGGAGCCGAACGTCCATACCTGCCCGGTCTGCCTGGGGCTGCCGGGAACGCTGCCCGTGCTCAACGCCCGCGCCGTCCACTTCGGGCTGATGATCGGTCTCGCGCTCGGCTGCGAGATCGCCGGGCGCTCCCAGTTCCACCGCAAGAACTACTTCTATCCGGACCTGCCGAAGGGCTACCAGATCTCCCAGTACGACGTGCCGCTGTGCACCGGCGGGCACCTGGGCGACGTCCGGATCCACCGCGTCCACCTCGAAGAGGACGCGGCCAAGCTCGTGCACGCCTCGGCCAGCGGCCGGATCCACGGCGCCGAGCGCAGCGCCGTCGACTTCAACCGCGGCGGCACGCCGCTGGTCGAGATCGTCACCGAACCCGACGTGCACTCCGCCGAAGAGGCGCGTGACTGGCTCGGCCTGCTGCGCTCGACTCTGCGGGTGCTCGGCGTGTCCGACGTGAACATGGACGAGGGGTCGCTGCGCTGCGACGCCAACGTCTCGGTCCGCCCGGCCGGATCGAGCGGGCTCGGGACCAAGACCGAGCTGAAGAACATGAACTCGTTCCGGTTCCTCGCCCAGGGGATCAATGCCGAGGTCGAGCGGCAGGTGGGGCTGCTGCGCGCCGGCGAGCAGGTCGTCCAGGAGACGCTCCACTTCGACCCGCGCAGCGGGCTGCTGACGGCGCTCCGTTCCAAGGAGGAGGCGCACGACTACCGCTACTTCCCCGAGCCGGATCTGGTGCCGCTGGTGGCTACGCCCGAGATGGTCGAGGCGGCGCGCGCGGCGCTGCCCGAGCTGCCGGCGGCGAGGGCGCAGCGGTTCGAGCGCGAGCTGGGCCTGCCCGCCGACCGCGCGCACGAGCTCGCGTTCCGAACCGAGCTTGCGGACTACTTCGAGCAGGCGCTCGCGGCTGACGGGTCGGATCTCGATCCGATCGCGCTCGCCAACTGGATCCCGCCGCTGATCGAGCGGATCGGCTCCGACACCGACCCGGCGCAGTCTCTGGTCAGCCCGGCGAGCCTGGCCGGGCTGGTCAAGCTCGTCAGCGCCAGGCAGGTCAGCACGACGGCAGCCCGCGACGTGCTGACGAGGCTCGTCGCCGAGGGCGGCGACCCGGCCGCGATCGTCGAGCAGGAGGGCCTCGGCGCGATCTCCGATGCCGACGGGGGCCTGGCCGAGATCGTCGCGGCGGCGCTGGCCGCCGATCCCGACGCGGCCGACAAGGTCCGCGCCGGCAATATGAAGGCGATCGGCCCGCTCGTCGGCTACGTGATGCGCGAGACGAAGGGCCGCGCCGACGGCGGCGAGGTCACGCGGCTGATCCGCGAGCAGCTCGGGCTGGGGTGACCCAGCCGGGGCTGGCCTGGTGGGCCTGCCCCGGTTGCAGAACGACTGTCGCGCGGCCTAGCGGTGGACGCGCCGGGACGCCATCCGCACGCCCACGCCGGCGCCGACCAGGATCACGCCGCCGGTGACCAGCAGCGCGACGTCGATGCCGGTGAACGGCAGCGTCGAGGTCGTCGTCGTGACGGTCGTCGAAGTGGTGGTGCTGCACGCCTGGCTGGTCATCTGTCCGGTCTGCGAATCGTAGGCCTGGCAGGTCGAGCTGGCGGCGAGGGCAGATCCCGGCACGCTCAACATGATCGTCAGACCGATTAGGACCGTCGCTACTCGTCTCATGGCGTTCCCCCCGAAACCTCTCGTGTTCTGTGCATGTCAGCTCGGGCCAGGGGCTCGCCCCAGCGATCGTCGGATCTTATACGACGGTGGCGCGGGTGCGCGACCGGGAATCGTGCAGGCCGTCGGCTCAGGTCTTGGCGACGAGCTCCGAGAGCGCCTGCTGGGGGGTGAGCGGAGTGGGGGTGTCGACCCGCGCGAGCGCATCGCTGATCGCCGGTTGGCGGTTCTCGATCCGCAGCGCGACCTCGAAGTCGTGCCGTGCGAGGCGGCGCTCGCCAAGCGCGGACGCTGCCAGGCCCTGACCGAACCAGGCGAACCAGCCGCCCCGCTCGTTGTCGATCGACTGCTGGTAGCGGGACAGCGCGACCTCGTAGAGTCCCGTCTGCAGCGCGATCGTTCCCGCGAGCCGGCCGGGCAGCGAGCTCAGCGGGTCGAATCGGGCGGCGAGCGTGAGGTGCTGGAGCGCCGCCGCGGGGTTCGAGTAGCGCATGCTGTTCGCGATCGTCTGCTCCGATACGGACAGGTACGGAAGTCCGAGCACGGCCGCAATGGCGGCGACCGCGAGGATGCCGATCCCCGGAGCGACGGGTGCCACTGCGCGGGGGAGACGGAGCCGGGCGACGGCCGGCGCCGGGCCGAGCTCGTGCCGTGCCGCAAGCGACAGCGACATGCCGAGAAACGCGAATGCCGGCCCCGCCAGCGCCGGCATCTCCCAGAACCAGTCGACCGACCCGTGGATCAGCCAGTCGACCGAAGGCAGCAGCGCCGCGGCGGCGACCTGAGCCTCGAGCCCGCGGCCGCGTCGCACCACGCGCACGGCCGGGAGCAGCGCCAGCACCACGAAGCCGGCGAACAGCGCGAACCCGACGATGCCCGTCATCTCCAGCAGGCGCAGCTCGAGGCTGTGCGGCCACAGGGGATCCTCGGCCGTGCGGCGATGGAGGATGTAATAGTCGGCGAAGTTGTCCTGGCCGAGCCCGCCGATCGGGTGCGCCAGGAAGGCCTCGAGCGAGACCCGCCAGAAGTCGTAGCGGCCGCTGCCGACGGTCCCGAAGTGCGAGCTCGTGCCGCCCGTCTCGACGGGGCTCGTGAAACCGTTCAGCTGACGGTCGATGAAGCGGACCGGATGCCCGTGGGTGGCCGCGACGCCGCCGGCGACTGCGGCCAGAAGGGCGAGGCCGGCCAGCGTGCCGCCGATCGCGCGCCGGCCGCGGGCCGAGATCTGGGGCGCCGGCACGAGCGGATCGATCCAGGCGAGCACTGTTCCGACCACGAACGCACCCGCGCACCACACGAGCGCGACCCGGCCGGCGTGCTCGCCCGCATGGCCCAGCGCCGCCGTCGTCGAGCCGGTGAAGATCCCGAGCAGCGCGTGGATCGGGACGAGCGTGGCGACGATCGGGATCAGCGCCGCGCCGGCGGCCCGGAATCGCTCCCTGACGAGCCAGATCGCGACGATCAGGACGAGCGGGAGCGTCACCAGCCAGCCGCGGCTCTCGCCGACCAGGGCCAGCTGCAGCCCGGCGGTGGCCAGCGCGATCAACAGGCCGCGGACGACGCCGGGCAGCTCTCGCCGCAGCGCCAGTGTGGTAGCCACCAGCGCCAGGACCGTGAACAGCGCGACGCTCGAGTTGAAGTAGCCGGTGGGAGCGGCCAACCGGCCCTCGATCACGAGCAGGCCGACGTGGTCACCGGTGGCGAGCCGCCACAGCAGCACGAGCGCCAGGCCGCCGACGCCCAGCACGTACAGCGTGAGGGTCACGAGCGCGGACGCCGGCGTCCACGGCAGCAGCGCGAACAGCGTGAACACGAGCAGATACAGGAGCGTCCGGTTGCTGCCCCCGAGCGCGTCCCCGGGAGAGGCCGACCACGCGATCGAGGCGTAGCTCCAGAGCGTGAACGCGGCAAGGCACGCGAGCGCCGCCAGCGTGGGGCGGCTGAGCCGCCGGCGCCCGAGGCGCGTGCTCGCCACGAGCGCGAGCATCGACAGGGTCAGCAGCGCGCCCCAGTACCAGGTGCCGGCGTCGTAGCCGCCGTTGTCGGCGGCCCACAGGACCAGGAAGCCGGTGGCGATCAGACCGGGGATCGCCGGTCCCATGTGCACGCGCACAAATGCCGCCACCAGCCGTGGCATAGTACGGCAATGCGAGCCGGCAGCCGATAAACGGGTTCGATGACGCCTGCAAACCCCGAGGGGGACGGCCTACTCCGCTATCTCGACGTGCTGCGCGAGCGCGTGTGGCTGATCGTCGGCTGCACTGTTCTGGTGCTGGCCGTCGCGGTCGCGTACGTCGAGGTCGCGTCGAAGACGTACACGGCGACCGCCCAGCTTGGGGTGCAGGCCATCTCGGGCAGCGACACCGTGCTGGCCGGGATCCCGGGGGTCCTGCATCAGAGCGGGGATCCGACCCAGGACGTGCTGTCCGGCGCGCAGTTCGTGACGACCCCGGACGTCGCGGCGCAGGTCGTCAAGACGCTTCACCTGAACGTGTCGCCGACGACAGCGCTGGGGTGGGTGTCGGCGAGCCCGATCGGGCAGTCGGATTTCGTCGCGGTCCAGGCACAGACGGGGTCGGCATCGCTGTCCGAGCGCGTTGCGAACGCCTTCGTGGCCCAGACGATCGCCGTGACGACCGCTCAGATGCATCAGGCGATCCTGGCGCAGCTGCCGTCGATGCAGGCTCAGTTGCAAGGTACGCCGCTCGCCGATCGCTACGGGTCTGGTGCGATCGGCACTTCTGTCCAGGAGCTCGAGCAGTATCAGCACAAGAACAACCCGAGCCTGTTCGCCGGAGCGACGGCGACGCTACCGACGGGGCCGTCCTCGCCGAACAAGAAGCTCACGGTGATCGCCGGGCTGATCGCCGGGCTCGTGCTCGGGATCGGCATCGCGTTCGCGGCCCATGCGTTCGACCCGCGCCTGCGGCGGGCCGAGCAGCTGCGCGACCTGCTCGGCGTCCCGGTGCTCGCTCGGATCCTGCAGGAGCGCCGCCGCCGCCCGCAGCCGTTGCTCCCCAGCGAGATCTCGATCACGTCGCAAGAGGGGTATCGAACCTTGCGGACGATGTTGTCGGTCCGGCGCGGGAACGATTCTCCCGTGTATCTGGTGACGGGCTCCGGCCCCGGTGAGGGCAAGTCCACGACCGCGATCAGCCTGGCGTGGTCGCTGACCCATACCGGCGCGAGCGTGATCCTGATCGAGGCCGACGTGCGGCGACCGACGTTCGCGTCGATCTTCGACCTCCAGTACCTGTTCGGGATCGACGAAGTGCTCAAGGGCGAGGTGCCGCTCGCGTCGGCGCTCGCGCCCGTGCTGCTCGACGACTCCGGCATCCGCGTGCTGGCGGCGCGCCATTCCGGCTTCGAGCTGTCGGACAAGCTGTCGCACGGGGTCGCGGTCAAGCTGCTGGAGGACGCCAAGGCGCTGGCCGACTACGTCGTGATCGACTCGCCGCCGCTCACGGTCGTGAGCGACGCGCTTCCGTTCGCGAAGCTCGCCGATGAGGTGATCGTGGTCGTGCGGCGCGGGGTGACGCGGCTGAAGGCGCTGGTCGAGCTCGATGACCTGCTGCGTCAGAACGGGGTGCGGCCGAGCGGGATCGTCGTCGTCGGCGACTCGGACTCGCCGGGTGCCGGGTACTACCCGGGCTACGCGAACGGCAAGCCCGCCGAGGCACCCGCGCGCGTACCGTCCAAGCCGCGCAGCGGCTGGCCGGTCAGAGAACCGTGACGGTAGCGGCCGCCGGGCTCCGCCTGCCGAGCGCGTGGCTGGCAGCCGCGGCGGCGCTGTGCTGCCTGCTAGTCGGCGTGGCCGCCGGCGTGAACCCCCAGTACGGGGTGCTGGCCGCGGTCGGCCTGGTGCTCGCCGGCGTCGTGATCGCCGATGTGACGATCGGCTACGTCCTGTTCACGATCGCGTCGTTCCTCGATGTGCTGTCGGCGAGCGGCTCGTTCAGCGGCACGAAGGTGATCGGGATGATCGTGGCCGGCTCGTGGCTCGCCCAGATGGCCACCCGCAAGCACGTGCGACTGCGGTCGTTCATCGCGGACAACCGCGCGCTGACCATCTCGATGGTCGGCCTCCTGACCTGGGCGGCGATCAGCTTCGCCTGGGCCCAGTACCCGGGTACCGCGCTCGGCGGCGCCGGCCGCTACGCGCTGGAGATGGTGTTGCTGCCGATGGGTTACGCGGCGATGCGCGAGCGCCGCCATCTCGTCTGGGTCGTCGGCGCATTCGCGTTCGGGGCGCTGTTCTCGGCGCTGTACGGGTTCGCTCACCCGACGGCTGCGACCAGTGGCTTCTCGGGCAGGCTGACCGGCACGATCGGCGACCCGAACGCGGAGGCGACCGTGATGGCAGCGGCGCTGCCGCTGGTGCTCGGGCTGATCGCGGCTGCCCGCGGTTCCGCGCGGGCACGGTTGATCGGCGGGGTCTGCATGCTGCTGCTGTTCGTCGGACTGGTGACCACCGTCTCGCGAGAAGGGATCCTGGCGCTTGGGGCGGTCCTCGTCGCCGCCGTCGTGTTCGGCGGACGCTGGCGGGGACGTGCGAGCGCCCTGCTGCTCGTGGCGGGCGTCTTGACGGTCGGCTACTTCTTCGTGCTGGCCCCACTGTCGGCGCGCCAGAGGATCACCTCCTCCAGCTCCTCTGGACGCACCAGCATCTGGACTGTTGCGGGACGCGTCGTCGCCGCACACCCGATCTTCGGTGTTGGCACGGACAACTTCATCCTGGTTGAGCGCCAATACGTGGGCCAGCCCGGTCTGGTGAACGCGTTGTACCTCATTCGGGAACCGAAGGTTGCTCACAACACCTACCTCGAGGCGCTGGTCGACCTCGGCATCCCAGGCGCGGCGGCAACGATCCTGGTGCTGGCCATCCCGCTGGTTGCGGCGATCCGCGCCGCCTGGATGTTCGAGCGCTTCGGGCAGACCGACATGGAGCTGCTCGCTCGCACGGTCGTCCTGGCGCTCGTGGCCGTTTACGCGGCGAGCTTCTTCGTCTCGAACCAGTACTTGAAATCGTTGTGGATACTGCTGGCGCTCGGCCCGGTGCTGCACCGGCTCGCGAGGGATGCAACGCCGCGCGTGGTGCTGCGGCCGGTCGACCGCGTCGCGCCGGATGGTCGATCCCTGGCCTCAGGAGCCCCCGGCTAGGAATTCGGCAAGCCGCGAGCACTCTGCCTCGATCGTGTGCTCAGCGGCCAGCTCCTGGGCTCGATCCACGAAACGCTGGCGTAGTGCCTGATCCGCGGCCAACCGCGCGAGTGCCGTCGCGGCCGCGTGCGGGTCCTGCGGACGAACGAGCAGTCCGCGTCCCTCGACGAGCGATGCCACACCGCCGACATCCGTCGCCACGACGGGCAGCCGCGCCGCGAACGCCTCGAGGATCACCTGCGGCGCCCCTTCGGTCATCGAGACGTGCACCAGCGCGTGGGCCGAGCGGTACAGCTCCCAGAGGCGGCTGCCGATCGGGACGAAGCCAAGTTGCTGCACACGATCCGACACGCCGAGCTCTGCCGCGCGCCGCGTCAGCGCGCTTGCCAGGGTGCCGTCTCCACAGACCACGAGGCGCCACCGAGGATCCTGGCGCACTGCGCTGTGCAACACGTCGGCGAGCAGGAGCGGGTTCTTCTCCGGGTCGAGCCGACCGACGCTCAGCATCACCAGCTCGTCGCTGTCGTAACGTCTGCGGTCAGCGCCGGCCGGTAGGAGATCGGCTGCTCTCAGCAGGGACACGTAACCGCTGAGTTGAGAGGTCGCGCGCCGGTAGCGTTGCGCGAGATCCGGTCCGACCACCACTACTGGCAGGCGGCGCGCGAGCAATCGAAACGACCACTCGAGCAGGTATGCGGCTGCCACGACGAGGTGCGCATTCGGGCGTCGATGACGGAGCAGCTCGGGCAGGTTCTGCCGGACTCCGAGGACGACCTTGCGTCTGCGAAGCACTCCGAGGAGCGCGAACAGCTGCGCCTGCGGCGGGTTTGGCCCGAGGATCCACACGGTGTCGAGGGCGTCGAGCGCCCGCCAGAAGCGCTGGAGCGATGCCGGGACCGCGCGCAGCACCGAGCCGAGCTCGGCGCCGCTTGAGTAGTACGGCAGCGCGACCAGCTTGGCCGCGTGCAGCTCGAATGGAAAGCGATCAACGCCTGGATCGAGTCGTCCGAATACGACAAGCAGCTCGCAGTGCGGGGCGAGCCCTTCGATGAACAGTCCAAATGGCAGTTCCGCGGTGAGCGACTCGCCGTCGAAGCGGTAGGAGAAGTCGGCGTAGACGCCCAGACGAAGAGACACGTCAGTCGCGTAGTGACGGCGCGTACACGGTGGCGCTGGCCGACGACTCCGACCGTCGGCGACGCTTGCCAGCCAGAGCGGCGAGGGCGGCGATCGGAGGCCCGTGCCGCCGCCAACCGTCGAGCTGGCCGAGGCCGTGCGAGACGTGCATGATCGCCAGCACAACCGGCAGGAGGGCAGCGTCGGATGGACGCTCGCCGCTGGCGGCCGCGCGCACGCCGATGCCGATCAGCACGGTGGCGTAGAGCGCATCTCCTGCGCGTGCGGCGCGACGTACCGGACGCGGGGAGAGCACGGCCGCGGCGAATGACATCACGACCGCCGGGGCCAACAGGTGCGACGGGCGCATCGAGCTCGGGTGCCGCGCGTAAGTTCGCGCCCGGTAGCGGCCGTACAAAAGGTACTGGCGCCAGAGGCCGTACAGGCTGTCGCGGGGGGAGTACTCGGTTGCCATCGCCGGCAGACACACCAGGCGTTCGTGGCGCTCAAGGAAACGGGCAGCCATCTCCGAGTCTTCGTTGCAGACCCACCGCTCATCCCAGCCGCCGACCTCGAGCAGCGTCGCGCGCTCCCAGACGCCTGCGAAGACGCCGGTATCGAGGTCGTACTCTTCGCCGCCGACGTCGCCGTGCGCGTGCCATTTGCGCGAACCACCCCGCCCGAACGCTCCTGAGAGCGCGAGCGCGATCGCACGTGACACGGGACCATGTCCGACCGGCACCTGTGGACCACTGACCCAGCGCGTGTCGCCACGAGCGAGGCGCGCGATCCCGAGCGCGACGTAATCCTCCGGGGCGCGGCTGTGGCCGTCGATCCGCGCGATCCATCGGCCACGCGCATGCGCGAGCGCAACGTTGAGCCCGCTGGAGACGGTACGGCGCGGGTTTCGCAGCAGCCGGATCCTCGAATCGGCCCGACTCAGACGTTCGAGAATCTCCGCTGTGCGGTCATGAGAGCCGCCGTCAGCGAAGAGAAACTCGAGCCGGCCGTCGAACCGTTGTCGGCGGATCGCCGCGACCGTCTGCTCGATGTGACGCTCTTCGTTCAGGACCGGCACCAGGATCGAGCAGTCGACCGGTGCGTCGGCTTCGGAACGCGCGGCGGGCTCCACGGCCCAGACGGTATTGAACGCGGCGGCGAATGCGCTTCCCGGGAGTCGGTGACTACGATCCTCGCCAGATGAGTTCGCCTTCCAGAGCCGCGCGAGATGAGCGACGTTGACGGCTGGCGCGCAACCAGAATCAGCGGCTCCTGAGCCGCTGCGCATCGTCGGCATCGCGGACAGCGGCGCGGTGCGTAACACGGCGCTGCAGCTCGGGACGCAGCTGACTGGACTGGTCTTCACCAGCAGTCTCGTCCTGTTCCTCGTTCGAGAGCTGGGTCCGACGGGATACGGCATCTACTCGCTGGCGGCGAACATCGGTGCGCTGCTCGTGCTGCCGGCAGGGCTCGGGCTGCCGATGGCGATCGGCCGCTACGTCGCCGACCACCGTCATGACCGCAGTCAGATCCGGGCCCTGTTGCGACTCGGGCTCCGACTCCAGCTCCCAATCTGGCTGCTGGGGGCAGCAGGCCTCGCTGCCGCGGCCGGGCCGATCGCTGCCGCCTACCACGAGCCGCACTTGGCGGAGCCGCTGCGCTGGGCCGGCCTTGCGATGCTCGGACAGACCTCGTACAACTATCTGGTCAGCGCGTCCACCTCGGTACGCCGATCGGGAATCGGCCTGGCAATGGCGATCTCGGAGAGTGCAGTTGAGACTTTCACCGCAATCGCGCTCGTCCTGTCCGGTGCCAGCGCCGCCGGCGCGATGTTCGGCAAGGCGGCCGGGTACCTGGTCGGCGCCGGCCTCGGCTTCTACCTGGTCCGCCGACTGATCGGCCACGGCAGGACCGGACGCGCATCTGTGGGTGTCCGCACGCTGCTCGGCTACGCGGGCGCCACGTTCGTCGTCGACCTCGGCTTCGGCATGATCGTCACGACGGGCTCGATCCTGATCGCGGCTATCCTCGGACCGTCAGCGGTTGGAAACTTCAGCGCCGTGCGGCGACTCCTGGTTGTCCTCGGGTACGTCGGGTCAGCGGTCGCCGGCGGCGTCGCGCCGCGGTTGTCGCACGGATCCGAGGGGCCGGACAGCGGCGCCTTGAACGGTGCGCTTCGTTTCCTGATCCTCGTCCAAGGGCTGACAGTCGCACCGATGGCCGTGTGGGCGTCACCGATTGTGAGGCTGCTGCTCGGCCCGCGCTACCATAGCGCCGGCGAGATCCTCCGGGTGCTCACGCTGTACAGCTTCGCAATGGCGCCGTCGGGAGTGCTGGCGCTGTCGATCACGTATCTCGGCGCTGCCTACCGTCGCGTCGCCGTGATGGCGGCGACACTGGGTGTCGGGCTGCTCGCCACGTACGTCCTGCTGCGGACTGTCGGAGTCGTGGGCGCGGCGATAGCCGACGACCTCGTCGCGGTCGTCTACGTGGCCTTGAATCTCCGGGTGTGCGCGGAACTGGTGAAGCTCGACCTGCGGCCACTCGCGGCCACGCTGGTGCGCGTGCTTCTCGCGGCTGCGGTGATGGGGGGCGTGCTGTGGGCGTTCGGCACTGCCCGGCTGTCTCCGCTGGACTGGGTTGCCGGGAGCTTGCTGGGCCTGATCGTGTATGCGGTCGTGCTCATCGCCGTTCATGAGGTGACGATCGCGGAGCTCGAGACGGCCGCGCAGCGGCTCGGTCTCAGGGTCAGTGGATGACGATCGTGGGGGGTGTCAGGCGGTGTGGATGGTGGCGGTGTTGGGGGGGAGGGTGGTGGTGTTGGGG
>DAHUYL010000197.1 GCA_027315255.1 Solirubrobacterales bacterium | reverse complement strand
GACTGCCGGCCTGTGAGCGCGCCTGCCCGCGACCACTGACGCAGCGCCGGCCCTCGCCAACGCGGCAGATATCGTGGCGCTGATGTCGGCCAAGGCGCAGCAGGACCGGGTGGTCGTCGCGCTCGCCGCCGTCACGTGTGGCCGGCTGTCCCGCGCCGCGACCGTCCGCGCCGGCCGCGGGCAGTGCTCGGCCTCGGCCGACCAGTACCGCGTGCAGGTGACCGAGCCGGGATCCGGTTCCGGCGTCGCGCGCGGACGGGTCGCCGACACCAGTCCGGAGGTCGTGCTCGAGCACTGGGGCGGGGACGCCGAGCTGCTCACCCTGCGCTCGCCGCTGACGGGCACCGCCGGACTCTCGGGCGCACTCGAGCGCGCCCGGGTGGCCGCCCGGACGGTCAGCTACTACGACCTCGACTCGCTGCAGATCGGCTACCCGGACGGGGCCGAACTGAAGGCGGGCAGGCTCGAGGTCGTTGTGCTGGGCCCGCGCCGAGGTTTGCTCGGCCGCCGGGATCGACTGCTGCGGGCGTCGGTCGACGAGCTGCTGTGAGCGCTCCGGCCGTGGACGCGCCCGCGGGTATGCGAGCGCGTCCAGAGCCGGACGGCGGTTGACCCGAAGGTGCTGGGGTCAGTCGAGGTCGAAGCGATCGAGCGTCATCACCTTGTCCCAGGCGGCCACGAAGTCGTGCACGAACTTGCCGGCCGCGTCGGCGGAGCCGTACACCTCGGCGAGCGCGCGCAGCTGCGAGTTCGAGCCGAACACCAGGTCGACCGCCGTGCCGGTCCACCGCGGCTCGCCGGTCGCGCGATCGGACCCCTCGTAGACGCCCGGGGCTGACTCGGACGGCTTCCACTCGGTGCCCATGTCGAGCAGGTTGAGGAAGAAGTCGTTCGTCAGCGTTCCGGGCCGGTCGGTGAGCACGCCGTGCTGCGAGCGTGCGAAGTTGGCGTCGAGCGCCCGCATGCCGCCGATCAGCACGGTCAGCTCGGGTGCGGTCAGGTTCAGCAGGTTCGCCCGCTCCACCAGCAACTGCGCGGCGGGCAGCGCCTGCCCGGCCTGGAGGTAGTTGACGAACCCGTCGTGGGTGCGCTCGAGCACGGCGAACGACTCGACGTCGGTCTGCTCCTGCGTGGCGTCGGTTCGGCCCGGGGTGAAGCGAACGCTCACCGGATGGCCGGCGTCCGCCGCCGCCTGCTCGATCGCCGCGCAACCGCCGAGCACGATCAGGTCGGCGAGCGAGACCCGCTTGCCGTCGGCGCGGGAGCCGTTGAAAGCCGCCCGGATCCGCTCGAGCAGCTCGAGCGCCGGCCCGGTCCCCGCGTTCACCTCCCAGTCCTTCTGAGGCGCCAGGCGCAGCCGCGCTCCGTTGGCGCCGCCGCGCTTGTCGGTGCCGCGGAACGTCGCGGCCGACGCCCAGGCGGTGCCGACGAGCTCGGACACCGACAGCCCGGAGGCGAGGATCTGGCGCTTCAGCGCGGCGATCTCGTGATCGCCGATCAGCTCGTGATCGACCACTGGAACCGGGTCCTGCCACAGCTGCGGCTCGGCCGGCACGAGCGGGCCGAGGTAGCGCGCGACCGGTCCCATGTCGCGGTGGGTCAGCTTGAACCAGGCCTTCGCGAACGCCTGCGCGAACTCGTCCGGGTGCTCGTAGAAGCGCCGGGAGATCGGCCCGTACACGGGATCGAGCTTCAGCGCGAGGTCGGTCGTCAGCATCACCGGCGCGTGCCGCCTGGACGGATCGTGGGCGTCTGGAACCGTGCCCTGCGCCGCGGCGTCCTTCGCAACCCACTGCTGGGCGCCGGCCGGGCTCTTGGTCAGCTCCCACTCGTACTCGAACAGGGTCGTGAAGAAGCTGTTGTCCCACGCGATCGGGGTGGCGGTCCAGGTTCCCTCCAGGCCGCTCGTCCAGGTGTGGACGCCGCTGCCGGTGCCGACCGAGTTCTTCCAGCCGAGCCCCTGGAGCTCGAGCGGCGCCGCCTCCGGGTCGGGGCCGATGTGCTCCGCGGTGACGGCGCCGTGGGTCTTTCCGAACGTGTGACCACCGGCGATCAGCGCGACGGTCTCCTCGTCGTTCATCGCCATCCGCTTGAACGTCTCGCGGACGTCATGCGCGGCGGCGAGCGGATCGGGGTTGCCGTTCGGGCCCTCCGGGTTGACGTAGATCAGCCCCATCTGGACGGCGCCGAGCGGCTCCGCGAGCTCGCGCTCGCCGCTGTAGCGCTCGTCGCCGAGCCAGGTGTGCTCCGGGCCCCAGTAGACGTCCTGTGGCTCCCACACGTCCTCGCGGCCGCCGCCGAAGCCGAACGTCTGAAAGCCCATCGACTCGAGCGCGCAGTTGCCGGCGAGGGTCATCAGGTCCGCCCACGAGATCGCGCTGCCGTACTTCTGCTTGATCGGCCACAGCAGCCGGCGGGCCTTGTCGAGGCTGACGTTGTCCGGCCAGCTGTTGAGTGGAGCGAAGCGCTGCGCACCGGCGCCGGCGCCGCCGCGGCCGTCGGTGATCCGGTAGGTGCCGGCGCTGTGCCATGCCATCCTGACGAACAGCGGTCCGTAGTGGCCGAAGTCAGCCGGCCACCACGGCTGGGAGTCGGTCATCAGCTCGACGAGGTCCTGCCTGAGCGCGTCGAGGTCGAGTGTCGCGAACGCCTGCTTGTAGCTGAAACCCTCGTCCATCGGGTTGGACTCGGGGAGATGGTGGTGCAGGACTCTCAGGTTCAGCTGGTTCGGCCACCAGTCGCGGTTGCGCCAACCTCCGTCCGGCGTGTGCACTACTGGACACTGACCCTCGGTTTCGGTGACAGCCACGTCGGTTGCTCTCCTTGTTGCTTGTTGACAGTTCAGCTGCGGGTAGCGGACGCGACGCAGTCCGGGCACCGCCCCCAGTAGACGACCTCGGCCTCGTCGACCTCGTAGCCGGCATCCGTCGCCGGCGTCAGGCACGGGGCGAAGCCCGCCGCGCAGTCGATGTCGACCGTCGCGCCGCACGATCGGCAGATCAGGTGGTGGTGGTTGTCGCCGACGCGATCCTCGTAGCGCGCGGCCGAGCCGGCAGGCTGGATGCGTCGGATGATCCCCTTGTCGGTCAGCGTCCCGAGCGCGTCGTACACGGCCTGAAGCGAGACCACGCCGAGCTCCGCCCGCACGTCCGCCTCGATCTCGGCGGCGGTGCAGTGGGGCCGTTCGGCCACCGCGCGCAGAACCGCAAGGCGCTGGGCCGTGACCTGCACGCCCTGGCGTCGGAGCACTGCCACCTGGTCGTGCGGGTCACCCACCGGCCCGAATCTAGCACGGCTCCTAATCTGGAAGTATTCCAGTATTTGAGCGCCACGCCGGTTCTGGCTGCTCGCCGCCGAACCACAGCTCGCCGGCGCGGATCCGCTCGAGCAGCGCCCGTGTCCACTCCGCCTCGCCTTCGAGCCGCGCCATGATCAGCCGCACGTGATCCTGGACGTGGGACGGCTTGCGTGGATCGGAGGCCAGGTCATCGATCGCGAACTGCGACGACTTCAGTGACGCGTCGACCTGAACGAGGCGGTGCTCGAACGCGAGGACCACCTCCTTGCGGGGAAGCCAGTGAGCGAAGCTCCAGGCCGCCAGCAGGTTCGCGGGCTCGTACGGGGTCACGGTCCACAGCGCCTCGCGCAGCAGCGCCAGGAACTCGGTCTCGCCATCGGGGGTCAATGCATAGACGGTGCGCGCCGGCCGGCCGCCGTGGACTTCGGTTCCGACCTCGACCAGGAAGCCCTCGCGCGCGAGGGTGCGCAGAGCGTTGTAGACCGACCCAGGGTTCAGGTGCGCCCACGCGTCGGCGCGCCAGCTGAGCAGCTCGCGGCGCACGAAGTAGCCGTGGACGGGCTGGAAGATCCGCACGGCTCCGAGGATCAGCAGGCGGGTTGCGGACACGTCCGCCAGTTTATTGACAAATGTGATTGATCATGTTTGACTATCCGCATGCTCAATTTTGACGAAGGCGGGCCCGTGATCGTGGCGCGCGAGCTGCGCAAGGCGTTTCGCGCGCGCGGCGGCGCGCCCGTCGAGGCCGTGCGCGGCGTCGAGCTCACGGTCGAGCCCGGCGAGATCTTCGGGTTCCTCGGACCGAACGGGGCCGGCAAGACGACGACGCTGAGGATGCTCACGACGCTGTTGCCGATCGACGGCGGCACCGCGACGGTCGCCGGCTTCGACGTCGGTCGCGAGCCTGCGCGGGTGCGCTCGCGGATCGGCTACGTCAGCCAGCTCGGCGGCGTCGACGACCTCTCGAGCGCCCGCGAATCGCTGGTGTTGCAGGGCCGGCTGTACGGCGGTGAGCCGGACAGGGTCAAGCGGCGGGTCGAGCAGCTGCTCGAGCTGCTCGACCTGGCCGAGTTCGCCGATCGTCGCGCGATCACCTACTCGGGCGGGCAGCGCCGACGGCTCGACGTCGCGCTCGGGATCGTGCACGAGCCCGAGGTCCTGTTCCTCGACGAGCCGTCGACCGCGCTCGACCCCCAGAACCGCGCCAACCTGTGGGATCACATCCGCGGGCTGCGAGACCGGGGCACGACGATCTTCCTGACCACGCACTACCTGGAGGAGGCGGACGCGCTGTGCGATCGCGTGGCGATCATCGACCACGGGCAGATCGTCGCGCTCGGCACTCCCGGCGAGCTGAAGCGCGGGGTCGCCGGCGAAGCGGTCGTGCTGAGCCTGCGCGACGGTGACGCGACGCTCGCGAGCGCGCGCGAGCGGCTCGGCGCGGAGCCCTACGTGCGTGAGCTGAAGGGCGAGGGCTCCGAGCTGCGCCTGTATGTCGCCGACGGCGGCGAGGCGCTGCCGAAGCTGCTGCGCGTCCTCGACGGGGCCGGGATCGGCCTTCGCGCGATCAGCCTGTCGGAGGCCACGCTCGACGACGTGTTCCTGCACCACACGGGCCGCTCGCTCAGAGACGCCGCCGCCGGCCCGGCGACCGGGCACCTCGCCGCATGAGTGCGCTGCGCGACACGAGCCTCCTGTTCTCCCGCGCGAGCACCCACCAGCTGCGCCGGCCCGCCTGGCTGTTCGTCGGCGTCACGACGCCGCTGCTGTACCTGGCGCTGTTCACACCACTGCTCAAGCACTACGCCCGCGGGGGCAACGTCCTCGACGGCTTCCTGCCGGGGATCCTGGCGCTGCTGGCGTTCGCCTCCGGCACGGGGCTGGGCTTCAACACGATCTTCGAGCTGCGGGCGGGCGTGATCGAGCGCTTCCGGGTGACGCCCGCGAGCCGTCTCGCGATCCTGCTCGCCCCGATCCTGTCGAGCATGGTGATGATGTTCGCGTTCGACGCCGTGCTGGTTGCGGTCGCCGCCGCGTTCGGGTTCCGCGTGCACTGGGCGGGGCTCGCGGTGCTGGCGGTGCTGATCGCGCTGATGATGACGATGAGCGCCGCGTTCTCGATCGCGACCGCGCTGATCACGAAGGACATCTCGAGCTTCGCCGCGATCGTCAACGGGCTGAACCTCCCGCTGCTGCTGCTCGCCGGCGTGCTGCTGCCGATCTCGGTCGGCCCCGAATGGCTCCGCGTGCTCGGGCACCTCAACCCGCTGTACTACCTCGTCGCCGCGTCGCGCCCGCTCGCGGCCGGCCGCCTCGGCGACAGCACCCTGTGGCAGGCATTCGCGGTGCTCCTCCCCCTCTGCGCGGTCACCGTCGGCTGGGCCACGAACGTGTTCCGCAAGGCGGTCGCGTAG